>CAXUIU010000195.1:0-7325 GCA_964250955.1 uncultured Chthoniobacterales bacterium | reverse complement strand
CTGACCCTCCCGCTCCAGTACAAGGAGGGAAGCTTCACGGCGCCAGTCATCAAGGACGGCAAACTCGCCGGCATCCTGATGCGCTACGACCCGCGTGCGCAGAGCGTGGATGTGCTGCCCGCCCCCGTGATCGCCCACTTCCTCAAGGACAGCGCCGACGGGGCGTACCAGGGCTTCCCCCGCGCCGGGATGGAGTACGCGCCGACGCGCGACCCGCAGTTGCGCCACTACGCCAAGCTGCCCGCGGCCGGTGGTGGGGCGTACGTCACCGACGCTGTCGCCGGTGGCCCGGCAGCCTTGGCGGGCGTCAAGGCGGGCGACGTGCTGATGGAGGTGGAGGGTCACGCCATCGACCAGGACGGCAACTACGAGGAGCCCCTTTACGGCCGGATTTCCATGACGCACCTGCTCTCCACGCTGACCTACGCCGGCCAAAAGGTGACGGCCAAGCTCATGCGTGACGGTCAGCCGCTCACCGTCGAGATCACGATGAGCCACAAGCCGACGCAGGAGTACGTCAGCGAGCCCTACGTGATCGACAAGGCCCCGCGCTACTGCGTGGTGGACGGACTGATCTTCGAGGAGCTCTCCCGCCAATACCTCAAGGAATGGGGGAACGACTGGCAGAAGCAGGCCCCCCAGCGCCTCGTCTACCTGGACCGCTTCCAGTCCGCGCTCGTCCCAGCCGGGCGCAAGCGCATCGTGGTCTTGAGCCAGGTGCTGCCTACCGCGAGCAACATCGGCTACGAAGACCTCAAATACCTCGTGGTCACCAACGTCAACGGCAAGCCGGTCAATAGCCTGGACGATCTGCCCAAGGCGCTCGAAACGCCGCTAGACGGCTTCCACAAAATCGAGTTCGAGGAGGCGCCGCGCGAGTTGTTCCTCGATGCCGGTGCGTTGACGGACGACAACCACAACGTCCAGGAAAGCTACGGCTTGCCCGAGTTGCAGCGGCTGAATTAGGCCCGGCGCGTCCAGTGGGCGCACGGCGAGCGTTTCAGAGGCATGAACGACACCAGCGTCACCAAAGTTAGTTCCGAGCACTCGCCCAAAGGGGAACTCGGCCAGAAGTACCTTGCCAGCGGCAAAACGGTGTCGATGCGCCTGTGGACCGACGAGGAACCCGGCGAAGCGAAGCCCGAGGTGTCGCGCGAGTACGAAACTGTTGGCTACGTGCTCAAGGGCTCGGCGGAACTGGTGCTCGAAGGGCAGACGCTGGTGCTCAACGTGGGCGATTCGTGGGTGGTGCCGAAGGGGGCCAAGCACACGTATCACATCAAGGAGACCTTCAGCGCAGTCGAGGCCACCAGTCCGCCCGCGCAGGTCCACGACCGCGACAAGGCCTGATCGTCGGTGGTTGACGCGCGCTGGCGCGGCCTACAGAGTCCGCTGCCGTGTTCCTGCGTTTTCTGTTGTTGCTCATTCCCGCCTCGCTCGTGCTGCGCTACAGCCTGCACGCACCGGCGGGTTGGGTGTTCGCGGCCGGGATCGTGGCGATCATCCCGCTCTCCGAGTACATTCGGAAAGCTACCGAACAGGTTGCGAACGTCGCAGGAGGAGCTATCGGGGGACTGCTCAACGTCACCTTCGGCAACGCGGCCGAACTCATCATCGCAATCTTCGTGTTGCGCGCAGGCGCGGTGGACGTGGTTAAAGCGCAGATTACTGGCTCTATTATCGGCAACAGTCTGCTGGGCCTCGGCATGGCCATCGTCGCGGGCAGTGTCGGGCGCGAGAAGCAAACGTTCAAGAAGGAGCGCGCCGCCCTGCTTTCGAGCATGCTGATTCTCTGCGTGGTCGCGCTGATCCTGCCGGCGTTCTTTGACTACACGGAGCGCCAGTCGCTCGGACCGGAGATCGCCGCCGTGCGTGACGAGTATCTGAGCCTTTGCGTGGCCGGCGTCCTCATCTGCATCTATCTGGCGAACCTCGTCTACACGCTGGTCACGCATCGGAACATCTTCGCCATCGACGACGCGGAAGGCGGCGAGGGCACGCCCTGGAAATTGCCTGTGTCCATTGGCGTCCTGCTCGGCTGCACGGCACTGATTGCCCTGGAGGCGGAACTCGTCAGCGACGCGCTAGAGGCAACCGCCAAGAGTATCGGTCTGTCGGAGTTCTTCCTCGGCATCATCGTGTTGGCCATCGTAGGCAACGCCGCCGAGTACACGTCGGCGATCTACTTCGCCCGGCAAAACCGCATGGGCCTCGTGGTGACGATCACGGTCGGCTCGACGATCCAGGTGGCGCTGCTGACTGCGCCGCTTTTGGTGTTCATCTCACACTTGATGGGTCACCCGATGAACCTCGTCTTCTCCAACCCGCTGGAGATGGCCGCCATCGCGGCGGTGGCTTTCGTGGTTAACGCCATTGCGCAGGACGGTGAGACGACGTGGTTCGAGGGTGTGCTGCTGATCGGCGTTTACATCCTGCTGGCACTGGCGTTCTTCTTCGTCGCCTGACGCCGTTCAGGCGTCGGCAGGCTGCAAATCGCCAAGGCTGACCTCTCCGCGCTGGCTGGTGAAGACCGCGTCGTCACCCTGGCTTTGACTCACCCCCGAGATGTGGTGGTTGCCGGTGGCGTACACGCGCACGCCCCTGCCAGTGTCTACGGCGAGCCGCCCCTTGCTGGCGAAGTAAGCGTAGCGCACGTTGTTCTGGCTGCCGGCGGCGTCCGGCGAAGTGCCGAGCCCTTCCGGCCACCACTGGTTGCCGGGGTCGTCGGTCAGATCGTGCATCGGTTCCATCGGCTTCATGGGTTCCATGGGTTTCATCCCGGGAATTTGGGAGTATGTTGAGGGCGTGTCCAGTCCAGTGCCTGCCTCTGCCATCGAGCCGATTACCTCGCTGACCCGCGAGGAACTCGCCGGGCAGTTCGCGGAGGCGGGGCAACCGGCCTTCCGCGCCGGGCAACTCCTCGAATGGGTCTACCGCAAACGCGCCCGCTCCTTCGACGCGATGACGAACCTGCCCGCGGCGCTACGGACGTTCCTGGCTGGACGGTACTCGCTGGGTCACATCGAGACCGTGCGCCGGCTCGGTTCGCACGACACGACGCAAAAATTCCTGTTCCGTCTGTCAGACGCGCAACTCATCGAGACCGTCCTCATCCCGGCTTCCCCCGCGCTCTACGGCGAGGCGAGCGACCGGCGGACGTTGTGCGTCTCCACGCAGGTGGGCTGCGCGTACGGGTGCAAGTTCTGCGCGAGCGGCTTGGACGGCTGGAAGCGTAACCTGCGCGCGGGCGAGATCGTCGAGCAGATCTTGCGCGTGGAAGAAGCTTCCGGCGAGACCGTCAACAACCTCGTCTTTATGGGCATGGGTGAGCCCTTAGCCAACTACGACCAACTCCTACGCGCCATCGGCATCATCAACGCCCCGTGGGGCGTCGGCCTCGGCGCGCGGCACATCACGGTTTCCACGAGCGGGCTGGCTCCGCAGATTCGCCAGTTAGCCGACCAGCCGCTGCAAATCCGGCTGGCGATCTCTCTGCACGGCGCAACCGACGAGGTTCGCGCGCGCATCATGCCCGTCAACCGCAAGTACCCGCTGGCCATCCTGATGGACGCCTGCCGCTACTATCACCTGCGCAAGAAGCAGAAGCTGACCTTCGAGTACATCCTGATCGACCGCGTCAATGACACCCCGGAGCAAGCGCAGGCCCTCGCGCATTGGGCCGGCGAAATGGACGCCAAGGTCAACCTCATCCCGTACAACAGCGTCGAAGGTCTGGCCTGGACCCGCCCGCCGGTGGGCCGGCAGCAGGATTTCCTCGGGGCGCTGCGGACGCGTGGGGTCAGCGCGACCTTGCGCCGCGAGAAGGGCCACGACATCGACGCCGCGTGCGGGCAACTCCGTCGACAGACGATGGCGGTCAGCGCCGCCGCCAGCGTCCTGCCCAACTGACGCTCCACTGGTACTTGCGGGTGTGTTCCCGAATCAGGAACGGCAAGTCCACCTGCCGCTCGAACTCGAAGTCAGCTCCAAGGATCTCGCGGAGTGCTTCCGCCGTGAAGATAAGCTCCCCGTCTCGTAGATGCCCACCCCACCAGTGCTCGCGTGGTGTGTACTCTTCCATCCAAGTGAAAGGCGACGCGATGACCAGTTGTCCGCCGGGCACAACCAGGTCGGGCAGGCGCGCCAGGCAGCGGCGCGGCGCGGGCAAGCGGTCTATCAGATTCGCCATCAGCACCACGTCGTAGCGCCCGAGGTCAGGCCGTAAATTGCACGCGTCGCCTGTTTCAAAATGCACCTTCCGCCGGTCAAGATCGGCGGGTGCCTCGGCGATGGTGGCCACCGTCATGAGCCCTTCGGCTATCCGGGCATAGGTCAACGTGTTACCTGCGGCGAGTGCCGTGGCGGCGTGGATGAAGCTGGTCGAGTAGTCGATCCCAACCACTTCCTCGCACCAGCGCGCCAGTTCAAAACTTGATCGACCGACGGCGCAGCCGAGGTCCAACGCCCTCGCGGCGGGCGGCAATGTACCGACATCTACCGTCCGAGTCACCACACGAACAGCGAAGTCCAACGCGTCTGTCGGACCGAAGGGAAACGGCAAGACCTCTTCAGCCTTGCCGTAGTGGAACAACAGATACTCCGCCAGCAACCTCTCCGATTCGTACGGGTTGGACGCCATCAGCGCGTCACCAACCCGAGGAAGTACGCGGCCGGCAGGTAGTTCTCGATGAGCACCTCCACCTTGCCATCGCGGTACATGCGCACCTGCTTGCCCTCGATCTCGGGCGTCTTGGCCGGCGCGAAGAGGATGTCGTCGTGGGTCGCGTTGTGTTTGCTGGCGAAACGGTCCGGCGTCAGCGAGCCGCCCAGATGGTCGCTGCGGCCCGTGGCGATGTGGAAAGTGCCGAACACCTTCTCGTCCTGAATATCGCGGCCGGATACCGGCAGCACCTGCGTGCCGAAGCCGAGTTCACCCAGTTCACCGGTGACCGGGTCGCCCGTCAGCTTCTTGCCGTGCTCTTCCACGACTGAGGCATTGCCGCGCAGGAGCTTGGCTTCGACGACCCGCCCGCCGCGAACGGTCATCAGGCCCAGCGTGCCGTCCTCGTAGCGCATCGGGAACTGCCCCTCTGCGCCCTTGGGCACGAAGTAAACCTCGCCCGCCGGGAGGTTCGCCACGTCGGGCCCGCCGAGGCAGAGGCCGTGGCTCTTCTGCGCTTCCTGACCACCGAGTTCGAGTCGCAGGGTGTAAGTCTGTCCCTCGACGCCAAAGTCGATTTCGACCGCCTCTGCGCGCGTCACACCGAGGCGCAGCTTTTCGGCAGTCTTGCTGACCTGGTTGTAGTCCACCGCGAGTCCCGAGGCGAGGATGATCGGATTGACGCCGTGCAGCGTCGCGCCGCGGAACCCGTACTGCTTGGCGAACGCCGTCAGCGGCGCGGTCGCCGAGTACGTCGAGATGCAGAGGATCAGGTCGTAGTTTGGGTAGATGTCACGCTCCAGGCTGAGTTCTTTGCCTTGTGCATCCACGGCGAGGTCGGGCAGGTCCAGGTTGCTGCCGCCCGTGATTTCGTAGGCGAACATCTCGCCGCCAGTGAGATTTAACTCGTCGGACACGCCGTTTTTCAAGCCCTCGTAAAACGTCTCGTAGGCGATTTTTTGGATGGTCAGTTTGGGGTCAGACAGGAAGCCGTAGTCCTTCATGCCGTGCGGGTCCTTGAGGTCGATGAGGATGGCGACTCGCTCGCCCGCCTTCGGGTTGAACACCGTCCGTAGCAACCGCGCCAGGCTGAAGGGCGGGAAGGTGGACATATCGGAAGGGTCAGTGGCCAAGTCCGCAGCGGGCATTTCGACGGTGGTAGGCATGGGTCAGGATGGTTCGTTGAACGTTGATCGAATCTAAGGCAAAATCCCGTCCCGCACAAGGGCGCTCGCCCTACCAGACCGACGACGGTTTTTGCTGCTCCAGTTGATCCTGCGCCTTGCGGTCGAGTTTCGGAAAAAAGCTCAGGCCGGTGCGGTGCTCGATGTCGGCCACGGTGGTCAGGTACGGGTCGAGCGACCCGGACCCGGGTGCTTCCTGGTCGATCACGAACGCCTGCGCACGCACCCCGCCCTCGTGCTGCTGGAGGATGATCATGTAGAACGACGGCGGCACCGCAACCCGTTCCCGCAGGCGTTGGAGCGGGTCCTCGGGGCCGAAGATCGGGCCGTCGATCACCCACACCTGGCCGTAGCGGCCGGTGTAGTTGTCGGCCACCTTGGTTTCGAGGTCCTTCCACAGTCCAGCGTTGAGACGGTGGCGCTGCGGGCAAACGTTGGACATTCGGAAGGTTTCCTCTTGCGCCTCCTTGCCGTAACGTGTGCCGATGGCGTAGTTCGGGGCCATGTGGCCGCGGTCATAGCCGCTCTCGCTGTAGAACGCCGACTCGATGCGGGCTGAGGTCCGCGGGTCCAGGGAAAACCCCTCCGGCCGCCTGGGCGGGGTGACGTGGCCCTGCATGTCGAACACCCGGTAGCCGACCCACGCCGGGTCACCGAGATCGTCGCAGTAGCCGACCGTGTAAGCCGAGTTGTAAAGCGTGCGGATGGCATGGGGGAAACTCGTGCGCTCTGGCTCGCCCAACAGCAGGCTGCCCTCCTTGGCATCGACGTGCGCGGAAACGAAGGGACGCGAGAAGTACAACGTCCAGATGTCCCAGATGACCTGCGTGATCTTGATCTGCTTGTGGGCTTCCTGGGAGTTGGCGATGAGCCGGCGAACCTCCGCCTTGCGTTCGCCGGTTTGGAAGAGATACCAGCCGCCCGTGAAGATCACCGCTGCCGCGACCACGGCCGCGCTGAACAGCGCCGCACGCTGCCGCCCGGCCGCTTGCCCGCCGAAGAACAGGCGGATCAGTCCGATCACGATGTCGAGCGGATTGCCTTGGAGTTCCCGGTCGGTCCGACGTGGAGGCATAGAAGGTAGGAGGCTAAAGTCAGACGCTAGAGGTCTGCGGAACGCGGACGAGAAGGTAGTGGGTGTCGTTCTCGTCCACCACGGCAAACCCGTGGCGCCGGTACAGCGAGCCGACCGGGTTCCACTTGAGGTGCTGCAATTTGACGGGCAGACGGGCAGCGTCGGCTTGCTGCAGAATGTTCTTCAAAACCTCGCTGCCGATTCCTTGCTTCTGGAATCGGGGCAGCAGGTAAAACTCGTCGAACTGGAAGTGCGTCAGAGTGCGTGTGATCGCCACAGTGCCGACCCGCTGGCCGCCCAACATGATCACTGACCACGGACGCTCGGTCCAGTATTGGCGGTGGAGGGTGCTCTGGAACGCGTCGTCCCATCCCCAGCGCGCTTCCACGTAGGGTCCGAGCGCCTG
>CAXUIU010000194.1:0-7344 GCA_964250955.1 uncultured Chthoniobacterales bacterium | reverse complement strand
CGGTCAACGGGATGTTCTTCGACCCGGTCGCCCGGCAGGTGATCGACTACGTCGGCGGTCAGGCTGACCTCGCGGCGGGGAAACTACGCGCTATCGGCGACGCTGACGCGCGGTTTCGGGAAGACCGGCTGCGGCTTCTGCGCGCGGTGCGGTTCGCTGCGGTGCTGGGCTTCGAGGTGGAGGCGGCGACGTGGGCGGCGGTGCGCGCGCATGCCGGCGAGATCGGCGTCGTCAGCGCCGAGCGCATCCGCGACGAGTTGGTCAAAATCTTCCGCGCGGCAACGCGGGTGCGTGGGTTCGACCTGTTGGACGACAGCGGTTTGATGCGCGTCGTCCTGCCCGAACTCGACGCCTGCAAGGGCTGCGAGCAGCCGCCCAAGTACCACCCGGAGGGCGACGTGTTCGTCCACACGCGGCTGATGCTCTCCTTGCTGCCCGAGGAAGTGAGCACGCCGCTGGTTTTCAGCGTGCTCTTGCATGACATCGGCAAGCCGCCGACCGCCCGGATGGACGAGAACGGTCGGGTGCGCTTCAACGGCCACGAACACGTCGGGGCGGACATGGCGATCAAGGTCATGGAGAGGCTGCGTTTTTCCCGTGCGGAAATCGAGTTGGCCGTGGAGGCCGTGCGCTTCCACATGGCCTTCAAAGACGTGCCGCAGATGCGCGTCGCCAAGCTGAAACGCTTCATGGCCCGACCTGGCTTCGAGGACGAGATGGAACTGCACCGCGTCGATTGCATGGGCAGCCACGGGTTCGTGGAGAACTACCATTTCCTGCGCGCCAAGCAGGAGGAGTTCGCCCACGAACCGCTGATCCCGAGGCCGTTCGTCAACGGCCACGACCTGATCCAGCTTGGCCTGGAACCCGGGCCGAAGATCGGTGAAATCCTCGAAGCCGCCCAGACCCGACAACTCGAAGGGGCGTTCGCCGACCGCGAGGCCGCGCTGACGTGGGTTCGCGCGGAATACTTTTCGCCCGCGGCGGGCGGGTAGTGTTCAACCGTCGGCGCCGTCGTCGGTGGGTGACCACTTTTTGCCCGCGCGCGTGCCGAAGATGGCGCTGCCGACCCGCACGAGGGTAGCGCCTTCCTCGACCGCCACTTCGTAGTCGCCGCTCATCCCCATCGACAGTTGCGGCAGACCGATGCCGGCGGCGGTCTGGAGGCGGTCGCGCAGGTCGCGCAGGCGCTGGAAGTACGGCCGGGAATGTTCCGCCTCGGGGGCGAAGGGTGCCATCGCCATCAGGCCGACGATTTCGAGCCGGTTCAAGGCGAGGAGTTCCTCCGCCTGGGCTTCCAGGCGGTCAGGCGGGAAACCGAACTTCGTGGCTTCGCCGGCGACGTTCACCTCCAAGAGCACCTTCGGCCGCTGGCCTTCCTCGTCGGCGATGCGGTGGAACTGCTGCGCGAGTTCGAGCGAATCAACCCCGTGGAACAACTCGAACATCCCCAGCGCGGCGCGCACCTTGTTCTTCTGCAAGTGGCCGATGAAGTGCCACCGCAGCCGCGAGGGTAGGAGCGGGATCTTCGCGCGCGCCTCCTGCACCCGGCTCTCACCGAAGAGGGCCTGGCCTGCGTCGGCCACGGCACGGAGGGCGTCGGGCGGATGCGTTTTGGAAACGGCGACGAGTTCCACTTCGGCGGCGTCGCGGCCGGCGCGCGCGGCGGCCAGGGCGATGTTTTCCTGCACTCGGGCAAGGCGGTCTTCCGGGCTGTCCATTAGAAAAATTGAAGTGGGTTGACGAAGGCGATTAGTTCTCCTTATGATGAAGCGGCTCCATGCAAATCGAAACGTTCAAGGTGTTCTGCGATCTGGTGGAGACGGCCAGCTTTTCGCGCGCGGCGTCGCTCAACTCCATCACCCAAAGCGCCGTCAGTCAACAGGTCCGCGCGTTGGAACGCCACTTCAACGTCAGTCTGATCGAGCGCGGCAAGCGTAACTTTTCTGTCACCCAAGAGGGTCGGGCGTTCTTGCAAGCCAGTAAGGAAATCCTGCACACCTTCGAGAGCCTGGGCGACCGTATCCGCGAGTTGCAAAACATCGTGGCCGGCGAGCTCAAAATTGCCACGATCCACAGCATCGGCTTACACGAATTACCACCTTTTTTGAAGAAGTTCCGCACGCTCTACCCGGACGTGGAAGTGAAGGTGGACTACCGCCGCTCCGTGCAGGTCTACAGCGAGGTGCTCGGAGGCCACGCCGACCTCGGGCTGGTGGCGTTCCCGGCGAAGCGGACCGGGCTGGTGATCGAGGATTTCTGGCGGGACAAGCTCGTGCTCATCTGCCACCCCGACCACGCGCTCGCCGAACGCCGGCGGGTGCGGCTGCGCGACCTGGAAGGAGAAAAGTTTATCTCGTTCGAGCCTGACCTGCCCACGCGCAAAGTCGTGGACCGGCTCCTGCGCGAACAGGGCGTGCGCATCCAGCACACCATGGAGTTCGACAACATCGAGACGGTCAAGCGCGCGGTCGAGATCGAGAACGGTATCTCGCTCGTGCCGCAGACCAGCGTGGCCGACGAGACGCGCAACGGCAGCCTGGTGGCCATCGAGGTCGAGAGCCTAGACATGTGGCGGCCTTTGGGAGTGATGTACCGGCGGCACCGCGCGATCTCGCCGGCGCAGCAGCAGTTCGTGGCGTTGCTCAAGGAGCCGCGCTGGCTGGAGGAGGAGGGGCTGACGGACACAAGCGCGTTGTCACCGGCGGCCGGGACGTGCTAGTCCTAGCGAACTTCTCGATGAGCACCGACATCCTGCGCGTATCCCTCCACCGGTTGCCCTATTACCCGGTCACGTTGCACTTGCCTAGTGGGAGAAGCGTTACCATCGACAATCCGGAGACAACCCTGTTTAGCGAGACGGGGCGCACTCTCATCGTCCTCAGGGGCGAGCAGCTTTTCATCGTCGACGTGGCCACCGCGGAAGCAGCCGAGACGGCAGTGGGCTAAATGAGCAACCTTCGAAGAAAGTTGGTTCGCCTATTGGTGGCGGCCCTTATCGGCATCGTGATGGCCGCGCTGGCAGTGGTCGGCTGCGCGGTGGCCATCCACCGTGGCGGCGAGTCCCAGGTTTACCACGATCCTGCGCTTCTACCCGTCAACGACGTGGGCTTGGTGCTCGGCACCTCCAAGGAAAGCGGCGGGCCCGGGCGGCTGAACCCGCACTTCTACAACCGCATCGAGGCCGCGGCGGCGCTTTACCGGGCGGGATGGGTCAAGCACCTGCTCGTCAGCGGCGACAATGGGACGCGCGGCTACGACGAACCCGCCGACATGCGCGCGGCGCTGCAGGCGCGCGGCGTGCCGGCGGAGGCGGTCACGCTGGACGACGCCGGGTTCCGCACGCTGGACTCGGTCGTGCGCGCGAAGGAAGTTTTCGGCCAGAGCCGGCTGACGATCATCACGGATCGCTTCCACGCCTACCGTGCGTTGTTCTTGGCTCGACACCACGGCATCGACGCCGTGGCGTTCCCTTCGGCCGAGGTGGAGGTGCGCTGGTCGATGAAGGCGCGCGTGCGCGAATGGTTCGCCGACACGAAGGCGTGCCTCGACCTGTACGTGCTGCAAACGCAGCCGCGTTTCCTGGGACCTCCCATCCCGGTGAACGTCGCCGCCCGATAGCCACGCCCGCCATGCTGAACTACATCTGGCTGGCGCTGATCGTCGTCTCGGTCGTGCTCGGAGGTTGGAACAACCAGCTCGACGCCGTGACGGTCGGGGCGTTCGACGGTGCGAAGACGGCGGTGATGAACGTTGCCCTGCCGCTGGTCGGCCCGATGTGCATCTGGCTCGGGATCATGCGGCTGGCGGAGAAGTCCGGCCTCGTGTTGATCCTCGCGCGGGGCTTGCGCCCCCTGTTGCGGCGGCTCTTTCCCGACGTGCCCGGCGACCACCCGGCGATGGGGTCGATGGTGATGAACATCGCTTCCAACATGCTCGGCCTCGGCAACGCCGCCACGCCCCTTGGCCTGCGCGCCATGGCGGACCTCGAAACGCTCAACCGCGCGCCCGGCACGGCCACGAACGCTATGTGCACGTTCCTGGCGATCAATACGAGTTCGGTGCAGCTCCTGCCCACCACGGCCATCGCGCTCTTCGCCGCCAACGGGGCCAAGCAACCTACCGCCATCGTCGGCACGTCGCTGCTGGCCACTGCCTGCGCGTGCGCCGTCGGGGTGACGGCGGCCAAATTCCTGGAAAAGCTGCCGGTCTTCGCGCCGCCCGTGCCGACCACGCTCCCGCCCGCCGCGCCGGTTGAGCCGTCCACCGCCGCGCCGGACGCGCCGACGCCCTCTCCGCCGAAGAACGGTTTGGCTTGGGCCGTGTGGCTCTTCGCGGCGGTGGCAGCCGGGCTCCTGGTGCGCGCGTTGTTCTTCGTGCCCCCACCCGGAGTGGCAACGAACGGATTTTTCCTCCGCACGGTAGGCTCAATCTCGGCCCTGGCGGTGCCCTGCGTGCTGGCGTTCTTCCCACTGTACGCCGCGGCGCGGGGGGTCAAGGTCTACGAGGAGTTCGTCGAAGGGGCGAAAGAAGGTTTCCAGGTGGCCCTCCGGATCATCCCGTTCCTGGTGGCGATGCTCGTGGCTATCGGCATGTTCCGCGGCAGCGGCGGGATGGCGATGCTCACGGACACCTTGCGACCGGCGCTGTCGGCCGTCGGCTTTCCGCCGGACCTGCTGCCGATGGTGCTCATGCGTCCGCTCAGCGGCAGCGGCACCCAGGGGCTCTTCGTGGATTTGCTCAAGCAATTCAGCCCCGACAGCCGCCTCGCGCGCACCGCCGGGACGATCTTCGGCAGCACAGAGACGACGTTTTACGTGGTCGCTGTCTACTTCGGCTCGGTGGCGGTGCGCCGTACCCGGCACGCGATCGCCGCGGGGTTGCTGGCAGACTTTACCGGGGTGGTGGTCTCGGTGGTGCTGTGTCGGGTGATGTTTCCCCCATGACGGTTTTTTCACGCCCGCAACCTGCCGGTCCAGTGCGTATTTGGAAAACTGGACATCTCCCGATGTTCTGCCACAGTGCGGCCGACGCCTTCTCCTTGCCATGCCTTCTTTCGCCTTGTTCCTGGCCCGTTTCCTCAAAAGTCCGAAGCAAGTCGCCTCCATCATCCCGAGCAGTGCGATGATGGTGCGCCGCGTGTCGGACAAGATGAACCTCGCCCGGCCCTGCGTGGTCGCCGAGTACGGTCCGGGCGAGGGGTGCCACACCCGCGAAATGCTCAGGCGCTCGCACCCGGAGTCCAAGTTCCTGCTCTTTGAACTCGACGCGGAGTTCTGCCGCGACCTGGAGCGTCAGTTCGCCGACGACGCGCGGGTGACTGTCATCCAGGCCGATTGTGCGACGTTATCCGCTGAACTCGCCAAGCAAAACCTCTCCCATTGTGACTACGTGGTGTCAGGCATCCCATTCAGCACGATGGAAGTAGGCAAGAAACGGCAAATCCTGCGTGCCACCCACGATTCTCTCGCGCCCGGCGGTGAGTTCGTCATCTACCAGGTGACCAACGAACTGCGTCGCCACGCCACGCCGGAAATCTTCCCGCGCGCGGACAGTGAGTATTTTTTGCAGAATATCCCGCCGATGTTCATCACGGTTTTCCACAAGGACGCGGCGCCCGTCGCCCGCGAGGCTGCCCCCTCCAAAAAGAGCCAGAAAACGCGTCCGCTCGCCGCCGACCGTGCGCGGCGCTGACTGATGATCCCCCCCGTTGATACCCGCACCGAGAAAGACAGCATGGGCGAGTTGCCCGTGCCGGCCGATGCCCTCTACGGTGCGACCACGCAGCGCGCCGTCCTGAATTTTCCCATCAGCGGCTACCGGTTCAGCCGCTCGTACCTGCGCGCGCTCGGCCTCGTCAAATCTGCCGCCGCCAAGGCCAACCAGGAACTCGGCAAGATCACCGCTGAGCAGGCCGGCTACATCGAAGCGGCAGCCGAAGAGGTCATTGAAGGCAAGCTGGACAGCCATTTCCCCATCGACATTTTCCAGACGGGTTCGGGCACGAGCACGAACATGAACGCCAACGAGGTGATCGCCAACCGCGCCTCCCAGTTGGCCGAGCAGCCCATCGGTTCGAAGCGGCCCGTCCATCCGAACGACCACGTCAACATGGGGCAGTCGAGCAACGACGTGATTCCTACGGCGATGCACGTCGCGGCGGCCGAGACGCTCCAGAACGACCTTCTACCTGCTCTGGAAGAACTCGGCGAGGCTCTCGCCGCCAAATCGCGTGAGTTTTGGGAGATCATCAAGATCGGCCGCACGCACCTGATGGACGCGACGCCCGTGCGCCTGGGGCAGGAGTTCGCCGGCTATGCCCGGCAGGCGCGGCTCGGCGCGGAGCGGGTAAAAAGCGCCTTGCGCGCCGTGGAGGAACTCCCGCTCGGCGGCACGGCTGTCGGCACGGGGCTCAACTGCCACCCGGACTTCCCGCGCCTCGCCATCGGACACCTGAGCGCGCGCACGAAGGTCACCTTCCGCGAGGCTGCCGACCACTTCGAGGCGCAGAGCGCCAAGGATGGGATGGTAGAAGCGAGCAGCCTCATCAAGACCGTGGCGACGAGCCTCTTCAAGGTCGCCAACGACATCCGCTGGCTGAGCAGCGGGCCACGTTGTGGCTTCGGCGAGATCGCGCTGCCGGCCACGCAGCCGGGCTCCTCCATCATGCCCGGCAAGGTCAACCCGGTGATGTGCGAGGCGCTCATGCAAGTCTGCGCGCAGGTTTTCGGCGGCGACGCGACGATCACCTGGGCCGCCGCGGCGGGCAGTTCCTTCGAACTGAACGTGATGATGCCCGTGCTCGCGCACCATTTTCTGGAGAACACCCGCATCCTCGCCAACGCCGTGCGGGTCTTCACCGACCGGTGCGTGCGCGGCATCACCGCGAACGAGGCCCGCTGCAACGAACTTGTCGAGTACAGCATGGCGATGGTCACGAGCCTCGCGCCGATCCTTGGCTACGACCGCGCCGCGGAGATCGCCAAGGAAAGCGGTAAGACCGGCAAGACCGTGCGCGAGATCTGCCAGGAACAGCACGTCCTGCCCGAGGCGGAACTCGACGCCGCCCTCGATCCCGTCGAGATGACCAAGCCCGGCGGCGAGGGCGCGGCGGGCGGTTGAACGGCTTGCGACCACCGGAAAGCACGATGACGGTCACGCTTTCTCCCGCCGGAGAGGCAGACTACGAGTTCGCCTTCGACGCCAAGCGCCAGGCGCTCGGACCCTACGTGGAAGCGCGCTGGGGATGGGACGACGCGTTCCAGCGCACCCTCCACCGACAACACTGGAACAAACGCCCGTGGTCGGTGATTACGTCGGGCGGGCAGCGGGTCGGCACCGTGG
>CAXUIU010000193.1:6659-7373 GCA_964250955.1 uncultured Chthoniobacterales bacterium | reverse complement strand
TCACTTGGTGACGATTCCACGTCCTGATTGCTCACAGGGATCGCAGCACCCGGCAGCGGTCCTCCCAGGCTCGGCGCGTCACTTGCGCCGCCGGGGCAATGAGGTCGAAGCCGTGCGGCACGCCGGGATGGACGTGCAACTCCGCCGGCACGCCGGCCTCGGAGAGCCGCAGCGCGTAGGTGATGTCTTCCCTACGAAAGAGGTCCAGGTCTCCGACCTCGATGTAGGCGGGGGCGAGCCGCGACAGGTCCTTCTGGCGAGCGGGGGCTGCGAGCGCAAGTTCGTCTTCACTTTCGTGGAAGCCGTCGAGCAGCGCGCCCCAACAGGTGGCCAGGAAATCTTCGGACACCACCGACACCTGCGCAATGTCGGGGTGGATCGTCTTCGGACGATCATCCAGCATCGGGTAGATCAGGATCTGCCTGGCCAGCGGCACGCCGCGGTCGCGCGCCAAGATGGCCGCACCCGCCGCCAGGCCACCGCCGGCACTGTCGCCCATGACGGCGATCCGCCCGACGTCCACCCCCAGCTTGCCCGCGTGCTCCACCAACCACTGCAAGGCGGCAAACACCTCTTCCACCGGTCCGGTGCCCGGGTTTTCGGGCGCGAGCCGGTAGTCCACCGCCAGGAACGGCACGCCGGTTGCCGCCACGTAGTCCGAAACGACCGGATCGTAGAAGTCCACGCTGGAACTGATCATGCCACCGCCGTGCG
>CAXUIU010000193.1:5078-6649 GCA_964250955.1 uncultured Chthoniobacterales bacterium | reverse complement strand
CCCCGCCCCCCCCGGGCGTCGTGCCCCGCGCCGGGCGGTGCGCCTCCCCCGCCGGCGGCACCGGAGGTTTGGACCGTGGGGCGGTACCACCGTAGCGGCAGCGAAGCGTCCTTGGTCGCCAGCACGAAGTCCTCCGTGGTGACCTGCGGGGGCCGCGTGCGCTTGGCCGTCACCGCGCGGTAAAAGCCGTGGTTCATTTCCCGGTAGCCCTTCCAATCGCCGCGCGGCGGGGGCGGGGGGACAGGGGTGCTCCCGAAGAGGTCTGACATGGCTTGCGTGATCTCAGGGTCGAGTGAATAGCTCATGCGTGTATTATCACAATGATCACTCCGTAATTGCAAGGAGTATATTGCCCACATGAACCATCCGGTGACCAAGAAGCCGCCGTCACGACGGGCCGGGCGGCCCCGATCTTTTGACCGCGACGCGGCGTTGGCCCAGGCGATGCACACGTTCTGGAAGTACGGCTACGAAGGTGCGTCCATCCCAAACCTGACCCGCGCCATGGGCATCACGCCGCAGAGCCTCTACGCGGCGTTCGGCTCGAAGGCGAAACTCTACCGGGAAGCGTTGGAGCACTACTCCGGTGGGGTTGGCGCCTACGCCGCGCGTGCTCTGACGGAAGAGGCCGACGTGTTCGCCGCGCTTGCCCGGGTGCTGCGCGAGTCGGCAGAGTCGTTCACCGAAAAGATGTCGCCGCGCGGCTGCATGATCTCGCTCGAAATGCTGACCTGCTCGCCCGAAGGAGAGGCCCTGGCCGTACACGCAAGGGAACTACGTCGTGCGGCGGTTGCGCGGCTCCAGGCACGGTTGGAGAAGGCCACGCACGAAAAGCAACTCCCGAGCGGCGTCAATGCAGGGACGTTGGCACGATTGGTCTACGCGGCTGTGCAGGGCATGGCAAGCCAGGCGCGTGACGGAGCCGGCCGAAAGGAACTGCTCGGGATGGGCGAGATGGCTCTCCAAAGCTTCCAGAGCTTGGTTGGTTTGCCGCCGCCGCGCCGGGATTCGAAGTCGAACGCGCGGGCGAGATGAAGCGATCGGGTCGTCGCTGTCCTCTTGGTGGTGCGCGTAGATCAGGTCGTGCGGCCGGAAAGCGCCTCGGTGAAACCAGCCGTCGCGCATCCAACTGTCCGCACACGTGTTGATCGGCACGGCGGCATGCCGCGCGAGGCGCAGACAGAAGCGAGGTTGTTAAGCAGACTGCCAGGCTGGGGAATGGCAGCCTACCGGACGGGCGATCTTGGCCACGCACCAGACGCCGAGGGCCACCGCAGCTCCGTGATGACGTGGCTCTCCTTCACGTCGCGTGGTTCTGGCGAGCACGGAAGGCGGCCACCTTGGCACGGTTGCCGCAGACGGCCACCGAGCACCAGCGTCGGCGGTGGTTCTTCGTGCGGTCGTAGAAGAGCAGCGTGCAACCGGCACCCGCGCACTGGTGGATGAGCGAACGATCCGCCCCCGTGAGCAGGTCGGCGGCGCTCTCCGCCACCGGCGCGAGCAAGTCCTCCGTCTGTCGCCATTGCAGGCGAAAGCGCTTGTCGAGCCGACCGTCGGCGCTCTCCACCAAC
>CAXUIU010000193.1:0-5068 GCA_964250955.1 uncultured Chthoniobacterales bacterium | reverse complement strand
CCACCAACTCCGCCCGCGCGGACGAGCGTGCCAGTTGCCGGTTGATCGTTTCCAGCGTCGCCTTCGGCACCCGTTTGCCGCTGGCAAACGCGCGCGCCGCCGCCCGGAGATCCTCGCGCAAGGTCCTTGCTTCGCCCAAAGCGCGGTTGGCGCGGCGACCAGTGCCCCAATGCTCCAAGACATCGCCCGCCTCTGCGGCGGGGAGCACGCCGGCCTCCGTCAGCCAACGCACGAGGCTGGTAAAATCCGTCAACAGGTCACGGCCCCCCACCACGGTGTTCAGGAAGTCGAGACAGAGCCCACTCCCCACAAAGGGAAAAGAGGTAGATACGGGAGAAGAACCCTGCGCAGGCATCGAGCAACGTAGCTTTCGCAAAACTAACCTCGAAAAGCCTTTTTGACAAGTTACAGAGCGATTGTAACCTCCGATAGGTTCATTAAGAAGTTACACGCACCACCGCTTGACCATGACTGCTTCCATTACTCCATCCTCACTCATGCCTTCTTCCTCCGATCAGTCCGAGCGTTTCCCGGTCTTTCATCGGCGCGCGCAGGTGGACGGCCTCGGCATCTTCTATCGGGAAGCAGGTGCGCCCGAAAGCCCAACCCTCCTGTTGCTGCACGGGTTTCCGACCAGCTCGCACATGTTCCGCCACCTGTTTGCCAGCTTGGCCGACCGCTTCCACCTGGTGGCACCCGACCTGCCGGGTTTCGGCTTCAGCGACGCCCCGGCGCGCGAGCATTTTGCCTACACCTTCGACCACTTGGCCGAGGTGATCGGGAAGTTCACGGACTCTCTGGGCCTGGAGCATTACGCGCTCTACGTGTTCGACTACGGTGCGCCCGTGGGCTTTCGCCTGGCGCTGCGCAACCCCGAGCGCATCACCGCCCTTATCTCACAAAACGGCAACGCTTACGAAGAAGGTCTGAGCGACGGTTGGAGTCCGATCCGAGCTTACTGGCAGGACCCCAGCGAAGCCAACCGCGCGGCCTTGCGCGCGTTCCTGCAACCCGATCAGGTCAAGTGGCAGTACACGCACGGCGTCAGAGACGAGATGCTCATCGCCCCCGAAGCTTACACGCTGGACAGCGCCTTGCTGGCGAGGCCCGGGATCGATGAAATCCAGTTGGACCTCCTGCTGGACTACCGCACCAACGTGACACTCTATCCCAGGTTCCAGGAGTATTTCCGCACGCACCGGCCGCCGCTCCTCGCGGCGTGGGGCCAGCACGACCCTTTCTTTTTACCTCCGGGCGCGGAGGCTTTCCGCCGGGACGTGCCGCGGGCAGAGGTGCGCTTCTACGACACCGGCCACTTCGCGCTGGAAACCCACGGCGCGCAGATCGCCGCTGACCTCGCGGCCTTTCTCCAGAGCACCCTGTCGCCGCGCTGACAAGCCCGGGCTTGCTCGCTTCATCATTAGGTAGGTGGCACGGGCATCCCACGGATCAAAGCGGATTTCCTGGAGCCTCGTCCACCACTGCCAACCGATCCTGTCTCACGATGGCTCGCAAGTTCATGGAAGTGGCCACGACCCTGGCGGTCCGGGAAGCCCAACGGCATTACTATGGCCGGGAACAGGGCTTCGCGCCGGGTCCGGCGGGTGAACGCACCCCCTTGGGAGCCGACAGGACTGCCTTCATCACGGAGCGCGACAGTTTCTACCTAGCCACGGTCAGCGAGACCGGCTGGCCTTACCTCCAGCACCGGGGTGGACCGCCGGGTTTTCTGCGCGTGCTCGACGCGCACACGCTGCCCTTCGCGGACCTGAAAGGCAACCGCCAGCTCCTGTCCACCGGCAACCTGGCGGGTGGCAACGACCGTGCCGCGTTGTTTCTCATGGACTATCCGCAGCGCACGCGGCTCAAGATCATGGGCCGTGTCCGCGTGCTCGACGCCCGGGCCGACCCTGAGTTTGCCGCCCGGGTCGCCCCGGACGCGGCCCTGCTGGCTAAAACCGAGCGGACGTTCGTCGTGGACGTGGTTTCCTTCGACTGGAACTGTCCCCAATACATCACGCCCCGCTTCACGGCGGAGGAAGTAGAAACCCACGTCGCCGCGCCGTTGCGCGCCCGCCTGTCCACGCTGGAAACGCGCCTGCGCGCCGCGGGCGATCACAATCCACTCTGAAGGCCTCTCTCTTCGCTGCGTGGCTGGAGAAAGCCCCGGTTTCAACTGACCTGCCCTTCCTACGCCGCCTGCCTGGCAACCGCTTCCGCGCAGACAACTTTCCGGTACGGATCAGAGCGTGAGTTCGAGACTTTCTTTGCCGCGAGCCATGCGTGACCATGGGAAGATGGCATCCTGGCCCGACCGGCGCCTGCTCGATCTTCTGAACCTCAAAATCCCGATCATCCAAGCTCCGATGGCTGGATCGGACTCGGTCGCGCTCGCACGAAGCGTCTCCTCCACGGGCGCGCTCGGGTCGCTCGCCGCCGCGTTGCTTGATCCGGACGGCGTGCGCGCGGCGGTGCGAGCCGTACGCGCGGGGCTGGACCGCCCTTTGAACCTGAACTTCTTTTGTCACACGATGACGGTTCCCGGCGACGCCGCCAGGGAAGGATGGAAGGCGTTCTTGCAACCGCATTATGAACGTTTGGGCCTCGACATTGAGGCGGTCGCAGAGAGCCGCCTGCGGCTTCCGTTCGATGAAGAGATGTGTGCCGTGGTCGAAGAAGTCAGGCCCGAGGTTGTGAGCTTTCACTTTGGGCTGCCATCTTCTGAGCTGGTGCAACGTCTCAAGGAGGCCGGCCTGAAGATCTTATCTTCCGCGACCAGCGTGGCGGAGGCCAGGTGGCTCGAAGACCATGGCTGCGATGCCGTCATCGTGCAGGGCTTTGAGGCGGGCGGGCACCGGGCCATGTTTCTCGAAACGGACGTGGCCGCCCAGGTCGGGTTATTCGCGCTGCTGCCCCAGGTCGCGGACGCAGTTTCGGTGCCGGTCATCGCGGCCGGGGGCATCGGCGACGCGAGAGGCATCGTGGCCGCCTTTGCGCTCGGGGCATCCGGAGTGCAGATGGGCACGGCCTACCTTTTCTGCCCGGAGGCCAACGTGTCGCCCGGTTATCGCCAGGCGCTGCAGGAGGCCACCGACACGGGCACGGCCGTGACCAACCTGTTCAGCGGGCGTCCGGCCAGGGGTGTTCTCAACCGTTACTTGAGGGAAACCGGCCCCATGTCCGCCAGTGCCTTGGCCTTTCCCTATGCCGCGACCATGGTCGCGCCGCTCCGGGCCGCTTCGGAGAAGGCGGGGTCGCTGGATTACATGCAACTCTGGGCGGGGCAATCGGCACGGCTGGCGCAAGCGCTGCCGGCCGACCAGTTGACTCGAAAACTCGCCGCGGACGCGCTGGGCCGCCTGCAAGGTCTCCCTGTTTGACCCGGAGCCGTGGGCGAGTCCCCACACACGCCTCTTGCGTAAAGGGCGGCAAAGTCTTGCCTACCAGGAAAGCTTGTTGCGCGATCACACGGCCCTGCGGGACTCCAAGCCGCCGAGGGCGATGGTTCAAGTACGACGTGATGCTCAGGCGGCGCGCCGACGGATTTAACGCGTTGCGCGTCTGCTCATCACCCTCACGGGATGGTCGCTTGGCCCACACGGATGAGCGCAGGGAAATCCGGCGAGTCGCCAGCGGCCCGCGCGGCCGGGTTGATCAGCGAGCGCGCTTTCAGATCGGGGAAGGACAGACCGCCCGTGACGAGGTCGCCACGTTCGTAAAGCATCTGGTCCATGTTGCCATTGAGCAGCAACCGCCAGTCCCAGCGGCTGCGGTGCGCCGGGTCGCTCTGGGTGCGGATGCTCGTCAGGCAGTTGGCCGTCACGGCGTTGTACCACCGCGGCTGGTCGTGCAGCGCGTTGAGGGCGCGCAAGTATTCCAGGAAGCGGGCGCGCGTCTGCGCCGGGGTGGCGGTGGTACGGTAGAGGTACACGTCCTCGCCTTGGCCGTGCGCGCCCGGGCGATAGTTGGTGCGCACACGGAGCACGTCGCGCTCGTCGGCCACCACGTAGATCAATTCATAGTGCCGGTAGAAGCCGGCGAGCGCGGAGTAGGCTTCGCCCACTTCCATGCGTGTTTCGATGGAAAAGCAGACGGGCGGCGCGTCGGCGAACCGGAAGCTCACGATGACGTGGGCAATCCAGGACGAGCCCCAGTAGATCGTGGCCACGTCGACGCCGGTGAGTTGCGAAAGGCGCATGGTGCGCGTCTCCCAGCGCGGGGTGTAGTCAGTTTCGGTGCGGTAGTCGCAGTCGCGCACCTCGTGCAGGCGGACGGTGTCGCCTTCGAGCCGGGCCCACGCGGTGCGGTCTACGTCGGACTGCCAGTGGCGGGTGTTGCTCGGCTGGAGAGTCAGCCACCACGCCAGCACAAGCAGGAAGCCACCGACAAACGCGCCGAGCTTGGCCCAGCTTCCGGGCAGCAGCGCCGCCGCCGAGACGAACCCGAGCGTCAGCGCCAGGGCTGCGTAGGGACGCAACGACGGCCAAGGAAAGTCGAAAAAGAGGGCGCCCACCGCCCACGCGGCACCGCCCGATGCAACGAGCCAAGCCACCGTTTTGAGCATGCCAAGCAAGAGTCGAACAATCATGGGCAGGAGGAGGAGCTTGCGATGATGGTCAGCTTTGCTTGCTGCCCGACCGGTTTCCTCGGGCGGCCGAGCAGAACAGGAACAGGATGATGTTGACGAGCAGATGCCAAGCGCATGCTAACTCTTTGCCATTGCCGCTGCGGAGGCGTCCCGAGGTTCATTGCCCAAACACGGGTAGCTCCATGAGTTCGATCAGATCGTCGGCGATGAGCTTTCCGGCGACATGGAAGCTCAGCATTCGCGGCTGGAAAAATTGTCGCACGAAGCACCGATCAACCAGGACCCAGTCAGATGTGCTCCCGTAAACTGGATCATAACCTATCAAGGTTTGTGATTAATGTTGAATACTTTCACGGATACACAAAGGTAACCGTGAAAGTATTTTACGACGATCGGCAGCTTATCTACTCTCAGCATGGATGTGTTGCACGATCTTGCTAGGTGACTTGCCCGAATCATCCAAACGAATGGCGTACGCGG
>CAXUIU010000192.1:0-7375 GCA_964250955.1 uncultured Chthoniobacterales bacterium | reverse complement strand
CTCTAAGACCGGCGGGCGCGCCGCGCGCAGCTCGGGGCCGAGTTGGTACACCGCGCCGCCTTCGAGCCCGTAGCGGGTGATCAGCAACTCGCCGCGCACGGTCCGGCCGCCGGCGGTCGCGGCGATGTTCTTGAGCGGTTGGCCTTCCGCCAATTCCAGCACGCGCGGGTGCCAGTCCACCTCCCAGCCGCAGTTCGCCGGCTGCCATGGGGTGGTCGGGACGCCGGTCAGCATCGCCGGCCACGTTCCGTCTGAACCCGTCTCCGGCCACGACGCCCCGCCGAGCGCCAGCACGACCACCCGCGCGCGGACCACGACGGCCTCACCGGTGCGGAGTTCGCGGAAGCGCAACACGTGGCGGCCGTCCTCCGCGGGCGCGATCTCTTCGAGGCGGTGGCTGATCTGGAACCGCACGCCTGCCCCCCGCAGCCGCGACACCCAACGCCGCAGGAGCGCCGCCGCCTGTTGCCCGCGCGGGAACACCCGCCCGCTGGTGCCGACGTAAGTTTCCACGCCGAGGCCATCCGCCCACGCGCGCAACTCCGCCGGGCCGAACCCCGCCAGCAGGGCGCGCCAGCGGGGGAGTTCGGCCCGGTAGCGGATGACAAATCGCTCCACGTCCTCCGAATGCGTGAGGTTGAGCCCGCCGCGGCCGGCGACGAGAAACTTCCTTCCCACCGACGGCTTCTGTTCGTAGAGCGCCACGGACACGCTGCCCGTGGCGAGCACCTCCGCCGCCCGCAGTCCCGCTGGTCCACCACCCACCACGACGGCGTCGGCAGAGAAATCCTTGTCGGTCGAAAGAGGCACGGCCATGTTGGACGGCAGGATTCCCCGCATGTTCGACGGACTCAAGTACGACCCGGACCCGGCCCGGCGCGCCGTCCATGTCTGGGACGCCGCGTTGGACCTGGACGACACCCGCGTCGCGGCGCTGGCAGTCCTGCTCGACGAAGGGGAAGCGGCCCGCGCACGGCGGTTCCACTTCGAGTGCGATCGGCGAAGGTTCACGGTCGCGCGGGGGATTTTGCGCACGCTGCTCGGCCGCTATCTCGGGCGGTCGGCGGCGGACTTGGTGTTCGGGCAGGCCGGACGGGGCAAGCCGGTGCTGACGACACCCGGCGGGCACGGGCAAATGTGCTTCAACGTCTCCCACTCCGACGGCCGGGCGCTCTTCGCCTTCGCGCGCGGGGTGGAGGTCGGTATCGACCTGGAAGCCGGCGCGCGTCTAGGCGAGGACTGGCCGCTGATTGCACGCCGGGTCTTCTCCGCGCGCGAACAGGCCGAACTCTCCTCCGTGGCCCCCGCTCACCGCCGCGCCGCCTTCCTGGACGGCTGGACCCGCAAGGAAGCCTACCTCAAGGCCACCGCCCAGGGCATCGTCGACGGGCTGACCTCCATCGAGGTGACCCTCGACCCCGCCCGCCCCGCGGCGTTCGTGGCGCTGCCGGACGCCGACCGCACGCGCGGCTGGACCCTGCGCGACCTGCGCGCGGACGACCGCTTCGCCGCTGCCCTCGTCGTCGAAGGTGGCGTGGGGACCGTGGAACGGCGGGAATTTTCGCTTCCCTAAACCGCCGCGAACTTCCTGGCGTGCAACCGGTCGAACCGCTCTCGCAACCGCTCGGGATCGAGAATGTCGTAGTGGTTCGGAATGATCCGGCGCGGGTTGAGCGCCGCCACGCGCCGGAAGCTGGCCGGGAACTCCGTCGGCACGCTGTTGAGGATCGGCGGCGGCAGGTGCGTGTGGAAGAAGTAACTCGCAAACAGGTCGCCACTGAACAGGAGGTCGTGCCGTTCGCTGTAAAACCCGCAGTGCCCCTGCGTGTGTCCCGGCAGGTGGACGACGCGCAGCCCGCCCCAGAACGGCAACAGTTCGCCGTCTACGAACGTCCGGTCCACCGTCCCCACGCGCCGGCGCAGCACGACGCGGCCGGCCGCCTCCGCCCAGCCGCACACGCGGGCAACCCCGGTGTAGCGGTAGCGCCCCTCGACGTGGGCGCGCTCTTGTTCGTGGGCGTACACGGGTGCGCCGGTCCACTCGCGCAGGGGGACGAGGTTGCCGACGTGGTCGAGGTGGCCGTGGGTGAGCAGGATGGCCTTAACCGCATCCGGCCGCAGCCCGAGTTGCCCCAACAGCCGCCGTACCCGCTTCATCTCCCCAAAGAACCCGGCGTCCAGAAACACGGCGCTCTGTCCGTCGTCCTCGACGAGCAGATGGGAGCAGCCCAGCGCGTTGCGGATGGGATGGATGCCGGTCGGGATTTCAGGGTTCATTTTGGAAGCGAAGCAATCTACGGCGCACCCGTCCGAAGTACAGGCGGCGCACCATCGATAAAAAGGCGCAAACGATTGATTGGCCGCCCGATTCCTAACTTGCCCCCGCGCCCGTTTGCCGCTAGTTTGCCGCTCGCCAAGGGCAATCTGCCGGCGGTCGGTGCCGGGGGGAACTACTTCTTTTGCGGTCACGGCGCGGGGTTTGCGGCCTGACGGCTTGTTTCCTTCCAATGGTTTTCGACGATCTCCAACTTTCCGAGGACGTGCGCCTCGCCGTCCGTGCAGCCGGCTTCACCGAGCCCACGCCCATCCAGCAGGCGGCCATCCCGCTCGTGCTCGCCGGCCGCGACGTGATCGGCTCCGCCCAGACGGGCACCGGCAAGACGGCCGCCTTCGCGCTGCCCATCCTCACGCGACTGGACAAACCCGCCAAGAGCCGGGCACCGCGCGCGCTCATCATCGAGCCGACGCGCGAACTCGCCTACCAGGTCGAGGCCGCGTTGCGGACCTTCGGGCGCTTCAGCCCGTTGCGCGCGGGCGTCATGTACGGCGGCGTCGGCTACGGCAAGCAGTCCGAACTCTTGCAAAAAGGCATGGACATTTGGGTGGTCACCCCAGGTCGGGCGTTGGACTACCTCGAACGCGGCGAACTATCCTTCAAGGAACTGGAAGTCGTCGTCCTCGACGAAGCCGACCGGCTCCTCGACATGGGTTTCCTGCCCGACGTGCGCCGAATGCTCGAAGCCTGCCCGAAGAACCGCCAGACGCTCCTGTTCTCCGCCACGATCCCGCCGGAGATCGACGGGCTGGTCAAGTGGGCGATGAAGGAGCCGGAGACGATCTCCATCGGCATGCGGCGCTCGCCGGCTGAGACCGTCACCCACAACCTGTACCCGTGCGCCAGCGCGCAGAAGTTCGACTTGCTGCACGGGTTGCTCGAACACACGCACTACGAGAGCGTCATCGTCTTCTGCCGCATGAAGATCGGCGCCGACCAGGTGGCCGCCCGCCTGATCGGCGAAGGGCACAAGGTCGCCGTGCTGCACTCCGACCGCGCGCAGAAGGAACGTGAGGAAGCCCTTGCCGGCTTCCGCGACGGGACGTACGAGGTGCTCGTGGCGACCGACATCGCCGCGCGCGGCCTCGACATCGCGGGGGTGACGCACGTCATCAACTTCGACGTGCCGCAGCACCCCGAGGACTACGTCCACCGCATCGGTCGCACGGGCCGCGCGCAGAAGGAAGGCGACGCGCTGACGATCTTCACCGCCGAGGACGTGAACCACGTCCAAGCCATCGAGCGGTTCATCGGCCGGCCGATCCCGCGGGTGAAAATCGACAACTTCGAGTACCTCTACACCCAACTCTTCAACCTGAAGGAAGGCGCGAGCCTGGAACGCTTGAAGGTGTCCGGCGGCCGGTCGGGCAAGGGCTACAGCTATTCGAGCGGCCGGAAGCGGCGCTGAGTGAACGCGGTCAGGCCGCCTTCTTGAGCAAGCCGTTCTCTTTGAGGAACGTCTCCAACTGGTCCACGTCGAAGTCTGGCAACATTTGCCCGGTGCTCTCGATGAAGAGCGTCGGAGTCTTCGTCTGCCCGGAGCGTTTTTGCATCTCGGAGTAAGCGGCGGCGTCGCGGCTCACGTCCACTTCACGGAAAGGATAACTGTTCTTGTGCAGGTAATCCATGGCTTCGTGGCACCAGGGGCAGCGCGTCTTGACGTAAAGGGTCCAGTCGGATTGAGACATTGTCCGTCAAGTTCGGCGCTCGCCCCTGACCGCGCAAGCGCGGAGTGCGTGCCGCTGCTTCCTGCGGGAGCGGCTTACCCCTTGATCCAGTTTTTGTCGGTCTCGCGGACGTACAAACGCACGACCGTTCCACAGCCTCGGCAAAAATCGGCCTGGAACGGGGCGACGCCGATCCGCAGGAATCCCCTGACGTAATGCAGTCCGACTTGGCCGCCATCGGCGGTCTGGGCCACTTCTACGCCGCGGACAATGTCGTCCGCACCGCAATGCGGGCAGTTCGTAGGTGAAGTCAAGGGCATGGGGAGAGGTGACAATCTCAGCCACCACGATAGGCGGCGGCGGCCTTGAGCGTCCGGAAGTAAACGGCCAACTCCTCCGCCGCCGCCCGGAACGAAACCGTTTCCATGGCGCGCGCTTGCGCCGCGTGCCAGGTCTCGTCGTAATGGTCGCGGTCGCTGAGGAGCCGGGTGGCGAGGGCCGTGAGCGTGGCGGGTTCCTTGTCGTGGCCGGCGAGCGCGGGAGAGACGGTCCGCTCGATGGCTCCATCGCCGCCGACGCATGGCACGCGGCAAAGGAGCGCGTCGCCCGCCACTTGCCCGGGCACGCCGCTGCGGTCGAGTTGGAAAACGATCCGGTGTCGGGCCAGGAAGCGCAGGTATTCCGTGTAAGGCAGCGGGCCGCGCACGAACCGCAGCGCCGCCCCTTCCTTCGACGAAAATCCCAGGGCCGTCAGCGTCTTCGCGCCCGCGCGACCTTCGGGATTGAGTACCGTGATGGGCTCGCCGGTGGCAGCGCCAAGTGCGCGCGCAGCCAGGACGGCGCGCAGGTGCTGGCGGGAGGGAACGGAAAACTCCCGCGTGCCGACGAAGATTCCTCGGCGTTGCGCGGGCGGCACGGAGAAGTTCCACCGCCCGTCGTCCACCGGGTAGGGCGTGGGCAGGAAGCGCACGGTGTTGTCGCGTCCCGGGCGCAACGCGCGGAAGAACTCCTCCAGCCACGGCGCGGCGGCCAAGCAGCCGTCAGCCGCTTCGACGATGGCAACCAAGCGACGCAGATCAGGACCGGGCGCGAGCCGGGCGGCGACCTGCGCACTGCCGGCTTCCTTGAAGGCAACGGCCACGGTGCGCCCCGCCTTTTTCAGCCTCCGCAGGCAGCGCCAGGCCGCGCCGAGGTCCTGCCTCAGCAAGAGCAACACAGGCCGGCCGGTGGCGAGCGCCTTGTCGAGGCCGGCGTGGAACGACCCACCGGTACACGCCGCATAGGCGTGATAGTTAATCGGCGGGTGCGGACTGCCAGCCGCGTCCGGCTGACCGGCCCCGGCGGGGAAATGCTGTTCGGGGTCGCGCCCGCCCGGGTTGAGGACCGCGAGGGAAAAAGGCGCGGTCGAGTCGGGTTCGTCCAGCGGCAGGGCCGGCACGGACCGGCGGCGGAAACGGATCAACGGACCAGGCCGGTTTTACGGCGGGTGCGCCAGCAGAAAACCCCGCCCACGGCCGCTAGACCCAGCAACCCGGCGTCCGCGTAATGCGGCTTGGCCGGGGCCGACGCGACCGTCGCCACCGTCTTCGGAGCGGAAACCGGTGGGGCGGGCGGCAGGGCCGTGGTCGCCGCGCGGGCGGCGCGCAGGTCAGCCCCGCTCGTCACGATGGTACTCGCATCCGGCGCCGCGGCGAGGGTCGCGGCCGGGGCGGCGGGCTGGAACTGGCTGATCGTCCCGTCGAGCGGGAACGCCCCCGAGGGCTGATTGGACGGAGCCGCCGCCGACTGCATGGCCTGACGCGCGTATTCGGCGGCGTCGGCGTTTTCAGCGGACCAGCAGTATTTGCAGGCGCGCGCGGCGGGTGTTCCGGTCAGCGCGAGAACCGCGAGCAAACCGGCGGTGAAGGTCAAGCGGTGAAAGTTCATGCGACGCACGGGAAAAGATAGCAGAGGGCGGCAGCCGTTCAAGCGCCCGCGTCGGGTAAACATCGCGCTTGCCGCCGCCCGTCGCCCGTCGCAACCTGCCCTTGTCATGCCCTGCCACTACGAAACCGCCACCCGCGACGGCCAGACCCTGGACGTGCTCACCGATGATCACAGCGGCACCCGCCTGACCATCAACCGCCGCGGGGCCGCGCCCGTCGGCTTCGCGCGGCGTCACAAGAACGGCGCTTGGACCGGCTTCCTCTGGCGCGACGGCGAACTTTCTACGCCCACCTCCGGCTGGAACGGCCACTGCACGGTGATGGGTTATTACCTCCACCGCCTGCTGCACGAACGTACGACCTACCGTGGCCACGAGATCCGTGGCGGCACGCACAGTTTTCTGCGGCTCAAGACCTTCCCCGATCCCGAGTTTGCGACCGACGCGGACGGCCACGCGTCGTTGACTTACACGATGACCCCGGACGGTTACGCCTCGCACGAATACCCGTACCGCGTGACTCTTCGCCTGACCTACACCCTGGAGCCGGACGGCGCGTGGCGGACGCGGTTCCGGTTCGAGAGCGGGGAGCCGGACGTGAGCACGCACGTTTCCTTCGGTCTGCACCCGGGGTTCGCGGTCGGGTCCCTCGCAACCGCGCAAGTCATCCTGCCTCCGGGCACTTACCGGCGACACCTCGCGCCGGGCAACTTCCTCTCAGGCGATACGACCGACCACGAACACGCCGGCGGCGCCTTCCCCTTCGACAAGGCGCGCCTGGTGGATTCCTACCTGCTCGAACCCCTCGACACCGCCGGGCGGATTTTTTCCGTGGACGATCCCGCCGGCGGGCGGCGCGTGGAGATCGACGGCGCGCAGGCCCCGTACGTGACCGTTTGGAGCGACGGGCACGATTTCGTCTGCGTCGAACCTTGCTGGGGCCTGCCGGACGCACATGAGCAGGTGCCCTTCGAGCAAAAGGCCGGCATCCAGGAGATCGCACCCGGCGGCACGCTGGAGGACGGGTGCGTCATCCGCGCCGGCTTCGGCGGCTAGCAACGTCACGTTTGTCTAGCGGAACCGTCCGCGGTACGCTCCCTGCATGATCGGAGACCTTCGCCGCGTCATCGCTACCCGTCCGTTCGTACCTTTCACCATCTACACTGGCGACGGCGAACACATGCGCGTTGCGACCGTGGACCACATCGCGGTCTCGCCGACCGGTGCGCGCATCGTGGTGTTTGCCGATGATGACAGCGTCATCCACGTCTCCCCGTTGCTCGTGGCTCGCATCGTCGTGGATTCACCTGCCGCCAGCACCGCCACGGCCTGACCACGCGCGTTTACGCTTGCCGGCCGCAGGCGCATCCGTCAAAGAAGGAAGCCATGCGTCAAGTTGGCATCGGATTGGCGGGGCTGGGCACGGTCGGGGCAGGGGTCTACAAGCAC
>CAXUIU010000191.1:0-7421 GCA_964250955.1 uncultured Chthoniobacterales bacterium | reverse complement strand
TTTATTGGATGGGGCGCCGGGCGGCGTCCGTGCGAAGGAGGTGGTCGAGCCGGCTGAGCAAGACGCCGACCTGCAAAGGCTTTGTCAGGTAGTCGTTGGCTCCTTCGGCGAAGAGCCGCGTCCGGCTATGCTCGGTGGCGTCAGCACTCAACACGATGACCGGTACGTCTCGGGTCCTCGGATCGCGGCGTAGTTCCGCCAACACGCAGTCACCTGGCAGATCGGGAAGCTGCAAGTCCAGGAGGATCAAATCAGGCGCCTCCTGCCGGGCGCGCTCCAGTCCTCTCACCCCGTTCTGGGCAGTCAAGAACTCCCACCGAGGTCGGCGTTGGGCCAGCAGCGCTTGCACCAACTGCGTGTTTGACGCGTTGTCTTCGATGTAGAGCAGACGCACGCAATTCACAGCAACAGGCAGAGCCGGCGGCTCGTTGACCAGGATCGAAGCCGCGGCCGTTGTCTCCGGAACCGGCGCGCTAGGCAGTTCGATCCAGAACGTGCTGCCGCGTCCGACCTCGCTTGCCACCCCCAGGCTGCCTCCCATGGCCTCCGCCACCCGGCGCGAGACCACGAGCCCCAGGCCCGTGCCTTCCACAGCGCCGTACGCGTGGGTGAGACGCTCGAAAGGCACGAAGAGACGACCGATCTCCTCGGCCGACAGGCCCTGCCCGGTGTCGCTGACCTTCAACCGGAGGCAACCGTTCGGCATCGTCTCACAGGCTACCACGACTTGGCCGCCCTGGCGGTTGTACTTGATGGCGTTGGTGATCAGGTTGAGCAGCACCTGGCGCAGGCGCGGCTCGTCGCACCAAAACGTCGGTGGGAAACCGGCGGCCTCCACCCAGCAGGTGATCGCGTGGGCCTGCGCCAATTGGGCCACGAGGCCGAGGCACTCCTGGGCTAAGCCCACGCCGTTCACCGACGAGGGGGCCAGACGCAACTCGCCGGCTTCCGCCCGCGAGAGGTCGAGCACCTCGTCCACAAGCGAGAGCAAGTGGCGACCACCCTGGAGGATGAACTGCACACTGTTGGTCTCCTGCTCGTCCAAGCGGCTCATTTCAAGGAGTTGGCCGAAGCCGAGGATGGCGTTGAGCGGCGTGCGCAGTTCGTGGCTCATGCGCGAGAGAAAGAGGCTCTTGGCCTCGTTGGCTTCTTCGGCTTCCTCTTTGGCGAGGCGCAGTTGCTCATCCGCGCGTTTGCGCTGCGTAATGTCCTGAAACTGCGAGATGATGTAGAGCGCCTGTTGCTCTGCGGGCTCGCGGACTACCGCCACGTCCACGAGCGTCCAGACCGTCTGTCCGCTGCGATGAAAGATGCGTTTTTCGAGATGGTAGGACTCGATCTCTCCTCGGACGAGCTGATCCAGCAGGCGCTGGTTTTCCTCGCGGTCGTCTGGATGCGTGATGTCCAGCGCAGACATTTGCGGCGCCTCCGCGGCATTGTACCCGATGATCTTGCAAAGCGCCTCGTTGACGCGCAGCCACCGGCCGTCCAACTGCGAGAGCGACATGCCCAGCGCCGAACACTCGAAGGCGCTGCGAAACCGTGCCTCGCTTTCCCGGAGATCGTGCGCGGCGATGGCGAGGAGTTGTGCCTTGTGCGCGTCGGCTTCTTCCACCTGCGCCTTGGCGACGCGGGTTTCGGTCAGAGCCTGTTGGGTGACCCGGGCGCGCGCACGCTGTCGGCCTACCAGCGCGGCCACCGTCACCCCGACGCAAACCATCACCGCCAGCAAGGCCCATCGCTGGGTGGCCGCCCGGCTCAACTCGGCCTTCTTCAAGGCAAGCTCGGTTTGCTGCAACTCCTTGTCGCGTTGGAGCGCCGCGACTTCCTGGCTGTGCGCCTGCTGTTCGTAGCGGCGCTGCACTTCGAAGACCTTGCGCTTGCTTTTCTCTCCCCGCAGGAGCTCGTTGCGCTCGGCGAGCTTCCCGGCGTACTCGAAAGCTTCCTTGTAGTCGCCCCGCGCTTTGGCTAGCTCGATGAATTCTTCGTAGAGATTTGTCAGCATCACGTCGCACTTGGGATTCTGGGCGATCACCAAGCTCTGTTGCAGGAGGGCTCGTGCCTGGTCGAGCCGACCTTGCCGACGGTTCATCGCGGCAAGGGTGCACAGGACGGTAGCAAGGTCCTTTTCACTCTCCGGTCGCTTGGCCAAAGAAAGCGACTCGTTCAGGTACGACGCGGCGGCGTCCTGGTCGCCGTTGATCGAGGCGATCTCTCCGAGGTTGTTCAGCAACAAAGGCAAAATGCCGAGATCGTCCTTTTGCCGGACGAGGACCAGTGCCTTTAGAAGAGAGTCGTTGGCGGCTGCATAATCGTGGTGTGCGAAGTCCAGGTTGCCCAGGTTGTTCAACTCCAGCGCGAGGTCCGGAGAGTGATTTTCCTCGCCCAGGCGCAACGCGGCGAGGTAGTATCCGCGCGCGGTGTCGTCCTCGTCTTGGCTTGAATAGACGAGGCCAAGGATTTCCTCGGCCCGTTGCTCCATGATTTTGTCCCCGATGGTTTGGGCGATGTGCAGCGACTCGATGGCGTTGGTGGCGGCGGCAGGCAGGTCATCCGTTTCCAAAAACACCCGGCTGATCAGCCGATAGAAGTCTCCCCTTTGTTTTTCGTTTTTGAGAGCGGTCGCCAGCGCCAAGCCCTGTTGGGCGATGGTCATGGCCTCGGGAGGCACCCCCTGGGTCAAACGGGTGTGACCAAGCTGGTACAAAGCGGCTACCTCCCCGGTGGCGTTTTTCCGCTGACGGGCCAGGGCGAGGGCTTGTTCCGCCTTGCGACGAGATTGCTCCCCGTCGGAGTTTTCCAGCGTGGCCGCTTGCTGCAGCAGATCGGCAAAGCTCGCATTTTCCTGAGCCGGTCCGGAGGGCGAAATGCTTTGGGGCTCGGCGGGTGTATCGTTCCCACGACCGCGGGCACAAGCCACTAGCCAGATGCTGAGCAGAATCCAAACGGTAACTAGGCGGCGCGGCATAAACCTCGTTGATAGAGCAACCGGCTTGCTACAGGCGCTTCACACGCCGTTGTTTCGGTTTGTGCGAACCACTTTCCGCTTTGACCGACTGGACAGTAGTTCGAGAGTTCCGTCCTACTTCCACCCTCAAGCCGGTGAGGGTTCTTCGTCTGACGGCGCGGACACCGCTCCTTTTTTCGGGATAAAATGCATTGAAGTGTCGGTTGTGCTTTCTGCTTGTGGCACGCCCGCTCATCCTCGCTCTCGGGGCGAGATTGTGTCCGCTGACCATACCCGGTATGGATCTTTCTGGCTTAAGACCTGCCCCGAGAGTCACTGCTGACTCAGCCATGGGCACGTGCAAAACCCGGCGAGCCAGGTGGACGATCCGGTCAAAAGCCACCTCGGGCGGGGTAGCGACGATCTGAAATTCCTGGAGCGCTGCCAGCTTGGCGAGTTCGTTTAGGGGGAAGGCAGCTTGCATCGAAGGGAGCAAAACTGATTACGACAATAAGCAATTACCGAACCGTTGGCAGGGGGAAAGCACCCCACCGGTCCTGCCCTGGCACGTTCCGTCCTCCGCCCACCACGCGGAACTCGGCGGCAAAATGCGGCTGGAGGCCAACAGCGTGTCGTCGGCTGTGAGGTGGGTCCTCGCGTCACAAAACGGTGGTTTTCTGAAAACGCCCAAAGCTTTGTGGGCTAGGCAACAAAACGCCCCCGCTGTCTGAACGACAACGGGGGCGATGTTTGTCTCCAACTTGACCGAGGTGCTTACTGGACGTTCACCGTGCCAACCAAGCGGACATCACGCGAGGAGGCACCGACGTACACGTTGTAGGTGCCCGTGGCCTTCTGCCACGAGTTCGTGTTGGTGTCCCAGTAGGAGAGCGGCCGGTTGGGTGCGTTCGGGTTGATGGCTACCTGCACGGTCTGCGAAGCGCCCGGTGCCAGCGTCACCTTCGAGAACCCAGCCAACTGGCGCGGCGGCTCGTTGTATTGGCTAGGCAGCCCGAGGTACACCTGCGCTGTCTCGCTGCCTGCCCGGCTGCCCGAGTTGGTCACCTGGAAGCTGACGGTGACTACCTGGGCGCGGGTAGTCAACGTGGGGCTATTCACCGAAGCAGCCGCGTTCGTCGTGGAAGCAGACGCCGATTTGCCACTGTCGACCGCAGCCGCCACCGGATCAGCCGCCAACGCTTTGCCTGTGCCAACCGACAAGTTGGAGTACGCAAAGGTCGTGTACGACAACCCGTGGCCGAAAGGAAAGAGCGGTTGGATACCCAGCGCGTCGTAGCCGCGGTAGCCTACGTTCAAGCCTTCGCTGAACTGCGCCTGCGGCAGACTGCTGATGTCGCTGCTCGGCGCGGCGATGTAGGGCGGCGTGCCGGGGTACTGCACAGCGGTGCCGGTCGGCGTGCGACCTTCGTAGGCCGGGAAGGAGATCGGCAGCTTGCCCGAGGGGTTCACGTCGCCAAAGAGCACGTCGGCCACCACGTTGCCTTGCTGCTGGCCGGCGTACCACGTTTCCACGACGCCGCGTACTTGGCTGAGCCAAGGCATCAGGGCGGGACCACCCGTCTCCAGCACAACCACTGTGTTCTTGTTTACTTTAGCAACCTCGCGGATGAGACGGTCCTGATCCTGCGGCAGCGTCAGGTTGGCGCGGTCGGCACCCTCCGAGTTGAAGTCACGCACGACCACGACCGCCACGTCGACCTGCTTGGCCGCATTGACGGCGGTCTGGATGTTTGGCGGCACCGTGCTGGCCGGGGGCACCCAGCCGAAGCGGATCATGGCGTTGCCGCCTTCCACCTGGGCCAGGTAGCTGTAGGCCAGTTGGGCCGGCGCGTCCTCGAAGTAGTTCACTTCCACGGCGTACTGTTGACCGGCCACCATGTACATGGTCGTCGAGTCGGTCTTCGGCTGCGGGGCAGAGGAGTTGAGGATCACGTTGGCGTTGATGACCAGGCGCGCCCCGCCCCAGTGGTAGAGCGAGAGCGTGTACACGCCGGTGACCGGCGGGGTGATCGTGCCCAGCCAGATCGCCGAGATTGGACCGGCGGCATCCGACAGGTACGGCACCTTCGGGAACGAGCGCGGGAACGTATCCGCCAAGCCGCTCATGCGGTTGACCTGCCCCTCCACGTACTGGAGGAAAGGTGTGCCGTAGTACTCCGGGGCTGCGTAGTAGCGCACGTCCAGGCCGTTCTGGGTCGGGTCGCTGAACGGGTGTAGCACCGACGAAGGCACCGGCGCCGGGCCGGCGAGGCGGTCGCCAGGGGTCACGGTGTCCACGCCGGGGGTGTAGGTGATGGTCGTACCCGCCTTCTGCGCGCGAGCCTGGATGCCGGCCAGCGTGGTGACAAGGTTCGTCGTGTCGGCCACGAACGCGCTGCCGCCGCCCGAGATGTTGATGTCGAGATCCGGGCCGATGAGGGCGATGGACTTCACGCTGCTGGCCAGCGGCAGGATGTTGTTGGTATTTTGCAGCAGCACGGCCCCATTGTCGCCGACTTGGCGGGCCGTCTGGTCGTGGGCGGCGGCTACGTTAGACGCCAAAGGCGGACGCACAGCCGGGTCGGTATAGATGACGGGCGAGGGGTTGTCGATCCAGCCCGAGTTTGTGATGGCGCGCACGTAGCGGTATGCCATATCGTTGAGGCGGGAGAGCGGCACGGTGCCGTTGTTGACGGCGGTTGTCAGTAGGCTGCCGAAGTACACTGGGTCCGGGTCCTCGAAGTCGAGGCCGGCGTTGGCGTCGGTCGTGGCGTGCGAGCCGTCAAAGTCGCTCTGCACGTAGCCAAGGAAGCCGAGGTCTGTCTTGAGGATGTCGGTGAGCAGGTGGTGGCTGGAGGACACGTACTCGTTGTTGACCGCGTTGAGCGAGGCGAGGGTGCCCAGCGGCGCGCCGTTGGCGACGATGATACTCCAGGGCCGCGAGTAGACCTCGCGGACCGTGCGCTCATCAACGATCTCGTTGATGCTCAGCCGGTTGAACTCCTGGGTGTTGATGTTGTAGTGCTTGGGGCTGGAGACCACCGGGCTTTGCTGGATGCCGGTGATCACCTGCGCGGCTAGCCGGCCGGTGAGCAGCGGGTCCTCGCCGAACGCCTCGAACATGCGCCCGTCTTGCGGCACACGGGCAAAGTCCACCGTGGGCGAAAGCACCGCGCTGTAGCCGAGCGAGTAGGCTTCGTTGCCGATGAGTTGGCCGTAAGCTAGAGCGAGCGACGGGTCCCAGGTGGATGCAAGCGACAGGCCGCAGGGCAGCGCCGTGCTCTTCTGGTCGGCGGTCGTGCCGTAGCTGGTGCGCACGCCGTTGGCCGCATCGGCCGCCTGGAAGGGCGGGATGCCCAGGCGCGTGATGGCGTTGCGGCTATAGCGGGCCGAGGAACCGGTGCCGGTGACGAGGGTCACTTTTTCGTCCAGGGTCATCTGCCCGACCAGGCTGGCAGCCCGTTGGTCAGGGGTCTGGGTTTGGGCACGGGCGTTGGTGGCAGCAAGAACGGTGAGCAGCGCGACATTTAGCGCGGCGAAGGGGGCAATGAAAAAGCGTGGTTTCATGGAGCGAGATGACGTGACAAAGCAGGGGTTGTTTGACGAAGGATCATGAGTTGGCGGGCCGGGTACGTCTGGTAAGCTCGGGGGTCGATGCTTCGAATTTGCCGGGGCAAGACAGGAACGGACTTGTCGAAAACCGGCGGCGTTGAAGCACCGCCTTTCACATGATAAGTAAGTACACACTCACTTATGCCACGCAAGATCGAAGTCTGCAACGAACAAATTCTCGCCGTCGCCGCCGAACACTTTCAGCGCGAGGGCGTGAGAGCCAGCACCGTGGACATCGCCAAGGATGCCGGAGTCTCCGAGGCCACGCTCTTCAAACGCTTCAAGACGAAGCAGGCTTTGTTCGAGGCGGCACTCGACGTGGACGACTTGCAGGCCACCTGGCCCCAGCGTTTGCTCGACGCCGTAGGATCGAACACGCCGCTGGCGAACCTCACGGATGCTCTGTTTGCTCTGGCGGAACGTTTGAAGACCGCGATCCCCCGGATGACGGCGTTGCGCGCCGCAGGCACCGACTGGATGGGGAGGTTGCCGCTGGATCAAGTCCCGCCGGTACGCGACGAGATCACTTTGGCGACCTACTTTGAAGCGGAGGCCAAGCTCGGCCGGCTACGGATGACTCATCCCCGACTGCAAGCCAACCAGATCATCGGTGCGATGGTGCACTACTTCGACCTACAGGACCTCGCCGGCTACCAACCGACCGGAATCGAGGAATACATCAGCACTCTCGTTGAAGTTCACATTGCCAACGAGCCGAAGAGGCGCCGGTAGAAAATGGCCAGCAAAAACTGTTGGGTTACCAGCGTTCGGACAAAAGTGTCCGGTTTGCTTGGCGGCGTTCCAAATAACGGTGGCTTCGAGGGACAGGTGCTAGCCGCCGCCACACAGCCTGGCAACTCAT
>CAXUIU010000190.1:0-7458 GCA_964250955.1 uncultured Chthoniobacterales bacterium | reverse complement strand
CTTCAAGGTAGAGCCTTACGCCATCAGCGTGGCGCCGACACCTTGAGCGATTGGCAGTCATACATCGCGCCACTGGCGCGCGGGATGCCGTAGAGCACGCGCATCAGGTAAAGTCCCTCGGCCGGCGCGGCGAACGACGTTTTGCCTTGGCTGACCAGTAGGCTGTCGAGCCACGACAACGGCGCACGGCCTTGCGCGCAGCGTACCAACGAGCCGGTCAGCAGGCGCACCATCTTGTAAAGAAACCCATCGCCCTCGAAGTCGAGCGTCAGGAGTGCACCCTGCCGCCGCACCCCGACGCGCCGGACCGTGCGCACGGTGTCCGCCTCGGGCTGACCGCGGTTGGCCGCGAACGGGGCGAAATCCCGCCGGCCGACGATCCGCCGCGCCGCCTCGCGCAAAACGGTCTCGTCCAGCGTCCCCGGCAGATGCCATGCGCGGCCGATCTCCAGGGGATCGAGCACGGAGTCGTTCCACACCCGGTAGCGGTAGACCTTGCCCCGCGCCGAGTACCGCGCGTGGAAGGCCGTCGTGACGAAACGTACCTGCAACACCCGCACTTCCGGCGGCAGGTGCGCGTTGAGCGCCGCGCGCGAACGCTCCGTGTCGTGCCGCCACGGGTCCGGCACATCCGCGTGAGCGACCTGCCCGCGGGCGTGGACGCCGGCGTCCGTGCGGCCGGAACCATGCACGGGGACCCGCGTCCCGCCGCACAGCGCCGCAAAGGCCTTTTCCAGGCGGTCCTGCACCGTGTCGCCGCGCGCCTGGCTCTGCCATCCCTGGAACGGCCGCCCGTCGTAGGCGACTCGCAGGCGCAGGCGCCGTGTCATGCGGACCCTTCGCGCCGCCACGCCTCGGCGTCGAGGTACGTTTGCAGGATCAACTGCGCCGCTGCCTGGTCGATGACGCCGCGCTCCTGCCGCGTGTTCCGTCCGCTGGCCTGGAGGGCCTTGTGCGCGGCCACGGTCGTCAGGCGTTCGTCCTGGAGCCGCACCTCGCAACCCGTGGCGGCGCGGAGCTTTTCAGCGAAAGCGCGGGCCTTGGCCGCCGCCGGGCCTTCGGTGCCGTTCATGTTGCGCGGCAGGCCGAGCACGACGACGCCGATCCCGTCGGCCTTGACGATCTCGGCGAGCCGCGCCAGCACCGCCTTCTCGCCCTTCGGGCCGACGCGGACCGTTTCCCGCGGGTGGGCGAGCATCCCGAGCGTGTCCGCCACGGCGACACCGACGCGGGCTTCGCCGAGGTCGATGCCCATGGCACGCTTGGCAGAAGAAGCAGACATTTTACTGTAGCTCGGCGGCGACCTTGCCGGTCAGCAGCTTGATGCGCTCGGCCTCGTGGCGGTTGCAGATGAGCAGCGCGTCGGGCGTCTGCACCACGATCAGGTCGCTGACGCCCAGCAGCGCAATCGCTCCGGGCCGTCCGCTGAAGACGATGTTCGCGTGGGCGTCGAGGGTCGTCAGCGGGCAGTTAGCGGCGTTTTCATGCTCGTCCTTGGGCAGATAGCCCGCGACGGCGATCCAGCCGCCCACGTCGTTCCAGTCGAAGCCGGCTTCGAGCACGAGCACGCGCGCGGCGTTTTCCATGATGGCGTAGTCGACTGAGATCTTCGGCAGGGTGGGGAAACGCTCCGCCAGCACGGCGTCGAGATTCTGGGCCCCGCGCACCTGCGCCACGAAGTCGGCCAGCGCCGGGATCTGGGCGCTGAGTTCGCGCAACACGGCCGGCAGCGTCCAGGCGAACATCCCGGCGTTCCAGCGGTAGTTGCCCTGTTCGTAGAACACCTGGGCCAGTTCCGGCGCGGGTTTTTCGCGGAAGCGGCGCACGTTGTGGACCGGCGGCGCGGGGGGTGGCGCGCCTTCCAACGCCACGGCGTCGCCCATTTCGATGTAGCCAAAGCCGGGGCAAGCCCAGGTCGGCTTGATGCCGATGGTGACCAAGGCGCCGGTTTGTTCGGCCGCCGTCGCGGCGGCGGCCAGGTCGCGCTGGAAGGCCGCCGTGTCGCGGATGACGTGGTCGGCGGCCAGGACGAGCATCGTCGCGCCCGGGTCGCGCCGTGCCACCCAGCCGACCGCTAAGGCGACGGCGGCCGCGGTGTCTCTTTTTGCCGGTTCGGCGACGATGTTCTCGGCTGGCAGGTGTGGCAGGAGTTCGCGCACGGCGGCCTCCTGGTCGCGGTTGGTCAGGATCAGGACGCGGTCGGGAGGCACGAATCCCTCCAGGCGGGCAAGGGTGTCTTCGAGCAGCGACCGGTCAGAGAGAAGCTTGAGGAGTTGCTTGGGCTTGGCGCGCCGGCTCAGGGGCCAGAAGCGTTCGCCGCTGCCTCCGGCGAGCACGAGAACATAACAGGGATTCGACATGGGCATGGATAATGCGGTAGCAGAGATGAATCTACTCCCGGCGATTTTTCGAGATGTATTTTCGCGGGCCGTGGCGATATATTCTTCCTGACAGTTCAATCCCCCTCTTGTTATGAGTTCGGTTTCCACGAAAGCACTCGACAGCATGCCGGCGCTCAGCGTGCTGGCGGTCACGCGCGCGGCGCTCGGCTGCGGCATCGGCATGATGGTGGCGCACAAGTTCCAACGCACTTCCACCCGCCAGACCACCGCCATCGCGCTCCTGTCCGTCGGGGTGCTCGGCAGTCTGCCCTGGCTCGTGCAGTCGGTGATCCAGGCGGTCAACCGGCCGGAGTCCGCCCGCGGCATGCAACGCCGGCTGGACTCGATCCGCGGCGGCGTCGGATTCGAAAGCGGCGCGGAAATGTTCTGAAGAAGAGGACCGGGCGGCGGGACGGTGAGATGACCTATCTGCAATTCCATCTCGCGTTCAACCTGCCCGCGCTGGTCCTCCTGCTCTGGCTGACGCGGCGCCGCCTGCGCCCCACGCACTGGAAGTGGATCGCGGCGCTGGGCGGGATCGTCCTGGTGGCGACCACTCCCTGGGATAACTGGGCGGTCCATTGCCGCATCTGGGACTTTGACTGGACACGGGTGACGCCCGTGGTCGTGCCGTTCGGCGGCGTGACGTGGCGGTTGCCGCTGGAGGAGTACGGGTTCTTCCTCATCGAGACGGTCCTGGTCGCTCTGTTGACGGTGCTCTGCTTGCCGGTGCCGGACGGGGCGGCGCGCCGGGCATGAAGTGGCATTACCTTGTCCATCTCCTCGGGTGGACGCTGCCGCTGCTGGCCTTGCAGTGGGCAGTGGGCTGGAAGGTGTTCCGGCGCAACCTGCGGGCGCTGCTGCTGCCGGCGGTGGTGGGCGGGGTATTCTTCAGCGCCATCGACCAAGTCGCCGTGCGCTCGGGGCTGTGGTTCTTCGACCCCGCGCAGATCATCGGCTGGCACGTCGGGCTCCTGCCGGTGGAGGAGGTGCTGTTTTTCTTCGTGACCAGCCTGCTCGTGACCCACAGCCTTGTCCTCCTGCTGCCGCGAGGCTACCGGCAGGAGTGACCGAAGACGTGTTACGACGCCGCGCGGGCGCGGCGGGAGGCCCGGCCAAGCGTCACACGCTCTATTCTCCCTGCTGGCTCTGCTCGTACAAGGCGCGCCAGTGGGCGAGGCGTTCGGTGACGCGCTTCTCGTGGCCGCGGTCGCTGGGCTCGTAGTAGCGGCGGCCCTCGGGCAGGTAGGCCTGCGGGACGTAGGCGTCCTCAAAGTCGTGGCTGTACTGGTAGTCCTTGCCATGGCCGAGGCGTTTCGCCCCGGAGTAGCCCGTGCCGCGCAGATGTCGGGGCACGGGCAGCGTCACGCCAGCCTGGACTTCCTCGGCGGCTTTCTCGTAGGCCAGGTAGGCGCGGTTGCTCTTGGGTGCCGTGGCGACGTAGACGGCCGCGTGCGCAAGCGGGATGCGGGCCTCGGGCATGCCGACGAGTTCGGCCGACTGCTGGGCGGCCACGGCGACCAGCAGCGCCTGCGGGTCGGCCATGCCCACATCCTCGGAGGCGCAGATCACGATGCGGCGGGCGACGAAGCGAATGTCCTCACCCGCGTAGAGCATCTTGGCGAGCCAATAGACGGCGGCGTCGGGGTCCCCGCCGCGCATGCTCTTGATGAAGGCGCTGATCGTGTCGTAGTGACCCTCGCCGGTGGGATCGTAGACGACGGCCTTGCGCTGGATGCTCTCCTCGGCCACTGCGCGGGTGACGTGGACCCGGCCATCCGCCCCGGGCGGGGTGGTCAGGACGCCGACCTCCAGGGCGTTGAGGCATTTGCGCCCGTCGCCGTCGCTGATCGTGGCGAGGTGCAGGGCGGCGTCCTCGTCCAGGGTGACAGGATGTTTGCCCAGGCCGCGGGTTTCGTCGGCGAGGGCGTTGCGCTGCAACCGGACGAGATGCGCGGGGGTGAGCGGTTCGAGCTGGAACACCTGCGAGCGGCTGACCAGCGGGCCGTTCACGGCGAAGAACGGGTTCTCCGTCGTTGCGCCGAGCAAGCGCACGGTGCCGCGTTCCACGTCGGGTAAGAGAGCGTCCTGTTGCGCGCGGTTGAAGCGGTGGATTTCGTCCACGAAGAGAATCGTCCGCGCCCTCGGGTCAAGCCGCAAACGGTTGTCGGCCGTAGCGATGACGCGGCGGATGTCGGCGACGGTGCTCTCCACGCCGCTCAGGCGCTCGAACTTCGCCCGCGTCGCCCGCGCGATGACCTCCGCCAAGCTTGTCTTCCCCGTACCCGGCGGGCCGTGGAAGATCGCTGAATACAGCCGGTCCGCCTCGATGGCGCGGCGCAGGAGCTTGCCGGGAGCAAGGAGGTGTTCCTGGCCGACGTACTCGTCCAGGGTGCGCGGACGCATCCGCGTGGAGAGTGGGGCCTGCGGGTTGACGGGTGGTTCGCCGTTGGCATCAGGGGCGGCGAAGAGGTCTTGTGTGTCCACGGGCGGGGGTAAACGGCAGCCTACACTGCCGGGGTCGCCGGACGCAACGTCGCCGGATCAACCCCCGCCTCCCGCAAAGCTCTCAGGCTGTGTGCGCCGGAACGCTTCGCTAGACGCCGTCCGTCCTCGCCGAGCACGAGGGGCGCATGGTAGAACGCCGGCACCTCCCGGCCGAGCGCGCGGTAGAGCAGGATCTGCTGCGCGGTAGCCAGCAGGAGATCTTCGCCGCGCACGACTTCCGTGATGCCCATGACGGCATCGTCCACGACAACGGCGAGTTGGTAGGCCGGTGTGCCATCCTTGCGCCAGAGGAGGAAGTCGCCAAAATCCTCACCGACCTGGTGCTCTTGCCGACCCGCCCGACCGTCCTCGAAAGTTACCCGCTCGCCCAGCGGCGCACGGAAGCGCCAGTTGACCATGCCGGGCGTATCCGAATCGACCGGGACGGGCTGCGATGGGCGGCAGGTGCCTGGATAGATCGCCTCGTGTTCACCCGCGTGCGGGGCGCGGACGGCGCGTTCCACGTCGCGGCGCGTACAGGTACAGGGATAGATCGCGCCGCTTGTGGCGAGGGCACGCCAAGCTTCTAGGTACAGCCTCATCCGCTCGCTCTGCACGTACGGCCCTTCCTGCCACTCCAACCCGTACCAGCGCAGATCATCCACCAAGGCGGCCGTGTACTCGGGACGGCAGCGTTCCCGATCCAAATTTTCTATCCTCAACACTAACGCACCGCCCTGCGCACGGCACCTTTCCTGTGCGAGCCAGAACGTTGCCGCGTGCCCGAGGTGCAAGTACCCAGTCGGCGAGGGGGCCAGCCGGCCGCGGTAGGCTCCGCTCTTCACTCGTCCGCCAGCACGAACGCGATCTCGCGGCTGCCGGTTTTGCGCACGCCCTGGCCGTAGGCGTGTTGCGCCCAGCCGTTGAGGTCATCCTCACTGCCGCGCCCGCTGAACATCACGACGCCATCCACCCGGACGACAGCCGCCGTCACCACCGGGTCGTCGCTCCAGTCGGAAATGTTGAACACGTAACGGCCGGGACCGTTGAACGGCACGCTGACCCGCCACGGATGGTCGGGCGTCACCTTGTGCGAACCCGACGAGTCATCGTCGCGGCTGACGATCTTGGTCACGGTGGCGGTCGTGGGCAGCTTGAAGCTCAACTCCGCGCTACCGACCTGCACCTTCTCACCACGCGGCGCCCGGCCGAAGTACGCCTGCACGGAACCGCGCGACACCGCCAGTTCGATCTCGACGACGTGCTGGCCTGGGGCGCGCTCGACCACGACGGGCGTCGGCTCGGCGGTCGTGGCCGGGGCGGTCGTGGTGGTCCGCTCGGTCGTGGTCGTGCTGCCGTCGGGGTTGGTCGTGGTCGTGGTGGTCGTGGTTGTATCCTGGGCGCGGGCGGTGGTCAGCAGCGCCAGCGCACACGCGGCCACCGCGGCGAACCGTCCGGGAGAGAAACTCGGCTTCATCATGCAGGCGGAATCGTGCCGCTCGGCTGGTGCGAGCGGATGGGCACCGATTTATTCCGGTGCCTGTGCCGGCTTGACGGTGGCGTACGCCCGGTACGTCTTTTCCTCCTCGCCGTAGCGGCAGCGGATCGTCAGGGTGGCGAAGCTGGTCTGTGCCGTTTGCGCCGGAGTCACGTCGAGGCGGTACTTGCGGCCTTTGACGAGGGTCTGCAAAGTGACGCTGATCCCGGCGTTGGAGGACTGTACGGCGATGTCTTCCACCGGCGCTTCCTGGACTTGTTCGAGGATGATAGTCTTGGTTTTGGCGTCTTCCGCGTGTTTCCAAGCGACGTAAGGCGGTGCGATCCGCAAAACCTCCGGGATTTGTACGGACAGCGTCAGCGTCGTGGGAGCTTCCCGGTCGCTCGTGAACACCGCGATGGTCTTGTCCTGCCGGCCCGTGTGGCTGCCGACCGTGTAGCGCGCGACGATGTCGCCGCTTTCTCCGGGTTCGTAGTGGCGCTGGGTGAGTTCGGCCGTCGTGCAGCCGCAGGAACTCTCAATCTGGCGCACGTCGACGGGCTGCCGGCCGGTGTTCGTGAAATGGAACTTGGCTTCCAACGTGGACGTGCGGGCGTCCGCCTTCAATTCGGCGACCTTGTTGGCCCAGGTCAACTCGGCCGCCGCCCGCGTCGGCCGCAGGCCTCCGGCCGCCACCAGCGCCAGGAATGGGAAAAAGAAAAGATTCTTCATGGCCGAAAGCGGCAGCATACACGCCCGGAACCGGGAAGCGACGCGATTCCTTGCCTGCTGATGAACCTGCACAAAACCCTCCTCCGTCTCGCCGCGTTCGCGGCCGTGACGCTGGTTACCCAATCCCTTATGGCCCAATCCGCACTCGAAAAAGGACAGACCTACCTCGCCGAAAACGCGAAGAAACCCGGCGTCAAGACGACCGCCAGCGGCTTGCAGTACACCGTGCTCCAGGAAGGCACCGGCAAGAGCCCGAAGGCCACCGACACCGTGCTGGTCCACTACCGCGGCACGCTGCTCAACGGCACGGAGTTCGACAGCTCCTACAAGCGCAATCAGCCTATCGAGTTCCCGCTCAACGGCGTCATCGCTGGCTGGACG
>CAXUIU010000189.1:5739-7496 GCA_964250955.1 uncultured Chthoniobacterales bacterium | reverse complement strand
GCGCTCAACTTCGACGAGACCCTCGTGCGTCCCGCGCTCGTGCGCCTGTTGGCGGAACCGGCGCTCGGCCGGGCGTTCTTCCTGGCCGACGAGGCCGGCGTGCGGGCGGGGTACGTGGTGTTTACTTTCGGCTTTGACCACGAGGCGGGCGGACCGCTCGCCACGGTGACGGACCTGTTCATCGAGCCCACCCACCGCCGGCGCGGCTACGGGCGGGCCGCACTGCGGTTCGTGGCGCAGACGTGCCACGGCCTCGGGGTGCGCGGGTTGGAACTCCAGGTCGAAACCCACAACGCCCCCGGGCAGGCGCTCTATCGGAGTTTCGGTTTTTACGCGCAGACGCGCATTGCGATGTTCCTGCCCCTGCGGTAAAGGGGCACGGCCGGACCGCAGGCGGACGGCGCTTTAGGGTGACACGGAACCGATGAAGAATTATCCTACCGCTTGGCAGCGCCGCGCTCTCTGGACGGTTTTCACGTATCTATCCATCGTCGTCGGCGCGGCGGTGGCGCTGGGGATCATCGGGCTCTTCGGACGCGCGGTGGCGTTCTTTCAGCCGGTGCTCTTGCCCTTCGCGCTGGCGGCGGTGCTGGCGTACCTGCTGGAGCCGGTGGTGCGGATGTTCACCGCGCGCACACGGCTCTCGCGCACCTGGGCGGTACTGATGGTCTTCCTGTTGATCTTGCTGTTGTTCGGGCTGCTGGGCGTTGCCATCGTGCCGCGCGTCTACGACTCGACCTCCCAGATGGTGCAGGGCGCGCCCGAATACGCCCACAAGGCGCAGGAACGCCTGCTCTCCCTGCTCGACGCCTCCGAGCAGCGGCTGGCCAAGCTCAATTCGTTCTTGCCAGGCGCAAAAGCCTCGCCCTCGCCCTCGCCCGAACAAAGCCCGACGCCGCCACCAACGGCTTCACCCGACGCCAAAGCCAACGATGGCGTGCCGCCCAAGGACGGCCCGGCCCCGAGCCAATTGCTCCAACCCAACGGCGTCCGCGACTACATCCAGAAACAACTCCCGGCGTTGGAAAGCAAGGTGCCCGCCGTGCTGGACAGCGTGTGGAAGCTGCTGATCTCCTCCCTCGGCGGTGTGCTCGGCTCGTTGGGGGCGCTCCTGGATGCGGTCATCATCCCTGTCTACCTGTACTTCCTGCTGGTCGAGTCGCGCAACATCGCCCGGCACTGGAACGAATACTTGCCCATCCGCGACTCGCCCTTCAAGAAGGAGGTCGTCAGCGTGCTCCTGGAAATCAACGGCTACATCGTGGCGTTCTTCCGCGGGCAGCTCGTGGTCAGCACGATTGACGGCATCCTCATCGGCGGGGCGCTGGCGATCATGGGGCTCGACTTCGCGTTCTTCATCGGGCTGCTGGTCGTCGTGCTGACGTTCATCCCGTACCTGGGGATCATCCTCTGCTACATCCCGGCGATCCTGGTGGCCATCATCCAGTACGGGGACTTCTGGCACCCGTTCTACGTGGTGCTCATCATGTTCGGCGTGCAGACGCTGGAGAGCACGATCATCTCGCCCAAGATCGTGGGCGACTCGGTCGGGCTGCACCCGGTGACGGTGATCCTGTCGGTGTTCGGCTGGGGGCTCCTGCTCGGCGGCCCCATCGGCGCGGTGCTGGCGGTGCCGCTGTCTGCGACGGTCAAGGTGCTCCTGCGCCGCTACGTCTGGGAGATGAGCGGGCGCGGACGGCACTTCGTCCCGCTGGGCGGGGCCGCGGCGGCGGGCTTGCAAGAGGTCAACGAACAGC
>CAXUIU010000189.1:0-5729 GCA_964250955.1 uncultured Chthoniobacterales bacterium | reverse complement strand
GGCGATAAATAGCCCATGCCGCCTCCGTCGCGCCGCGTCCTGCCCGACACCCGCTGGCGGGACGCGCTCCTGGCCGTCGGCGTGGGCGCGGCGATTCTGGGGCTGATCGTCTACGCGGTCCTGTCGTTCTCGGCGCAGTCGGCCGACACGGGGCAGGCGGAGGGCGTCATCGTCAGCAAGGCGTTCGTGCCGCAGTCCGAGGAACGCATCACCGTCGGCCGCGACGGCCTGAACACCCGCCACCTCGACGGCGAATACAGCTTCCAGGTGCGCGTGCCGCGCGAGGGCGACAAGGTTTACAAGGTCCTCGTCAACAAGACCGACTACGAAACGCGCCGCGAGGGCGACCGCTTTCTGTTCTTCGAGAAGTAAGGCCGATTGAACGCCCTTTCCGGCCGGCGTGTCCCACGCTACACTTCGCCAGGATGACGACGACGCAGGAACTGACGCAAGCCGTTCAAGAAAACAGCCGCTGGATCGCCCCGCTCCAGGCCGAGTTGGGCCGGGTGGTCGTGGGGCAGAAATACCTCGTGGACCGGCTGCTCATCGGTCTGCTGGCCAACGGCCACGTCCTGCTCGAAGGCGTGCCGGGCCTCGCCAAGACGCTGACCGTCAAGACCCTGGCCGCTTGCATCCAGACGGGGTTTTCGCGGATCCAGTTCACGCCCGACCTGCTGCCGGCGGACCTGATCGGCACGCTGGTTTATAACCCACGCGACGGAAATTTCACCACGAAGCAGGGGCCGCTGTTTTCCAACCTGATCCTGGCCGACGAGGTTAACCGTGCGCCCGCCAAGGTCCAGAGCGCGCTGCTCGAAGCGATGCAGGAACGCCAGGTGACCATCGGCGAGACGACCTACAAACTGCCCGACCCCTTCCTGGTGCTCGCCACGCAGAACCCGCTCGACCAGGAGGGCACCTACCAGCTCCCCGAGGCGCAGTTGGACCGCTTCATGTTGAAGCTCAACATCACCTACCCCACCCGTGCCGAGGAGCGCCAGATCCTCGACGTGATGGGCACGAGCACACCCAAGCTCGGGGTGCAATCAACGGTGGACCCGCAGGCCATCGTCCGCGCGCGGGAGGTGGTGAACAGCATCTACATCGACGACCGGGTGAAGGACTACATCGTGGACGTGGTGCTGGCGACGCGCGACCCCGGGTCGCTGCTGCCCGGCGCGCGGATGGAAGGGATGATCCGCTGTGGGGCCAGCCCGCGGGCGACGATCAACCTGACCCTCGCGGCGCGGGCGTACGCGTTCCTGCACGGCCGCGGTTACGTGACCCCGCAGGATGTGAAGAGCATCGGCCTGGACGTGCTGCGCCACCGCATCATCATGAGCTACGAGGCCGAGGCGGAGGAACTCAACAGCGAGACGGTCGTGCAGCGAATCTTCGCTGGGTTGCCGGTGCCGTGATGCTCCCATCTCACTCTCAAGAGCCGGTCGGGGAGAAGAAAGCAGGCGGCGTCTTGCGATGGGTCTTTGCCACGCCGCTCGGCTGCATGCTGACGTTTTTGGGGATCTGCTTGCCGCTGCTGATCGCCTCTCCCTGGATCGTTTACTACGGGGCCGTTTACTACGACGCGATCAGGAACGAAATGACCCCACCGGCCGAGAGCGACTTCGAGATGTTCGTCATGGACCCGATCCCAAAGGGGGTGACCCACATTTATACCGTCGGCGCGATAGACTCGCTCACGAGCGTTGAGGTGATCATCTTTGACGAAGACCCGGCAACATTTCCCACCCTCTTGGAAAGACAACTTCTCAGTCCGGTGAAAAAGGAGGAGCAAGCCCTCTGCGAAACGATGAATTTCGCGGGCTGCCCATTGATGAATGACGCCGAATATTTCGCGAGTGCTCCTAACGACGGGTCCAACAAGGTGATCACCCTCAAAACCAACCCGTCCAGAACCAGGGTGCAATACGCGGTTCGCGGGATTGATATTTCCCACCACTGAGATGCCCGACACCGCCGCTATCCTCAAAAAGATTCGCCGCCTCGAACTGCGCACGCGGCGGCTGGTCGACGCGGCCTTCGGCGGGCAGTACCACTCCGTCTTCAAGGGGCGCGGGATGAACTTCGAGGACGTGCGCGCGTACAACCCCGGCGACGAGGTGCGCTTCATCGACCGCAACGTCACCGCGCGCACGGGCGACCTGCACGTCAAGAACTTCACCGAAGAGCGCGAACTCACCGTCGTCCTCGCCGTGGACGTGAGCGCGTCGGGGAGCTTCGGCAGCGTGTCGCAGTCCAAGCGCGAACTCGCCGCCGAGGTCGCCAGCGTGCTCGCCTTCAGCGCCGTCGGCAACCGCGACAAGGTGGGGCTCCTGCTCTTCACCGACGCGGTCGAGCTTTTCCTGCCGCCGCAGAAGGGCCGCGGGCACGTCCTGCGGATCATCCGGGAAGTGCTCTTCTACCAACCCAAAGGCCGGCGCACGGACCTCGCCGCCGCCCTGGAGTACCTCAACAAGGTCGTCAGCCGCCGGGCCGTGGTGTTCCTGTTGTCGGACTTCCAGTCGGCGGATTTTTCCCGGCCGCTCTCCGTCACCAGCCAGCGCCACGACCTCGTGGCGGTGCCGGTGGTCGACCCCTTGGAAGAAGAACTCCCCGACATCGGCCGCGTCAGCCTGGAGGATGCCGAAACGGGAGCGGTCTACGAGGTCAACACTTCCGACCGCCGGGTGCGCACGGCGTTCGTCAACGCCGTCGCCACCCGCCGACAGGCGCTCGCCACGCTCCTGCGCCGCTCGCGCGTGGACGCCATCACCCTGCGCACGGACACTGATTACCTACCGGCCCTGCGCGCGTTCTTCCAACAACGCGCCCGGCGCATCGCCCGACGATGAAATCCGGCCTCAAATCTCTGTTGGCCGCGGGGTGGTTCGCGGTGACCTCGGCCGCGTTTGCCGCCACGGCCGGGCCGAACGCCTCGCCCGCGCCGTCCGCTGGGCCGGACATCCGCACCATCGTGCCGCCGCAGCCCTATTTCCTGAAGGGCGGCGTCCTCTGGTTGGTGGTCGCGGCGACCAGCCTGCTCCTGGCCGGGTTGGTCGCGTGGTATCTGTTGCGGCGTCCGCGCACAAAGCCCGCCGGTCTGCGGGTCAGCCCGCGCGACGCGGCCCGCCAGCGCCTCGCCGAACTCGCCGCCCGTGCCGACACCCTCGACGCGCGCACCTTCGGCGGTGAGGTTTGCGACGTGCTGCGCGTCTACGTCGCCGACGAATACCGCCTCCAGCCCCTGCGCCAGACCTCGCCGGAGTTCTTGTCTGCGGTGGCGGCGTCCCACGTGTTTTCCCGACGCGAACATACGCTCTTGGGCGAGTTCCTCGAAGGCTGCGACGGACTGAAGTTCGCCCGGCTCGAAGCCACGCCCGCCAGCAAACGCGCACTCCTGGCACAGGCCGGCGAGTTCCTGGACGGCCACGGTTCGGAACCGGTCGTCCCACCACCGTTGCCGCCGACGACCCTCCCTCCGCCGCTGCCGCCCGTCACGCTGGTTACCGCCGTGAACGCCGCCCGACGCTGGCAGCCGCCCGCGGCCGTGCCGCCCCTCCCACACGCATGAACTGGCACGACCTCGCCACTTTCAGCTTCGCCCAGCCCGCTTGGCTTTGGCTCTTGGCGCTACCGGCGTTACTGGCGTTCCGCCTCGGCCGGACGGGCGGCGCACCGGCCGTCGTGTATTCGTCCACGTCGATCTTCCAGACCATCGGCAAGCCGCGGCCGGCGCGGGCGGGGGCATTCGCGGGTGCTCTGCTGCTCCTGGCGGGAACGTGCGGCGTGGTCGCGCTGGCCCGGCCGCAGTTGAGCAATACGCTCACCCAGATCGAGGCCAGCGGCATCGACATCATGATCTGCCTGGACGTGTCGCGCTCCATGCTGCTGGAGGATTTCTCCATGGACGGCAGCCGCGCCAGCCGCGTGGACGCGGTCAAGGAGATCACCCAACGCTTCATCGACGCCCGGCCCAACGACCGCATCGGCATGCTCGCCTTCGCCGGGAAGCCCTTCCTCGTCAGCCCGCCGACGCTCGACCACGCCCGGCTCATCGACGGCCTCGACCGCGTCAAGATCGGCCTCGTCGACGACGGCACCGCCATCGGCAGCGCCATCGTCTCGGCGGCCAACCGTCTGCGCAATCGCGAGGCCAAGAGCCGCATCATCGTGCTCCTGAGCGACGGCGACAACAACGCCGGCCGCGTCAACCCCAACACCGCCGCCGAAGCCGCGCTCGCCCTGGGCCTGAAGGTCTACACCATCGGTGTGGGCACCAACGACATCGCGCCCTACCCGATGACCGACATGTTCGGCCGCACGGTGTACCAGAACACCCGCATGGAGTTCGACGAGCAGACCCTCAAGGAAGTGGCGCAAGTGGCGCAGGGCACGTTCTTCCGCGCGGACAGTTCCGACGCGCTGAAGGACATCTACGCGCAGATCGACAAGCTGGAAAAAAGCACCGTCAAAGTGAACCAGTACCGCGAGTACCGTGACCTGTTCCGGTTGTTCGTGGGCACCGGCGCGGCGTGCTTGGGGCTCTACCTGGCGTTGTCCCAACTCCTCTGGCGGCGGCTGCCCTAAAGCAAACCGATGAACCTCCCGGCCGCCGCCCTGTCCCTATCCCGGCTGAGTGCCGCCTGGCGCGAACTCTCCTTCAGCGCGCCCGGGTGGTTGTGGGGGCTGCTCGCCTTGCCGGCGTTGGCGGGCTTGTTCGTGTGGGCGGAGCGGCGGGCGGCCGTCCGGCTGGTGCGCCTCTTGCGCGATTCGCGCCTGCGCTCCCAGTTGACCGGGGCGGCGAGCGCCGCGCGGCGGCGTTGGCGTTACGGGCTGCTGCTGGCGGGGTTAGGTTGCCTGCTGGTGGCGATGGCCGGACCGCGCTGGGGTTTTGAAACGCTGGAAGTCCATCGCCGCGGCCTCGACCTCGTCGTGATCGTGGACGTTTCCAAGAGCATGCTGGCCACCGATCTCGCGCCCAACCGCCTCACGCGTGCCAAACTCGCCGTGCAGGACCTCCTGGCGCAGCTCACCGGCGACCGCGTGGCGCTGGTGCCCTTCGCGGGCGACGCGTTCCTCCAGACCCCGCTGACGGTGGACTACGGCTCGGTGCTCGAATCCGTCGCCGACCTCGACGTGGACCTCATCCCCGTCGGCGGCACGGACATCGGTGGAGCCATTGACCTCGCGGTGGAAGCCTTTAACAAGGCCGCCACCGGCAACCGCGCGATCCTGCTCCTGAGCGACGGCGAACCGACCGTGGACACCGAACAGGCCGCCGGCGTGCAGGCTGCCCGGAGTGCCGCGAACGCTGGGGTAAAGATTTTCACGGTCGGCTTCGGCACGCCCGAGGGCGCGCTGATCCCCCTTGCCAACGGGCGCAAGGGCGAGTTCGTGCGCGACGAGAACGGCCAACTGGTCCGCACCCGGCTCAACGAGTCGGGTCTGCAAGAGATTGCGCGGACGGGCAACGGGTTTTACCTTCGTTTCACCAACGGCGAGGCGGTCATGCGGACGATCATCCAGGACGGGTTGAGCAAGCTGCGCGCGGGCGACATCGACGCCCGGTCGGACCGTCGGCCGCTGGAGCGTTACCAGTGGCCGCTGGGGGCGGGGCTGTTCTTCCTCGCGCTGGCGGCGCTGCCGGGCGAACGCCGCCGCTACCGCGCACCGGCGGGCGTCGGTGGGGTCACGCGCGGCGCGCGCGCCGTGCCCGTGCGTCGGACGAC
>CAXUIU010000188.1:0-7521 GCA_964250955.1 uncultured Chthoniobacterales bacterium | reverse complement strand
TCGGCGGCCGGCCCGCGCTGGTGTTCCGCTCGACGCCGGATGCCTCGTGGTCGCTCTTGGGCAAGCGCGCCATCGACCTGGCGGGAGCCATCGTCGGCCTTTTGATCCTCGCCTTGCCGCTGGCGGCGGTGGCGCTCCTGGTGCGGTTGACCTCGCCGGGGCCGGTATTCTTCCGCCAGCTGCGCGGCGGCCGGCACGGCAAGCCGTTCACGATGTACAAGTTCCGGACGATGAGCACGGACGCCGAGATGCGCCGGGCGGAGTTCATGGCGTTCAACCAGATGAGCGGGCCGGTGTTCAAGATCGATGCCGATCCGCGCGTGACACCGGTCGGACGCATCCTGCGGAAGACGAGCGTGGACGAACTGCCACAACTCCTCAACGTCCTGCGTGGAGACATGAGCCTGGTCGGCCCGCGCCCGCTGCCGCTCTACGAGGTGGACAAGTTTGAGACGACGGCGCAGCGGCGGCGGCTGAGCGTGCAGCCGGGATTGACGTGCCTGTGGCAGATCAGCGGGCGCAACGAGATCAAGGATTTCAGCGATTGGGTGCGGCTGGATTTGAAGTACATCGACAATTGGTCGCTGTGGCTGGACATCAAGATTTTGCTCAAGACGATCCCGGTCGTGTTACTCGGCTCCGGCGCGAAGTAGCGTCCATTTCTCCTATGACGACACCCGAAAAGGAACTGGCGCAACGCCTGCACGACACCGTGTGTCAGGAATTGACCGGCATCGGCTTCCTCGCTGCCGCCGCGGCGCACCAGCACAGAGCGAGTGATCCGCGGGTGGAAGCGCAGTTCCAAGAACTCGCCGATCTAATTCAGAAAGCTGGTGCGCACCTCGCCGAGATCGTCCACGAGATGCGCGGGCCGGCGTAGCCGGCGTTGCGGTGCTCCGCGCCTTTTACTCCCCCTCCCCACGCATCGCTGGTGCGTAAAGCACACCGTTGAGCCACAGGCGCGTGGAAGTGCGCCACAACAGCCGGTAGCTCGGTCCCTCCGCGCTGAGGATGACGTGCCCGTCGCCGAGCGGCTCCTCGATCACCGCCGCCGTGCCGCGCAGCAGCCGCTCCGTGTTGTCCGGCCACGCGAAACCCGCCAGCCGCAACACCGGACCGTCCGCCGGGAACGTCACCACGTTGGCCCCGCGCCGCGTCGGCGTCAGGAACTGGTCCGTGTCCACCAACACCGGCAGTGCGTCGCGTTCGTAACCGTAGGTCAGGAAGTGGTCGCGGTTGACCGCCGCGCGGAAGATCGCTCCCGGCACGGCTACCGGAATCCCGTTGCGGTCGAAGCCGCCAACCTTAGGTTTTTCTTCGGCGGGCTTCTTGTCCGCGGTCGAGGCGGCGTCCGCCTCGCTCTTCTTGTCGGGGTCGGTGGCCTTGCTCGGCGGAGCGGCTTTCTGACCTTCGGGTTTTTCGTCCTTGTCGGCGGCCTTCTCGGCGACGGGTGACTTCCCCTTGTCCTGGTCCTTGTCGTCGTCGGTGTCCTCGTCCTGTCGCGCGAGCATATCCGCGCCGACGACCCGTGCGCCGGAGAGATTAACCTTTTTGTCCGCCGCAAACCCCGCTGCGCCACCCACGCAGATCAAGGTCCCGCCGTCCTTGCACCAACCCTTGAGCTTTTCGACGCCCTCTTTGCCGAACGCCCCCGCGTAACGCTTGGCGCTGCCGTCTGGCAGGATCAGCACGTTAAAGTCCGTCATCCGCGTGTTCTTGAAAGCTTCCACGCTCATCGGCACGAACTCCACACCCATATCCTTGCCCAGCAGGTAGGAGATTTCTGCGTAAGAGGTCTGCGCTGCCTGGTCGCCCGCGATCAGCGCGACTTTCGGCACTTGCAGCGAGACTACCTCCTCCGAACCAGGACCGACGTTGCCCTTGTCCACGTAGGCCGTGTCGGCCGTGGTGACCGGCACCCCGAACTCTCGCGCCAACGCCGCGATGTGTTCATGGAGGCTCGCCGGGTTGCGTTCGACGCGCGCCAGCAGCGTGCCGCGCGGATAATCCTTCCCTCCCGCGCGCATCGGTTCCGTGCAGGTCGCCAGCCGGTAGCCTTCCTGCAACAAGCGGAACGCCAGCCGGTACGCGCCCTCGGTCTCCGGCGTCCAGAGGTAGGCCGTGACCGCCTTCGCCGTCAGCGGCGGGGTCACGGCGAGCGCGTCGACCTGCGCAGCGAGCGGGTTGGTCAGGGGCACCGCGTTGCCCGCTGGAACCGCCTCTGCGCTGTACGCCGCATCGACGCCGAACGTCAGCGGCAGGCACCACGCGGTCACGTCGTAGAACTCCGGCTTCTCCAGCGGCTCGCGCCGGCCGCGCTGGAGATTGCGTGCCTGCCGCTCCAACTGGCGTCTGACGAACGGTTCGTCCAGCGGCGCGTCGGGCGCGAGCAAAGTGCGCGCTACGTGGCCTTGCGGCTGGGCGAGGTCGATCAGGTAACTGCCCGCCGGGAACTCGCGCGAGGCGGGCGCGGGCGCGGGGTTGGCCGCGGGAAAGTAATTGCGGGCGCCCGGCAGCGTCAGCTTGTCGGCGGTGCGCTGCACCTCGATGCCGTGGCGCAGGAGGTTGGCGACGAGTTCGGCCGTGCAGCCCGGGTCGTTGCCAGGCGCGATGACGACCGTGCGCAAGCCGTCCTTGCCCGCCTGCCCCTCGGCGATGGCGCCCGCGAAGAACTTGTAGTAATCGCGCAGGCGTTCCTCGCGGTGCGCGGCACTGGTTTCCAGCGTGGCGAGGCTCGCGGTGAAGTGCTTGGCGATGGCTCCGCGCAACGTCTCGATGGTGCCGTCGTCGCGCCGCCAGTTGAACCCGCGCTTGCCGCCGCCGTCGCTCTCGTACGTCATGCCCGTGGAGCCGTGCAAGGAGGGCCAACTGTCCCAGTACCCGGGATAGTACAGGTCGAACACGTCGCGGTTGTAGTACAGCCAGTGGTAGCGGTTGAACGCCGCCGCGTTCCCCTGTCCGAGCAGACTCTGCCAGTGCTCGGTCTCGTCGTGCGGCAGCGCCGCGTTGACCGGCAGCGCGGGCGGCGGGAAGAAGAAATTTTTCGTCTCGCCGTGGTGGTCGGCGTTGACCTGCGGGTGCCACGCGAGGAAGGCGGCCATCGCCGCGCGGCTCTCGGTCTGCGAGGCGGGCAAGAGGTCGCGGTTGAGGTCGAAGCCGTAGTGGTTGAACCGTCCGTAGATCCCCCACGGCTGGCGATGTTCGTACGCGAAGGCTTCCGGCCGGCCAAGGCCCTCGGCGTTGTACCACGCGGTGAAGCGTTCGTGGCCGTCGGGGTTCTGCGCAGGGTTGATAAGTACGACGCATTGTTTAAGCACGTCGAGCAGCTTGGGGTCGTCGCTGGCGCAAAGTTGGTAAAGGACCTGCATGCCGGCCTCGAAGGCGGAGGATTCATCGCCATGGATGGAGTAGCTCAGCCATACGACCATCGGCGAACCCGCCGCGATGCCGTCGGCCTCGGCCTGGGAGCACGTCCGCGGGTCGGCCAGGCGGGCCACGTCGGCCTGGACCGCGTCGAGTTTGGCGAGGTTCTCGGGCGCGGAGACGGCCAGGAGATAGAGCGGGCGGTGCTCAGGCGTCTGGCCGAGCGTGCGGATCTGGAGGCGGTCGGTGTGCGCGGCGAGGGCGCGCAGGAAGCGTTCGTAGTTGGCGTAGGTCGTGTGGAACTCGCCTGGTTCGTAGCCGAGGAGCGTCGCGGGCCGCGGCACGTCCGCGCGGTACGGGCCACGCTCGTAGAAGTCGAAGGGCACTTCGTCGGGCTTGATCAGGGGCGTGGGGGTCTGCGCGCCTGCTAATCCGGCGAGACAGAACGCGAACACGAACAGCCAGGGAAGCGACGCGAAGCGGGAAGCCATGCGCGACGATAGCACCGGCGCAGCCGTCGTAAACAAGTCCAGCTGGATGTTCCGGAGACAGAAAATCAAGGATTGCCTCGGAGAGGCGATCCTACCTTGAACAACGCTGCCAGCGCGACGGGAGCCTACCCGAGCTGCGATGCCTGCGCTTCGGCGACCGCCACGGCCGTCATGTTGACAATGCCCCGCGCGGTAACCGATGGGGTCAAAATGTGCGCGGGCTTTGACGTGCCCATCAGGATCGGGCCGACCGGCAGCGCGTCGGCGAGCACCTTGACGAGTTGGTAGGCGATATTAGCTGCGTCGCGATTGGGCAGGATGAGGACGTTCGCCTCGCCGTGCAGCGTCGAGCCTTGCAGCACCCGGGCGCGGATCTCCTCGGAGAGCGCCGTGTCGGCCTGCATCTCGCCGTCCACTTCGAGGGCGGGGTTGAGTGCCTGGATCAAATCCCGGGCTTCGCGCATCTTCAGCGCGGAGGGCGAGTCGAGTTCACCGAAGTCGCTGTCGCACACCAGCGCCACCTTCGGCGCGATGCCCAGCCGCCGAACGTGGTCGCTCACGCGCACCGCCATCTCCGCAATCTGCGCGGCGGTCGGGTCCTGGCGCACGTGCGTGTCGGCGAAGAAATAATTGCCCCGTTGCGTGATGAGCAGAGAAAGCGCGGAAAGTTCGGTCACGCCCGGCGCGAGCCCGACGATGTCACGGATGAGACGCAGGCGCGTCTGGAAGCGCCCCTCCAACCCGCAAATCATCGCGTCGGCGTCGCCGCGCTGGAGCGCCACCGCGCCGATGACGGTGGCGTTCGTGCGCACCAGCGTACGTGCCGCCTCGGGCGTCATGCCCCGGCGGCCCGCGACGGTGAGCAGCGTCGAAACATAGTCGCGGTAACGCGGGTCCGACGCCGGGTTGATCAACTCGAAATCGGTCCCCGCCGTCAGCGAAATTCCATAACGCTCCAGCCGCGCGCGGACCACGTCCGGGCGGCCGACGAGGATCGGCACGGCGATGCGTTCCTCCAAGACAACCTGCGTCGCGCGCAAAACGCGCTCGTCCTCGCCGTCAGCGTAGATCACGCGGCGCGGGTCTGCCTTGGCGCTGTTGAACACCGGCTTCATCACGAACGCCGACCGGAACACGAATCTGCCCAACCCTTCGGTGTATTCGTCCCAATTTTCCACCGGCCGCCGCGCGACGCCCGTGTCCATCGCCGCACGCGCCACCGCCGGAGCCACGCGCAGGATCAGGCGCGGATCGAAGGGCGACGGGATCAGCGAATCCGGCCCGAACACCGGCGCGTTGCCGCCGTACGCGAGCGCGACGCGTTCGGAGGGCGTCTCGCGGGCGAGTTGGGCGATGGCATCGACGGCGGCGAGCTTCATCGCCTCGTTGATCGTCGTGGCGACCACGTCCAGCGCCCCGCGGAAGATGTACGGGAAGCAAAGGACGTTGTTGACCTGGTTCGGGTAGTCGGAGCGGCCCGTGCAGATGAGTGCATCCGGACGCACGGCGCGCGCGTCGGCGGGGCTGATCTCCGGCGTCGGGTTGGCGAGAGCCAGGATGAGCGGGTGCGCGGCCATTTGTTGCACCATCTCGGGCTTCAAAACGCCGCCCGCCGATAACCCGAGGAACACGTCCGCGCCCGGGATGATCTCGGCCAGCGTGCGCGCGGACGTGTCCTGCGCGTAGACGGCCTTCCAGCGGTCCATCAGCTTTTCGCGGCCCTGGTAGACGACGCCTTCCAGGTCACTGACCCAAATGTGTTCGCGCCGCGCGCCGAGCGAGACGAGCAGGTTCAGGCACGCCAACGCCGCCGCGCCCGCGCCGGAACAGACGATTTTCACGTCGGCGATGCTCTTGCCGACGAGTTGCAGGGCGTTGCGGACCGCCGCGCCGACGATGATCGCCGTGCCGTGCTGGTCGTCGTGGAAAACCGGGATCGACATGCGCTCACGCAAGCGTTCCTCGATCTCGAAGCACTCCGGTCCCTTGATGTCTTCCAGGTTGATGCCGCCGAAGGTCGGCTCCAGCGCCGCCACCACTTCCACGAAGCGGTCCACCTCCCGCGCGTCCACCTCCACGTCGAACACGTCGATGCCTGCGAATTTTTTGAAGAGCACCGCCTTGCCTTCCATCACGGGCTTGGACGCCAGCGGGCCGATATCGCCGAGGCCGAGCACGGCCGTGCCGTTGGTGACGACGCCGACGAGGTTCTGACGCGCGGTGAGTTCCTCGGCGGCGCGGGGGTCGTCCACGATGGCGTCGCACGCCGCCGCGACTCCCGGCGAGTACGCCAGCGCCAGGTCGCGCTGGTTGCCCAAGGGCTTGGTGGGCTTGATCTCCAGCTTACCCGGCTTCGGGAGGCGATGGTAGACGAGCGCGCCGGTGCGCAGGTCTTCAGAGAGATGGGTGGACTTCGGCATCGCAGAGATCAAACGACGGGGGCGGCGGACGGGAGTTCGGCCGGGGGCGTCGCCAGGACGACGCGCGCGGCGACGGGGTCGATGGCGCTTTCCCAACGCGAGACGACGAGCGTGGCGACGGCGTTGCCGATGAAGTTCGTGATGGCCCGCGCCTGGGACATGAACGTATCGACGCCAAGAATCAACGCGATGCCCGCTACCGGCACCGTACCCGACGCCCCGAGCGTGGCGGCGAGCGTGATGAAGCCGCTGCCGGTCACGCCGGCCGCGCCCTTGGAAGTCAGCAGCAGGACGCCGATGAGGCCGAGTTGCTTGGCGAGCGGCAGGGGCGTGTCGGTGGCCTGGGCGATGAAGAGCGCCGCCATCGTCAGGTAGATGCAGGTGCCATCGAGATTAAACGAGTAGCCCGAGGGCACCACGATGCCGACGACGTTGGGCCGGCAGCCGGCGAGTTCGAGTTTGCGCATGAGGCCGGGCAGACCCGGCTCGGAGGAGGACGTGCCGATGACGATGAGGAGTTCGTCGCGGATGAGCCGTAGGATTTTCCACAACGAAAAACCCGCCACCCGCGCCACGATCCAGAGCACCACGAAGATAAAAACCACGCACGTCAGGTACACGCACGCGAGCAATCCGGCCAGCGAACGCAGCGAGTCGAGGCCGTACTTGCCCACCGTGAACGCCATCGCGCCGAACGCCGCCAGCGGGGCCACCCGCGAGACGATGCGCACGATGCGGAAAAAGATGTCGGCCAACAGGTGCAGTGCGTCGGCAACTGGCTTGCCCACGGGGCCGACCTGCGTCAGCGCAACGCCGAAGAGCAGCGCCACGAGCAGCACCTGGAGCACGTCGCCCTCCGTGAACGCGCTCACGAAGGTGTTCGGGATGATGTGCATCAACGAACCGACCAGCGTCAAATTTTGCGCCTGCACCGTGTATTGCTCGACCGACTTGGCGTCTAGTGAGGCGGCGGTGGCGTGGACGCCGACGCCGGGTTGCACCACGTTGACTACCACCATACCCAGCAACAGCGCAAAGGTAGTCATTCCCTCGAAGTACAGCAGCGCCTTGACCCCGACGCGACCGACCGCTTTGAGGTCGCCCATGCTGCCGATGCCCGCGACGACCGTTGTGAAGATAATCGGTCCGATCAGCATCTTGATGAGCTTGATGAAGGCGATCCCCAACGGTTGCAGCGACGCGCCGGCAGCAGGATCGTAGTGCCCGAGCAGCGCGCCGAGCACGAT
>CAXUIU010000187.1:0-7545 GCA_964250955.1 uncultured Chthoniobacterales bacterium | reverse complement strand
GCGATCTGGGCGAGCCGCGCCTGGAGACCGACGGCGAGCGGTTCGAGGCGCGGGTCGGGCAGGATGTTCAGGCGAGGCATAAACTCTAAGCAGGGCAGTCCTTGCCCGTGTCGGCCGGTTCCCCGCGCAGACCCTTGACGGTCTCGCTCAGGTAGCCGACGAGCGCCGGGTCGGCCTGGAGTCGGCGGATAAGACCTTCGTGCTCGGCGGCAGGGAGTTCGCCGCGGGCGAAGGCCGCCACCTTGGCGCGTAGGACGGAATCGGGTGGTTCGAGGCCATGGCCCGTGACCCCGGGCGCGAACTGTTCGAGGAACTCGAGGATGGCGGCGAAAGATTCGTTCATGAAAGAGGCCCTGCCGGCCCGCGGAAAGTCACGCGGGAGGAACGCACGTCGGCGCGCGTTTTGCAAAGAAGTCGCCGCGCGCGACCCTGCAAAAACTCACGGCGTGCCGAAGAGCGAACCGCGGCAGTTCGCGCACAGTTCGACGAGGTCTTCCCAGACGAGATCCAGGGAAGGCTCGCGGCGGCGGACTTCCGCCAGGGTCAGTTCTCTGATCTGGTCCTCGGTGTGGCTGGCCGTGCGGCTGACCTTCGATTCGTGCCAGCCCCACATGCGCGCGACTTCACGGCCGGTCAGGCCGTGGAGGTGCACGAGCTTGAGCATGAGCAGGCCCGTCTGGTCGCATCGCTCCAGCGCGCACGCCAGCGCCCCGCGCAGGAGCCGCGTCAACTCCGCGTCGCGCGGCGGCGGGTCGTGGGACACGCCGTCCACCTCACGGGCGCGGGTGGACGGTTCATGGTCGCCGTCGTGCCCGTCACGGCCGGAGCCGTCGGCATGGAATTTCCCTTTGCGGAAATGGTCGATGAGCCGGTTGGTCGCCACGCTGCTCAGCCAGCCGACCAGCGAGCTTCCCGCCTGCGGCTGCCAGCGGCGGAACTTGCCCACCACGCAGTCGCCCCACAGGTCGGTGAGGATTTCCTCGGCGTCCGTCTCCGAAGCGCCCCGGCGCAGGAGCCGCGCCTTCAGGTGGCCGTGGTGCCGGCTGCGCAGGGTGCGGATGGCGGGTTCGTCGCCGGCGAGGGCGCGTTCCACGAGGACCGCGTCGTCGTGGGTGTCGGCAGGGGAGGCGCTCATGGAAACATGGGGCAAAATCGAGCGGATGCTCTTGGCATGTAAATGGTTGCGGGCGCGCGAAAAGCTTACGATGAGGCAGGGTCCGGGCGTCAACGCAAATCGGCGGCATACCCCTTTTCAATACACATGCGTAAAAATCCGTCGTTTCCGGCCAAAAAAGTGCGACGGCCACCAATTTTGTGATGCTTGCGCCCCGGCAGCCGCCCGTGCCATAAACACGGGTCGAGCGTGGACTTCAAGCGCGGGCTTGAAGTCATCGCTGGGCTGGCGCTGCACGCGTCTCCTGGCTGGACGTGCAGCCGATGGGGCTGCGGGACGAACGGCCGGGCCGCGGGGCGGGGGACGGAGAGTTTCGTGGAGTTCTGGCGGCGCTTTGGACTAGAGCCGATGGCCTTGCGTCCGCCGGGCGTGGTCGGCGAGGTCGCGGACGTACGGTCCCGTGCGCGACAATGCCCGCAAGCACCACCTGCTCCTCGTTCCCTGGGAACGCCTGGACGAGCTTAAACGCGAAAAAGACCGCGTCACCGTGCGCAACGTCCCGTGGCTGATCGAGAAGGCCGGCTTCCGCGTGCGTCCGCTCGGCGCGGGGTGAATCTGCCCGGCGGCGGGTCCGCGTTCCCGGCTTGCATCCGCGGCTTGCCCGTCCCATATTCCCGACCGTCTGACGGGACGGCCGAGGCCCCGGTGCTAACCCGTCCATTCCCCAGAAAACCTTCCCTCCTCGCGTTCCCATGAAAAAACTGCTCGCCCTTCTCTGCCTGTGTGCCGCGGCAGCGATCAGCACCGCCTCCGCCGCCTCCGACCTCACGGTCGTGCGCTTCCACACCACGCTGGGGGATATCGACGTGCAGCTTTACACCGACTACACGCCGCAGACGACCGCTAACTTCCTGGGCTACGTGGATCGGGGGAACTACACCGGCAGCATCGTCCACCGCTCCGCCCCCGGGTTCGTCATCCAGGGTGGCGGGTACTACATCACCAGCAACAACCAGTACACGTCCGTCCCCACGCAACCCGCGGTGGTCAACGAACCCCACTACTCGAACGTGCGCGGCACGATTGCCATGGCGAAGCTCGGCACCAACCCGAATAGCGCCACCAGCCAGTGGTTCTTCAACCTGACGGACAACTCCGCCAACCTCGACAACCAGGACGGCGGGTTCACCGTCTTCGGCTACGTGCGCGACAGCGCCAGCCAGGCCGTCGTGGACGCCATCGCGGCCTTGCAGGTCATCAACGCCGGCTCGCCCTTTGACCAGCTTCCGGTCATTGACTACAAAAGCGGCGCCTTGAAGACAAACAACTTCGTCTTCGTCAATTCCGTCCTGCGGCAGCCCGCGCCGGATTTCTTCCGTGGGGAGGTAGCGTTGGGTGACGGCGTTTACTACCTGGCTTTCGCCGGCACGGGCAACCCGTTCGGGTACTACTCGTACCTGGGCGACCCGAGCTACATCTACCATCAGGACCTCGGCTACGAGTACGTTTTCGATGCAAACGACCGCGACGCCGGCGTATACCTGTATGACTTCGCGTCGAACACGTTCTTCTACACCTCGCCCAGCTTCCCGTTCCCGTACCTGTACGACTTCAAGCTGAGGGCGTTCCTGTACTACTATCCCGATCCGAACAATCCCGGCCGCTACAACACGGACGGCACGCGCTACTTCTACAACTTTGCCACGGGGCAGATCATCACGAAGTAACGGAGTCTTGCGCCGGGCGGCGGTCGAGCATCCGCCTTCTGTATGACCCCCGTGACTGCGAATCCCGACGCCCGGCGGCGCGCGCGCGTGACCGTCATCACGCGCACGAAAGATCGTCCGCTGTTGCTGCGTCGTTGCATCGAGTCGGTGCTCGCGCAGAGCTTCGCGGACTGGCTGCATGTCATCGTCAACGACGGCGGCAACCCGCACGTCGTCGCCCTCCTCGTCGCCGAGCACGCCGCGCGCTACGCGGGCCGGGTGGAGTTGGTCCACCACCCGGAGAGCCTCGGGATGCAGAACGCCTCCAACCGCGGCCTGCAAGCGGCGGCGGGCGACTACGTCGTCATTCACGACGACGACGATTCGTGGGAGCGCGACTTCCTGCGCGCGTGCGTGGAGTTCCTCGACGCCGAGGGGCCGGACAGTCCCGTGCAAGGTGTGGCGACGCAGACCACGCGCATCCTGGAGGAATTCAACGGTGACGGCACCGTCCACGAATGCGGGCGCGAGCACTACCTGCCGGTCCGCGCCGTGGGGCTGTTCAAGGCGGCGTCGGAGAATCCGTTCGCGCCAATTGCGTTCGTCTACCGGCGGGCGGTGCACGAGCGGTTGGGGCCGTTCGAGGAGCGGTTCACGGTCGTGGGCGACTGGGACTTCAACCTGCGCTTCCTCTCGCACTACGAGATCGGGGTCATCGACCGCCGGCTGGCCAACTACCACTGGCGCCACCAGTCAGGCGGGACGATCTACGCGAACACGGTCACCGACGCGCTCGACGAGCACCACCGCAAGACCGTCGCCCTGCGCAACCACTACCTGCGCGAGGACCTGCGCACGGGCAAGACCGGTTTGGGCTACCTGATGAACACCGCGCTCTCCGCGCGCGACCAGGCCGACGCCATCGAGGGGGTGCGCCGGCTGACCGATCATTCCATCCACGAGACGCGCAAGATTCAGTCGCGTCTCCTGTTGTGGCAATGGTTCCTCACGCGCAATCGGCGGCTCAAGGAGACACTCGGCTTCGCCAAGCGCGAGGCCGTGCAGCCCACCCTGCGCCACGTCGCTGCCCATACCCGGCCAGCGCTGCCTGCCGCTCCGGCCACCGATTGCCGCGCGGCGTTGGCGGCGCTTTTCGACGGGAGCACGGCCGCGCCGAAGGTCCTGTCGCTCGACGTGTTCGACACGGCGCTGCGGCGCGTGGTGCGGCAGCCCGTAGATGCCTTCCACCTCATCGCCCCGGGGATTCGCCGGCAGCTCGGCGCGGACGACGAACTGCCCGGCGCCCTCCTGCGCGCTTCGGCCGAACGCGCCGCCCGCGCGCGCCAGGTCCGCGAGGCCGGGCACGAGGAGGTCAACCTGTGGGACATCTACGACGAGTTTTGCCGGCAGGCGGGCGTGGACCCAGCCGTCCACCGCGACCGGCTGGCGGCGGTCGAGGCGGAGGTGGAAACGGCGCTCCTGTACGCGGACCCGGCGATCCTCGCCGCCGCCGCGGCGGCCGAACGCGGCGGCGCGCGTGTCGTCTTCGTGTCGGACATGTACCTGCCGCGCGAGTTCATCGTGGACGCGTTGCGGCGTGTGGGCTACGGCGTGGACAAAGGCGCTCTGTACCTCTCGGCCGAACGCGGCGTCAGCAAGCACGGCGGCGGCCTCTTCGACACCCTCTTGCAGGAACTCGGCGTCGCCCCGGCGGACGTGGTCCACGTCGGCGACAACTTCCACTCCGACGTGGAGCGCGCCCGCCAGCACGGCCTGCGCACGCTGCACTGGAACCCGTCCGACGAACGCTCCCTCGCGGACCAATCCACGAACGGGCCAGCCGCGCCCTTCGCCGAGGATGATCTCCTGTCCTCGGTCTGCACTGGGCTGGTCCGACGCGCGCGCGTCACAGCCGCGGCGGCCGAACCCGGCGACGCCGTGTGGTGGGAACAGGTCGGCTACGAGGTCGGCGGGCCGATCTATTTCACGTTTCTGCACTGGCTCCTGGTCAACGCCCGGCGCGAGCGGCGCGACCGCCTATTCTTCCTGGCGCGCGACGGGTACTACCTGCGGGAGGCGTGCGACATCCTCTCCGCGCGGGCGGGCTACGGGGTAGAGGCCGTCGAGATGGCCGCCTCGCGCCGGCTGCTCAACGTGCCGGGGATCACGGCGCTCGACCACACGGCGATGCCTTTCCTGCTCACGCCCAACCCGGGCTTGCAGGTGCGGCATTTCTTCACCCGGCTTGGGTTGGAGCCGGAGGAGTTTGCGGACGAGGTGCGGCGCGCGGGCTTCGCGTCGCTGGACGAGGCCGTCACGACGGCCGGCGGGGTGTTCCGTTCGCAGAAAGACCACGTGGCGATGCACCGGCTCTTCACCGGTCTCGCGCCGCGCCTGCTCGCCCACGCCGCCGACGAACGCGCCCGGCTGGAGCGGTATTTCGACGAAATCGGCTTCGACGCGGCGGGCGCGGAAGGCATGGCTGTCGTGGACCTCGGCTGGCAGGCGTCGTCGGCGCGCGCGCTCCAGACGCTGCTCAACCTGCGCGCGAACGCCGACCGCCGGCCGCCCCCCGTGCTGCGGGCGTTCTACTTCGCCACTTGGCGCTTCGCGCAACTCGCCATCGACACGGGCTGCCGGCTTTCGTCGTTCTTCTTCCACCTCGACCAGCCGTCTTCCCGCCAGAGTCTCGTCTCCGAGTCCGTGGAAATCATCGAGGCGTTCTTCGGCGCGCCGCACGGTACGGTCGTCGGCTTGCGCGAGGGCGCGGACGGCCGGATGACGCCCGTACACGCCGAGCCCGAGCACGGGGCGGCGCACGGGGCGCTGGTCGCGCGGATGCGCGAGCGCGCGGTGGACTTCGTGCGCGACGTGGCCGCGCTCGCCCGCCCCGGCGAACTCCTCGACTGGACCGGCACGGGGGCGGGCTACCTCGAAGCGGTGCTCAACCGCATCCTGTGTCGGCCGACCGCGCAGGAGGCCAGCGCCCTCGGGGCCTTGCCCGCGCGCGATTCCTTCGGCGGCCACAGTCCCACCCGTCCGCTCGCCCAGCCGCCGCCGCGTTGGGAGCGGCTCGTCCATCCCGCCCGCCTGCGCCATGCCTACCAGCACGCTTTCTGGAAACAGGGTTTCCTCGCCCAACTCTCTCCGCGAGAAGCCGCTCGCGCCCAGCGAGTTAGCTGAAGCAATCCCTCCGGCGATCCGCCTGGAGTGCGTTTCCAAGATTTACCACGCTGGTCAGGCGACGCTGGGTTCCGCCGGCCGCGCTCTGCTCGGGCGGCTGCTCGGCCGGGCTACCCACGCGCGGCCCGACGAGGTCGTGGCGCTGCGGGACGTTTCCCTGGAAATCCGCCGCGGCGAGTGCGTCGGGCTCATCGGCCGCAACGGAAGCGGCAAGAGCACGATGCTCAAGATCATTTCCGACGTGCTCCGGCCCACGCGGGGGACGGTCACGGTCCACGGCACGGTGCAGTCGATGCTGGAACTCGGCGTGGGCTTCAACCCGGACTTCACCGGCAAGGAAAACCTTCTCATCCACGGCACGCTGCTCGGCCTGAGCCAAAGGGAGGTCCTGGCGCACTACGCAGAAATCTGCGCGTTCGCGGAGATCGGCGAGTTCATGGAGCGGCCGGTGCGGCAGTATTCGAGCGGCATGGTGCTGCGCCTTGCCTTCGCGTCGTTCGTGCTGATGAAGCCCGAGATCCTCATCATCGACGAGGCGATGGCGGTGGGGGACATCTTCTTCCAGCAGCGTTGCTACGACTTCCTGCGCGGGCCGCTCGCCGAGGCGACGAAGATCATCGTCAGCCACGCGCCCGAGCAACTCGCCGCCGTGTGTACCCGCCTGCTCATCCTCGACGGCGGCGAACTGGACTACGACGGCCCCATCGGTCCGGGGATTGAGCGTTACCTCAAATCGCTCCATAACGAAGGGGCGCGCAGCGGCGTCGGCACGGTGGCCGGACACTCGGCCGAGCCTCCCGCGGAAATTCCCTGGACGACGCTGCCCGAGGACCAGCTCAGCGGCAAAGGCGCCCTGCGCATCGTCCGTGCGGCGGTGACGGACCCCGCCGGCCACGCCGTCGCCGCTCGCACACCCGGTGAACGCGTGGTCGTCCACCTCGTCGTCCGTGTGCTCGAACCCCGCGCCCACCTGATCTTCGGCTACCTGCTACGCGACGGCACCGGCCAGCAGGTCTGCGGGCAGAACTCGCTCGTCCTGCGCGACGCCGACGTTGACCTGCCGGAGGCGGGCGACTGGCATGCGACGATGGAGTTCGACTGGCCGCCGCTCAAGCCCCAGTCGTACACGTTGACGCTCGGGATTGGCGAGGGTCGCGACGCGCACCAGCACGTCGTCCAATGCTGGGCGCACGATTGTTTCCAGATTCTCGGCCAGGACCCGGACAAGGCGATCCACGGGCTGTTCGGCAGCGGGTTGGAGGCGTTCCGGCGGCGGAAGCTGTGAGGGGGACGCCGCTGCTGTTCGCCCTCGGCACGGTCGTCCTGCTGTTCGCAGCGTACGGACCTGTGCTTACGCGGGGACCGTTCGGGGTCAACGACGACTACCAATATCTCTACCGGACTCACGCCGGAACCTTCGATCCAGGTCATAACGAACTCATGGGCATGGGCCGGCCCGTGTTGGCGTGGGGTGACGGGGTCGCGTACGGCCTGTGCGCGGGCAAGGTGGCGCGCTTGGTGTGGTTACGGACCCTATCTCGG
>CAXUIU010000186.1:0-7643 GCA_964250955.1 uncultured Chthoniobacterales bacterium | reverse complement strand
GCCGGAACCTGAGGGCAGCGGATCGGACGACGACGCGACCAGCCGCGGGTCGATCACGACGGCCGGCGGGCGCTTCGCCGGGGTGGGGGCGTTGTTGGGGTTGGTGATCCCGAGCGCGTTCATGGCCGCCGCCGTTTGAGGATCGACGTTGGGCAGCGGCGCGCCGCCCGGCACCGGCATGAGTGCCGGGGCCTGCCAACCGGCCGTCTCCAGCGAACTCGTGAACAGGTCGTTGACCGCCGCCGGGTACGTCGTCCGTGCGCCCGAGACAATCCGTGCGGCTCCGGGAGCATCTTTGCGGCTGAACGCCAGCGCCGCCTGGGCGTACAAAAACGCCGGCGTCGCCCCGCCCGCCGTTGGCAGCCGGCCCAGTTCCTTGCGTGCGCCCGCCTCGCCGCCGGCCAGCAGCGCACACAGGAACGACTTGTAGGCCACCAGTTCCCACTTGTTCGCCAGCTTGAAGCGGTTGGTCTGCGCCAGCAGCCGGTCAAAACGCGTCTCCGCCCGCGGCCAATCCTTCTTCTGGAAGGCCGCCTCCGCTTGGTTGAACTGCGCCGCCCACAGCGACGGGTCAATGGCCACCGCCCGGCCGAACGCCGCCTCGGCCTGGTCGTAGGCGTGCTGCTTGAGCAGGACCACGCCGCGCAGGTTCCACGCGTCGGCCTGATCGGGCTTGAGGGCATCGGCCTGTTGGAGGAGCTTCAACGCCCCGGCCAGATCGCCACTTTGGAACGCCGTGCCAGCCTGTTGGAAGAGCGCATCACCCTGCGCGCGGTCCTTGCCGGCTGGGAGTAATCCTGCCGATGCCCCTGGCACTCCCGCCAGCAGCCACAGCCCGGCCGCCGCGAGAAGTGCTCGCCGGCAAGCGATTAGCCCTTCAGGATTGAGAAAACAAAAAAATAAGATTGTCATAGGAAGTCGATTCCGACATGAAGGCTAGCTGCGCGTCCATTTCAAGAAGGCATTCATATCCCCCGCCGTGACCTGTTGTAACACCCAGGTCCGGCAGATACATACACAATCCATGGAAATTTTCTCTGTGTGCAACCGTGCGCTGGCCGGGTCCGAACGCGTCGCCATGAACCTTCGTACCCGCTCCTGGCGGACAGCATTCACCAAGCTACTTCTGTACCCGGCGTTGGCCGGCGCCCTGACCTACGGCGGCCGGGCAGGCGCACAGGAGATGATGCGCGAAACGATGGCGACGAACACGCCGTCGTCCACGTCCACCACCTCGCCTGTTTCCTACAGCGGCAGCCCGGCGGACTATAACCTGCGCGTTGGCAACGTGACGTTCTCCCTCGATGCGGTGGCCGGCATCGAGTACATCGACAACATCAGCTACTCGCAGGTCGACCGCACCTCCGACGAGGTCGTGCGCCTGGGCATCAACGTGCTGACCCGCATTCCGCTGACCCGGCTCAACAGCCTGCGCTTCGACCTCGGCGTGGGCTTCGTGCGCTACCTGGAGCACCCCAACGCCACCAGCGGCGACGTGTTCATCACACCCGGCAGCCAGTTGGCGTTTGACCTCTACGTGGGGGATAACCTGCATTTCAACATCCACGACGCGTTCGACATCCGCCAGGACCCGGTGGACGACGCCGAGTTGAGCAACGTCACCAACTTCGGTCGGTTCACCAACACCGCCGGCATCACGGGGACGTACGACCCGCACAACGGGTTCATCTTTACGGGTGAGTACGACCACAACAACTACGTCGCGCTCAACGACGACTTCGACTACCTCAACCGCTCGGCCGAGCAGTTCGCCGCCTCGGTATCCTACCAACTGCGGCCGCGCACGTACGTCGGCGTGGACGGAAGCTTCGCGGAGACGAACTACGACCGCAACGGGCTCAACGACTCGGACGCGTACACGGTGGGCGCCTTCCTGGATTCCACGATCACGCCGTACCTGCGCCTCGTCGTGCACGGTGGCTACCAGTCGGCCAGCTTCGACACGGGCGGCACGGTGGACCAAGGCAACTACGGGAACTTCACCCCGCAGCTCGGCCTGCCGACCACCGGCACGTTCGGTGACAAGTACAGCCTCTCGACCTTCTACTACAACGCGACGGTCAACAACCGCATCAACGCATACCTGACCCACAGCCTCTCGTTCGGACGCGAGACCGACCTGGGCCTGATCTCCAATTACGTCAAGGTGGACTACATCCGCTACAACGTGGCCTGGCGGGTGTACAGCTCCATTACCCTGGCCGGCGACCTGTTCTACGACCACGACGTGGAGTCGGGCGGGCCGTTCGATGAGCGGATCAACCGCTACGGCGGCGACGTGAGCATCGGCTTCCAGTTCAACCGGCACCTCGCCGGCGCGCTGCACTACGCGTACATCCAGAAGGACTCGGACGCGAACCTGCGCGACTACTACCAGAACCGCGTCGGTCTGGACGTGGACTACCACTTCTAGGAAGGCTCCCGAGAGGGAGCGTTGCGGGTCGTGGTGCTGCGATGCGGCGACGTTGGCAAAAGGAGCTTATGTCTCCGGTAACATCCCCGTAGGGTACACCGCAACGACGCGCTCGCGCCACCGCAACCTGCAACGCCGCGAAACGCGGCACCGCAACGCCGGTCCCCACCTACAAAGTTACTCTGTGGGCCGAAATATTTTTGCCGCTAGGAACAGAAATAGCTAATGTTGCTCCCACACATGAGAACCCGTCACATTTCCGCTTGGTGGATGGCCGTTGGCGCTGCGGTGTTGACGCTGCCGCTGTCGGCTTTTGCTCAGGTGCCTTTCAGTTCGACGCAAGCCCCCGGCATGAACCCCTTTAACCCGCCCCGCGCCAGCAGCCCGCGGCGGCGAACCCGGGTGGATTGATGCCCTACGGCGGTCAGACCGGCGCGTACCCGATGGCCGGCGCGGTCACCGGCCCGCTCGACGCTGATCACCGGCTCGGCCCGCGCGACGCGCTGACCTACCGCGTCGCCGAAGACCGCGACGACAAGGTCTACCAGTTGGTCGTGACGGATTCTGGCGAGGTGGAACTGCCCCTTGGCGGGCGTGTCAAGGCCTCGGGCAAGACCACCCAGCAGCTCACCGCGGACGTGAAAGGCGTTCTGGAGCGAGAATACTATAAGCCTGGTCACGCGACGGTGTTCCTCGGCTTGACCTACGCCGCCCCCAACGCCAGCAAGGGCAAGATCTACTTTGAAGGGGAGGTTGCCAGTCACGGAGCCATCGACCTGCCAGCCGATGGGGAGTTGACTCTTTACCAAGCCATTTTGCAACTCGGCGGCTTCACTGAACAGGCCAACCTGAAGGGCGTTTTCGTTTATCGCAAAGGTGGGTCGAAGGACGGCACCCGGGTGGACTGCAAAGCCATCAAAAACGGCGATGCCACCAAGGACATGGTTCTCCAGCCCGGCGACCGCGTCCTGGTCAAGCGCAAGATGTTTGATTTCCAATATTAAAGTAGAGACCGCCCCGCCCTCCTCCCTTTCCTTCCTATGAGCGCACCCGCAGGTCTCAACACCGGCAACAATCCCTCGTGGTCGCTGACCCTCTGGAACAAAGTCCACCGCTACCGCTGCTTGCTCTTCAAGTACTGGTGGGTGGTGCTCTTGACCGTCAGCCTCGCCCTGTGCGTGACGGCCTATTTCCAGATGAACAAGCCGCCGACGTTCGTGTCCTCGGCCAAGCTGAGCGTCAACCTGGAAAATCGTCCCGTCGTCATCGGTGACCAAGGCGGCGCGCTCCCGCAGGACCCCGAAACGATGCTGCAAGGCCAGGCGGAGATCATCAAGACCGTCAACGCCGTGCACCGCAACGCCGAAGACATCCTCCAGGCGAACTATCCCGGCATGACCGGCGCGCCCGTCGCGTTGGACTTCACACCGCGAAACGCGATCATGACGGTCAATGCCAGCGGTCCGAACGCGCTCTACACCCAGCGATACCTCCAGGCGACCCTGGAAGGATATCTCAACTACCGCCGGCAGCAGCGCACGGGTACGGAGGACAGTAGCTTCAACAAGATGCGGGAGCAGATCGACCGCGTGCAGACGGCGCTCAAGACCGACAACGATGCCCTCATCCAGTACCAACAAGCCATGGGGCAGGTCTTCGGGCGAGACGACAAGACCAACGACAACCTCGAAGCTCTCCGCCACCAGTACGACGCGCTCCAGGGCGACTACAATCAACTCATGCTGATGACGCCCGAGCAGGGCATCGACCGTGGCGGCGCCGCCGCTGCCAACCCGGCATCGACCGCCAAGGGGGCGGACCTCTCGCCGACCACCCAGATCGCGCTCGACCTCGCCAGCACGCAGGGGGACTACCGGCAGGCGCTCGCACGGATTGCCGACCTGAGCGCACAGTACAACGAGTTCGCCAAGGACATGCGCGACCGGCACCCGAAGCTGTTGGGCTTGAAGGCCGACATCGACATCCAGCAGCGCCGCGTCAACGAACTGCTGGAGTTCGCCCGCAAGCGCATCGACAGCAAGCGGCTTTTCGCGGCCACGCAGCTCAAGGACTTGGAGGACAAGATCAACGCCGCCAGACCTCAGGCGCTGGAGGACAGTATGAAGCGCGCCAAGTTCGACCAGCTTCAGGAGACCAAGAAGCGCGACCAGGACACGTACGACAAGCTCATGGATTCCATGAACCAGGGCATGTTGCACATCAACACGACGCCCGATCCGGTCTTCATCCTGGAGAATGCCTCGGTGGCCTCGGCCTCGACCGCGCAGTGGGCCAAGGCGCTAGGCTTGGCGCTCGTCGCGGGCCTGGGTGTGGGTGTAGGCATCCTGATGTTGATCGACCGCTTGGACGACCGCATGGGCAGCATCAGTGACTTCCAGATGCACTTTTCCGAGCACGTCCTCGGGCAAATCCCGCGCGACGAGAGCGGCGACAGCCTGGAGATGCTCCGGCCCGACGACACGCGCCACCAGCTAGTCGAGTCCTACCGCAACCTGCGTTCCACGCTGCTCTTCATGCCGCTGGACGGCGCGCGGCCCAAGACGCTCCTGGTCACCAGCGCCGTGCCCAACGAGGGCAAGTCCACGACTTCATGCAACCTCGCCCTCGTGCTGGCGTTCGCGGGCATGAAGACCCTCCTGATCGACGGCGACCTGCGTCGCGGCGCGATCCACGACAGCTTCGGCGCGCCGCGCGACCCGGGCCTGACCGACGTGCTCGGCCACAACGTTAATTGGAAGCTCGCCATCCGCATGACAGGTGTCGAGAATCTTCACGTCCTGCCGCGCGGGCGCAACGTGCCGCAGCCCAGCGAGTACTTGCTCAACAAGGCCACCGACCGGCTCCTGCAGGAACTCTACCCGCTGTACGACTACATCATCATCGACAGTTCGCCGGTGCTGGCGGCCGACGACACGGCCAGCCTCGCGCCGAAGATCGACGCGACGCTCTTCGTCACGCGCATGGGCTACACGTCCGCGAAGATGACGCGCAAATCCCTCGAAATTCTTTACAAGCGCCAAGCCAACATCCCCGGCGTGATCCTCAACCAGGTGGACACCTCTTCGCCGGAGTTCGTCTACTACCAGTACGAGGAATACTACCACGCGGCGACAGACGAAGACGACGCGGAGAAGGGGAAGAAGACGCGCAAGACCCGTCGCAGCCCAGAGAAGGTGAGCTAGGCCGCCGCCGCAGGCGTTCGTCACCAATAGTAGGGATGCCTCTCCGAGGCAGTCCCCAGATTTTCTGCTTTGAAGGACGCCTCTTGGGACGAGCGCCTGTGGTGCGGCCTGTTCAGAAAATCACTCGACCTGTGCGCGTCCTCGTCTTCAGCAACTGCGAACTCGATTCCCTTCTCGGCTCCGGCCGCACCCGCCTCGCGTGGAGCGGCGGCCTGCGCGCACGTGGCCACACCGTCGAGGTCATTGCCACGGACACGCTTCTTCCCGGCGCGGATGGCGAACGCCCCGGCCGCCGGGCGCGCCGTGGCTGGCGCGGGTTACGCGGGCTCCGCTCGCACGACCTCTCGCGCTACGACCTGATCGAGTTCTACGGCGCGGAGTTCTGGCCGGGAACGTGGTGGCTCTCCCGCCGCCCGCTGGCTGCGCGCCCGCTGCTCGTTGCCCACACCGACGGCCTCGAACTCCTCGGGGCCGAGCGCGCCGCGCAGGCTGGCACCTTCGCGCCTCCAAGCGGCTTCCTGCGCCGCCGTGCCGCGGCGCTCCTGCACCACGCCGAGACCCTCGCTTTCTCGCGGCCGGATGGGTTCGTCACCGGCTGTGAACTCGACCGCCGTTACCTGCTCGACCATGACCTCGGGAATCCGGGGCGGATGGCCGTCATTCCCCTCGGCCTGGAACCGGACTTCCTCGACCGGCCACTCGCCCAAGGTGACAGGCGCGAGGAACGCGTGGCCTTCCTCGGTTCCTGGATCACGCGCAAGGGCACCGCGCCGCTGGTCGCCGCCATGACCCCGCTCCTGCGGGCGCAGCCGGGCTTGCGGCTGGACCTATGCGGAGTAGGAGAATCGCCGGAAACGGTGCTCGGGGCCTTCCCCGCCGAAGTCCGTGCGCAAATCGAGGTCGAGCCGCGCTTGGGCGTGCCGGAAGTCATCGCCCGGCTTTCGCGCGCCAAGGTGTTCTTCCTGCCGACTGAACACGAGGGTTTCGGACTGGCGTTGGTCGAGGCGATGGCGTGCGGCTGCGCGGCCGTGACGACGCCTACCGGCTTCGGCGCGGAACTGCGTGACGGCGAGGAGGCCGTCCTCTGCCCTTTCGGCGACGCGGAGGCGATGCGCGTCGCCGTGACCCGCCTGCTCGACGCCGAACCCGCCCGCGCCCGGATCGCCGCGGCCGGCTGGCGGCGGGTCCAGGGCTTGCGTTGGGAAACGAGCGTCGGCACACTGGAGGCAACCTATCTGCGCTGGCTCGCGGAGAAACGATGACGCCTGAACCCACCACCCTTTCCCTGCGGCCGTACCGTTCGTGGGCGCGCGACCGCGAGTTGTTCGAGGTCGGCGGCGGGCCGGGCGTGACGATCCTGATGTACCACAAGGTCGGTGCGCCGCTGGCGGGTTCGCGCCTGCACGACCTCTACGTCAGCGCGCGCGACCTCGACCGCCACTTGGCCGAACTCGCCGCCGCCGGCCAGCGCGCGTTGCCTTACGGCGATGCCCTGGCGGCCATCGCGGCGAGGGAAGTCGGGTTCTGCCTGACATTCGACGACGGCTTCGCCAACGTCTTCGACCGCGCACTGCCCGTTCTCCAGAATCATGGTGCGCGCGCGATGCTCTTCGTGGTCGCCGGGCTTATCGGCAAGACCGACGAATGGGACGGTCCCATCGGCGAACCGCCCCAGCGCCTCATGGACGCGGGCCAGATCCGCGCATGGCTCGCCGCCGGCCACGAGATCGGCGCGCACACGATGACCCACCCGCACCTCGCCGAGATCGCGCCCGCGCAGGCCCGCGTGGAAATCTTTGAGAGCAAGGCGCGGCTGGAAGACGAGTTCGGCGTGCCCGTGCGCCACTTCTGCTATCCCTACGGGAACTTCGACGCCCGCGTGCGTGACCTCGTGGCGGAGGCCGGTTACGAAACCGCCTGCGCCGCCGCAACGGACACCAACACCTTCGGCCCCAACCACCCCGGCGTGTCGCCGCTGGCCCTGCGACGCGTCATGGCCTGCCACC
>CAXUIU010000185.1:0-7723 GCA_964250955.1 uncultured Chthoniobacterales bacterium | reverse complement strand
CGGCCCCACGCAGGCCAACGCCGGCACCGAGGCGCTGAGCGGCAGCGGCACGGTCAACGGCGACCTCACCGTCGGCACTAGCATTTTCCTACAACAACGTCGGCACGGTCTTGGACGCCAGCGTCATCAAAACCCCGACCGTCGACCTCGCCGGCGGCACGCTGACCCTGGACGGCTACACGGGCCATACCTACGGACTCCAGCGCAGCGATTCTCTCACGATCACGAAGTACCACAATGTCGGCGCCCAGCAGACCGACACGACGGGCCAGACGCTGACGTTCACCGACCCCGCGGCCGACGGCGCAGGACTCACGGCTTCGCCACCGGTACCTTCTGCCAACCCTGCGCGGCCTCGGTGAACTCCCGCGCCGTGAAGCACCACACGACCACCTTCTTTTTCGCCAGGTAGCCCGGCTCGCGCACGCTGCGGCGGTAGAGGTCGATGCGCACCGCCGTCGCGCCCGAGCCGCGCACGGCGATGCGGTCGGGCACGGTGCCGAGTTCGACGGCGAGCTGGTCGAGCAGGCCGGCGCGTTCGGCCAGGAAATCGTGGAACACGAGCGCGTGGCTGTCACCCAGGAGCAGCACGGGGCTGTTCGGGTCGGGCGCAAGGGCGGTGCGCAGTTGCCGCACGCTGATTTTCTCCGCGCCGGGCTTGGTCGCGCCCGCCTCCAACATCCCCCCGAGGTCGCCGTCGATGGCGACTTCCTTCCAATCGTAGGGGAAGGCGGCGTCGGCGTCGGCGGGCACCGGGATGCGCTTGGCAACCTCCTTGGCGATGGCCCGCGCCGCCGCGGAGCAGCCGATGCCCGACCAATGGGTGTCCGTCCGGCAATACATCAGCGGCGGCTTGGTGTTCGTGCCGAGGCCGAATACCGGCGCGAGGTCCACCACGTCCACGCCCTGGCGGCGTAGTTCCGCGTAGAACGCCGCCAGCGCGGGGTCGGGATCACCGAAGGCCGGCGGCAGGTCAGAGGCGACCGCTTCGGGGTAAAGCTCGGCCTTCGGCGGCACGGGCACGACGATCAGCGTGATGCCGCGGTCTTTGAGTTGTTGGTTGAAGTCGAGGATCGCTGGCAGCGGGTCGGCGTTCTCGGGCTTCGGCGAACGGCTGACCTTCACCGCGTCCGCGCCCCAGAATTTTCCGGCCGCCATCATCCGCAGTTCGGCGGTCACGAAAAGCCACCCATCCACGCCGACGAGCGCCGGGGCGTTGTTTTTTTCGAGAGTCTGGACCTTGGCGGCGAGCCCGGCGCGGAATTTTTCTCCAACCTCCTGCGCGCGAGACATCCCCGCGCCCACCACGCACCCGACAAGTCCGACCGTCCACGCACACAGAGCAAAACGCGCCATGCACACAGGTAAGCCGCACGCGAAAACTCGCAACTCACCACCTTGACTTCGCGCCCCGCCGCGATACCAGATACCCTCCCGGCGCGCGTGATTTTCAGTTCCCACATTTTCGTCTATTATTTCCTGCCGTTCACGCTGGTGGTGTACTACGCGCTGTACCTCTGGCGCCCGCAGCGGCAGCGTTTGAGAAATCTCTGGCTGGTGCTCACCGGCTACACGTTCTACGGCTGGGCGGGGCCGCGGTTCGTCCTCCTGATGTTCGTCACGACGAACCTCGACTGGCTGATGAGCCTCGTCATCGCGCACGACGACTGGCGGTTCTGGCGGCGGGGACCGCAAGGATTCTTTCGAAGGCCCGTCGCCCTGCTGCCCAACACGCGCGGGGGTGGGACCCGTTCGCGTGGGCAGCGGGCGGCGATCACCATCTCGGTCGTTTCCAACCTGCTCGTGCTGGCGTTCTTCAAGTACTTCAACCTGGGCGTGGATTCCTACAACGGCGTCGTCGGCGCGCTCGGCTTCAGCGCGGCGCAGTGGCACAACACGCTCAACGTCGTCCTGCCGCTGGGCATCTCGTTCTACACCTTCCAGGCGCTGAGCTACACCATCGACGTGTACCGCGGCGACGCGGAGGCGATGGCGAACTTCGTGGATTTCTCGTGCTTCGTGTCGATGTTCCCGCACCTCGTCGCGGGGCCGATCCTGAAGTTCTCCTTCCTGGCCGACCAACTGAAAAACCGCACGCTGACCACCGACAAATTCGCGCGCGGCGTGGCGTTTTTTTGTCTCGGGCTGTCCAAGAAAATCTTGCTCGCCAACCCGTGCGGCAAAATCGCCGACACCTGCTTCGACGCGGGTTCGCTGCACGCGCTGGACGCGTGGTTCGGCGCACTGGCGTATTCGTTCCAGATTTATTTCGACTTCAGCGGGTACTCGGACATGGCCATCGGGCTGGGGTTGATGCTCGGGTTCGTGTTTGCGAAGAACTTCGATTCGCCCTACCGCTCGGACTCGATCACGGTTTTCTGGCACCGCTGGCACATCTCGCTCTCGACGTGGTTGAGGGAATACCTCTACATCCCGCTCGGCGGCAACCGTAGAGGCGACCGCCGCACGTACCTCAACCTCATGGCCACGATGCTCCTCGGCGGCCTGTGGCACGGGGCGTCGTGGAACTTCATGATCTGGGGCGGGCTGCACGGCGGCATGCTGGCGTTCGAGCGTCGCTTCTTCCGGCAGGCAGACCAGACGATCCGCTACCCCGTGGCGTTGCCGCGTGTGCTGTGGGTGAGCGTGGTGGTCGCGGTGGTGCTGCTCGGGTGGGTGTTCTTCCGCGCGATGGACCTGCCGCACGCGGGCGCGTACTTGGCGAGCATGTTCGGCGCGGGCCACGCGCAGCCGGGGGCGGCGCTGTTGGCGGGGATCATCTACCGGCCGTACTACCTGCTGTCGATCACCCTCTCTGCGGCCATCGTGTGGTTCGCGCCGCAGACCTGGGAATGGACGCAACGCCTGACGCTGCCCAAGGCCGCCGCCTGCCTCGCGCTCGGTTGGCTGGCGCTCGTCGTCCTCGCCACGCAGGAGTACAATCCTTTTATCTACTTCATCTTTTGAAGATGGCTGATCTCGACACCAACCCTCCGCGCGAGCCCGAACGCTCGCTGCCGAGCTACAGTGAGCCGCCGCTGCGCGAAAAACGCCGGCTGCACCTCGACCGCGAGGAAATCGCCGAGCGCGACCTCAAGGGCACGGTCTTCGGCCGCGACGTGCGCGGGTTCCTGATCGCGGTGTTCCTGGTGACGATCACCCTGCCGGCGCTGGTGCAGTTCGCCGCCGAACTGCGCGCCGGCCGCGGCCTGCCGTCCTTCGACGTGTTGCGCACGCTGCCCCGGTGGCAAAACGTCCGCGCCGCACGCAACCCGGCCGACTTCTGGAACCTTCCCCCACGCGCCGACGACATCCGCGACTTCGAGAAGGGCATCGAAAAAGGCTCCATCATCTCGCGTTGGCTGCTGCCGCACGTGCAGAGCGTCCTCACCGGCGCGCTCGGCGCGGGCAACGAACAGGCGTACCCGGGGAAACCGGGCTGGCTTTTCTACCGGCCGGACGTGGAATACGCGCTCGGGCCACCGTTCCTCAACCCTGACCAGCTCGCCAGGCGTAGCCAGGCAAACAAAATCCGCGCGGACCCACTGCCGGCAATCCTCGACTTCCGCGACCAACTCAAAGCACGCGGCATCGAGTTGGTCGTTTTCCCCGTACCGGTCAAGCCGGTGGTCGACGGCGAGATGCTTTCGGCAAGTTCCGCAACAAGCCAGGGAGTGCCGGGTGGCTCACTGCAAAATCTCTCTTTCGGCGAGTTCAAGGAGAGACTGCGCAACGCAGGGGTAAGCGTGTTCGATCCCACCGATTTGTTGATAGGGCGCAAGAAGCTAGATGCGCCGGTGCACCCAACCGTCGGCCCATTCTATCTTGAGACCGATACTCACTGGACGCCTGAGACGATGGAGTCTGTCGCTAGAGCCCTGGCGTTCTCCCTTGGGTCCTCCGCCTCTCATCCTCCGGGTGGCAACTACTCGACCATTGAACGGCGCGTACATGCATTGGGCGACATTGCCCTCATGCTCAAGCTGCCCGCCGGCCAGACGATCTACCAGCCGCAGACCGTTACCATCCACCAAGTGAACGTCGGCAACGCCCCGTGGCGCGCGACCCCCTCGGCCGACACGCTGCTGCTCGGCGATAGTTTCTCCAACATCTTCTCGCTCGAAGGCATGGGCTGGGGCGAGTCGGCCGGATTCGCCGAACACCTCTCCTACGCACTGGGCAAACCCCTCGACGCCATCCTGCGCAACAGCGACGGTGCCTTCGCCACCCGCGAAATCCTCTCGCGTGAACTCGCCCGCGGACGCGACCGGCTCGCCGGGAAAAAACTCGTCGTCTGGGAGTTCGCCGCGCGCGAACTCTCCGGCGGCAACTGGAAGCTCCTGCCCATGACCGTCGGCCAGATGCCCGAGTCACGCTTTTTCCACCCCGCGGCGGGCGGTAGTTATGAGTTGACTGGCACCGTTCAGACCGTTTCGTCCGTGCCCCTGCCCGGCAGCGTGCCGTACAAGGACCACATCCTGACCGTCCAACTGGCTGACCTCGCCCCCGTGGTCGACGGACCTCCGACCCCGGGCAAAAAAGCGTCCGGCGGCATGCTCCAGGCGCTCGTCTACCTGCCGAGCATGCGCGACAACGTGTGGACGCCCGCCGCCCGCCTGCGACCCGGCGACCAGGTGACCGTCCGCTTACGCGCTTGGTCGGACGTGTCGGCTCAATACGAAAAGATCAACCGCAGTGAACCCGACGATCCGGCGTTGCAGTTGGAGGAACCGGTCTGGGGAGAACTCGAACGATGAACGCCCACGTCGTCCTCTTGCGCGGCGTCAACGTCGGCGGCAAGCGCAAGGTGTCGATGGCCGAACTCCAGGCGGCGCTGGTCGCAGCGGGGTTCGCCGATGCGCGTACGCTGCTCAACAGCGGCAACGTCGTCCTGCGCTCCCCGCTCGCGCCGGCCGCGCTCGAAACACTCCTTGAAGGGGTGGTCCACCAGCGCCTGGGCCTGCAAACGGATTTTCACGTGCGCTCGGCGGCCGAGTGGCGTGCGTTGATCGACGCCAACCCTCTGCCCGACGCCGCGGCGCGCAACCCGAGCCATTTCCTCGTCGTGTGCCTGAAAGCCGCACCCACGCCGGCGGCGGTCGATGCCCTCCGCGCGGCCAACCCGGGACCGGAAGTCATCCACGCCGTCGGGCGGCAGCTCTACATCGACTACGGCGGCGCGGGGTCGATCCACGGGTCAAAACTGACACCCAACCTCATGGACGCCAAGCTCGGCACCCGCGGCACGGCGCGCAACTGGAACACCGTCCTTAAGCTCGCCACGCTCGCCGGTTCGTAATCAAAGTCCGGACGGCAGCTACTCCACACCAGCGGCGCGCTGGTGGGTTTCCATCACTTCGAGCACTTTTTCGGGGGCCACGTCGCGTTCGAGTTCGGGCAGTTCGCCATCCTTGGCGGCGTCGATGCCGTGGTGCGCGGCGATGGCTTTGACCAGGGTGACAAGCCGCGTGATCTCATGCTCGGCCAGGAGGCTGATTTGCAGGTTCAGGTCGGTTCGCTGGTCGGCGCGCGCCGCCATGCGGTTCTGCGAGATGAGCACGAAGGTGGATAGGAAAATCGCTTCCACCGAGGCGAACATGGCGAGGATGACGAAGGACGGGTCGAACTTCGGCAGCGGCACGCCGGGCAGGTTGCTCACGATCCACGCGCCGAAGAGCACGAGGTGGATGTAGACGAACGTCATGCTGCCGGTGAACCGCGTGATCGCATCGGCGGCGCGCTGCTGCGTGCCGAGGCCGCGTTCCTCGGTCTGACGGCGTTCGAGCAGGGCGCGGATGTTGCGCTCGACGACGCCGGCCATGCTCGCGGAGGGATCGACGTTCGGAGAGAAGTTGCTCATGGCGGTGTGGAAAGACAGGATACGTCCGAGAAAGGCCGACCGGACTCCACGTGTCGGCGCAGTTCCGCCGCCACGCGCGCGATGACAGGCTCCCACGCGCCGGGGCGTTCCTGCCGGAACAGGCGCATGGTCGGATACCACGGGCTGTCGTCGCGCCCTTCCAGCCAACGCCAGTCGGGACTGGCGTGCAGAAGCGTCCAGACCGGCCGCCCGAGGGCTCCGGCGAGGTGCGCAGGGAAGCTGTCCACCGAGACGACGAGGTCGAGCGCGTTCATCCGCCGGGCGGTGTCCAGCACGTCGTCCGCGCCCGACGCCGGGCCGAACTCCGCGCGCCAGTCCGCCAGTGCCGGGCCGCGTTGGAGCGCGTGCAGCGTCACGCCGGGCACCCTCGCCAGCGACGACGCCAGCAGCGCGGCCGGCACCGAGCGCGCCGCGTCCCAATCCCCCGCCTGCCACACCAGTCCGACGCGGCACCCGGCGCGGACCGGCGGTGGGGATGCATCCAGGCCGGACGGCACACGCAGGTAGGGGACTTCCGCGGGAATCGTGGCGAGCGTACTGCGGAAGAGGTGAGGCAACTCCATGATTTCGAGGTCCAGGTCGTAGTCCACGCCGACCTCGCCGCCGTCGTGCAGGGGCAGGACGCGGTCCACGCCGGGCACCCCGCGCAAGAGTTCGACCAAGGCGGGCTGCGCCCAGAGCGTCAGTTCCCTGACCAGGGCACGCACCCGCGGCGCGTAGCGGACAAATTGCACCGTGTCCCCCAGCCCGTGATAGCAGCGGATGAGCACCCGCTTGCCTGTCAGCGGGTCACCGTTCCAGACCCATTGTTGGTGACGCGGCAGGTGGAAACACGTCTGGCTGGCGCGTGCGCGCAACACCGTGTCGCTGATTTGCCACGCCCCGGCGAAATCCCCACCGCGCACGCACCGGGTCCAGGGATCGGGTTCGTTCGTCAAGCCCGGCGGCTCCGTTGTTTGATCTCGAACAGGCAGGTTCCGGCATCCCGGGCAACGTTTTTGTTGGCGTGGCGCCTCAGCGCCTGCACGACGGCGGCATCCTCCGCCATCCCGACGAAAGCCAAAGCCGATAAGCCGCAGCGCACCACCTCCCGGTCACGGCTGCTCACGGCTTCCAGCGCACGAAGCCGCAACTCGGCCGGGAAGGTCTTGTCCGCCAAGGTCAATTCTTCGATCTGCTGCCTCTGCAAGGCCATAAAATAGGGGTTGACCAGATGGCGAGTCACCCAGCGCAGCGGGAAATCTTTGAGGGCATCCTTCGAGAGCATCGGGATCAACGGGAAACCTTCAGCCGGATGAACCGCCGGCTCGCCGCGCCGCCCCGGGTCGCGTCGCGGGCTTGCAGCAGGGTGGCGGTATTCTGCATGGGAACGGTGCCATCCGTGGTCCAGCCCTGCCCGTCGGACAACGGGCCGGCGCTCACCTGCACGGCATAGCTCAGGTCGGTGGCGTCGGGGTTCTTCGGCGCGGTCAGGCGCAGGTAGCCGGTGGTCGTGTCCACGGTGACCGGGTTGGCCCCGGGCGCCATCGGGTCCAAGCCGAGCGCGTACTTCATGAGGTTCGGGATGCCGTCGCCGGCCAGGTTGGCGCTGTCGGCGGCGCTGCCGCTGTTGGCCGTCGTGCCGAAGTACCGGTAGCGCCAACGCTGCGTCGGCGTGGAGGCCGCGGCGTTGATGGGGAAGCGGTCGGCGAGCGTGTCGTTGGCGACGTGCCCGTCGCCGGCGGCGGTGACGTGGCTCGTCAAGGTGCCTGTCGCCGGGGCGTCGGGGCTGACGTTGACCAATACGGTCAGCGCCGGGTAGTTGTGCCCGACGCCGAGCGCGTCCGCGCGGGTGCAGGTCCA
>CAXUIU010000184.1:0-7726 GCA_964250955.1 uncultured Chthoniobacterales bacterium | reverse complement strand
AAGATCGTCATGGCAAAGAAGCTGAAAAACGTCACGACGAGGATGTACTCGGTCAACACGGAACTCAGACCGACCTGGCCGGCGTGGGTGACGAAAAACTCTTGGAAGTGCATAAAGCGCGATGGAGGGCGAAGGGTTGGTGAAGGTGAAAATGGCCGACCGCTCTTGGCGGGAGAGTCCGCAGAATCGCGCACAAGCGGCCTTTGCGGCTTCAAAAAACGTCGTCCGCTTGAAATCATTCCGCACGCGCGATCCTCATTTCTTGGCAAAAAAGCGGAATACGCCCGCTGTGTAAGCTCTTCGAGGGGTCGGCGTAATCACTCGAAAGCTGGTCAGACTCGGCTGCGGTCTGGAAAAAACTTTGCGGCGTCCGCTGCTTTCTGCTTCCATCAGGACGCAGAAAACCTCCTATCATCTCGATCCCACGCATGAAATATCGTTTCGTTCCCGCCCTCGCCGCCACCGTGGCGGCCGCGGCGTTGAGCCTCCTGACCGGCTGTACCGAGGTCGGCACCACCAGCAGCGGCGGCGGCAGTTACAACCCCGTCGCCTACAAGCCGCACAACCCCAGCGCCGTGAAGGTGAAAGTGTCTCTGAGCAAGCAGCAGGTCTACGTCATGGAGGGTTCCAAGCCGCTCCTGGTCGCCGCGTGCAACATCGGCATCCCCGCCAAGCCCACGCCCAAGGGGAACTTCACCATCACCAGCAAAATCCAGAAGAAGCGCAGCGGCAGCTACGGCTTCTACAAGAACGGTGATGTCGTCACGCCCGCCGAAGCCGGCAAGGGCCACGGGCAGTACATCGGCTACCCGATGGGGTACTGGTGCGAGTTCTCGCCCTCGTACGGCTTCCACCAGGGCTACGTGTGGCCGATCCCGCGCTCGCACGGCTGCATCCGCCTGCACAAGAACGTGGCGTCGAAGTTCTACGCGCTTGTTCAAAAGGGCACGTCGGTGAACATCGCCGCCACCCAGCCCGAGGATGCCACCGTCGGCGCCAACGTCCCCCGCCCCACCGACTATCAGGAAGCGGACCCGCCCGCGGCCTACACCGCGTCGGCCCGGGTGTTCGACTCGCCGCCTGGCGGTGGGCTGACCCCGTACTAAAACGCGCTCGCCACCGAGTCCGCTTTCAGTTTACACCGGAGGGACGGCACTCGTCCCCCCGGTGTTTTTGTGTTATCTGTACCATGCCAGCCGACTTTTTTTCCATGACCAGCCCGACGCCCGCCGCCCCGCCGGAAGCAGCCCGCAAGCGCATCAACCTGCGTACGCCCGACATCATGGCCGCCGTGCAGGCGCAGGTGGAGACCCACTACCGCAGCGAACTCGTCGAGCGCATCCGCGCGCAGGGCGGGGTGCTCTCGTCGGCCGGGTTGACGGTGCGGTTGGCCAAGCAGTTCGGCTTTTGCTACGGGGTTGAGCGGGCCATCGACCTGGCGTACGCCGCGCGCAAGAGCAAGGAGTTCGAAGGCAAGCGGCTCTTCATCCTGGGTGAGATCATCCACAATCCGGAGGTCAACGCGCAGATCCGGGCGCTGGGTATCCGCAACCTTATCGGACCCAAGCGCGAGGCCGAGGTGGATGACCTGACGGCGGACGACGTGGTCATCGTGCCGGCGTTCGGCGCGGAGGTGTCCACCGTCGAGAAGATCAAGCTGAAGGGCTGCTACATCGTGGATACGACCTGCGGCGATGTGATGAGCGTGTGGCGGCGGGTGCGTTCGTACGCAGCCGATGAGGTCACGAGCATCATCCATGGCAAGTCGCAGCACGAGGAGACCAAGGCCACGGCCTCCCAAGCGCGTTCCAAGGCGGGCCGGGGGCACTATCTCGTCGTGTTGACGCTGGAGGATACGGACTACGTCTGTGACTACATCCGGCAAGGCGGGGACCGGGAGGAATTTCTGCGGAAGTTCGAGGGTGCGCACTCGGAGGGCTTCGATCCCGACATGCATCTGAAGACGGTGGGCGTCGCCAACCAGACGACGATGCTGCGCGGCGAGACGGAGGAAGTGCAGCGGCGCATCCGCCAGGCCATCGTGGACCGCTACGGCCCGGAGGGTGGGGCGCAGCGGTTCCGGTTCTTCGACACGATCTGCGGGGCGACGCAGGAGCGTCAGGACGCGCTCAAGGACATGCTCCAGCTCCCGATGAACCTGCTCCTGGTCGTTGGCGGCTACAACAGTTCCAACACGTCGCACCTCGCGGAGATGGGGCAGGCGAAGCTGCCGACGTACTTCATCCGCGACGCGAGCCGCCTGGAGAGTCGGGAACGCATCACACACTTCGACCTGCACGCGGGCGAGGAAGTGGCGAGCGAGAATTGGCTCCCGGACGGCGACCTCGTCGTTGGCGTGACCGCCGGCGCGTCGTGCCCGAACCACCTGATCGAAGAGACGATCAAGCGGCTGTACGCGTTCCGCGGCGTGGACGCGACGACGCTGGTTTGAGCAGCCGCGCGGCCTCTGTTCTTCTAGCCCATCAACGGCCGCAGGTACGCCGCGCCCTCGCGGACGCTGGCCATCGCGTTGGCTCCCTCGTACTCGACGACCACGGGCCAGCCGTTGGCCGTGCACAGCGGCACCAGCGTGCGGAAGTCCACGTCGCCCTGGCCCACCGGCACGTCTTGGCGGTCGCGTTTGCGCAGGTCCTTGGCGTGGACGAACAACACCCGCCGGCGGTGTTCGCGGATGAACTCCACGGCGTTGCGCCCGGCGCTTTCGATCCAGAACGCGTCGAACTCGAATCCGACCAACTCCGGGTCAGTATTCGCCAGGAGGATGTCCATGCCGACCTCGGACGTGCCCGGCAGCCGGGAGAACTCGAAATCGTGGTTGTGGTAGCCGAGCCGGAAACCCTCCGTCTTCATCTTTGACCCGAGGGCATCGAGCCGTCGGGCAGCTTCCCGGTAGCCGTCGGGGGTCTGTAGTTCACGATTTAAAGAGGGGACGACGATGCAGCCAGCACCCAGCCGGCGGTGGAAAGCGAGCTTGGCGGCGAGGTCCTTTTCGAGCGAGTCCAGGCCGACGTGGGCGGAGAGGGCTTGCAGGCCGGTCTCGTCGAGCAGCGCGCGCCAGCGGTCCGCGTCCCAGCCGTAGTCACCGGCGAGTTCGACGCCGTCGTAGCCGAGTTCCCGGACCTGCCGCAACGCGCCTTCTGCGTCCGTCGAGGTGGAATGCCGTAGGCTCCAGAGTTGCAGGTACAAGGATGGCCTCATCGGATGACGACCATCGTGCCACGCGGCACCAGGGTGAAGAGTTTCTTGGCCACCTCGGAGGGCAGCCGCACGCAGCCGTGCGAGGCGGGGTAACCCGGCAGCACCCCCGCGTGCAGCCCGACCGCCGTGCAGGACAGGCGCAGGAAAAACGGCATGGACGCGTTGTGGTAGAGCGTCGAGCGCCACTCCGTGTACTTGTGGGTGACGACGTAGCGGCCCGGCGGGGTCGGTTTGTCGGTCTTGCCGCTGGAAACCTTGGTGGTCAGGATCGGCTGGCCGTCGCGGGTGATGGTCGCCATCTGGGTGGCGAGGTTCACCTCGATGAACAACCGTGCCGCGTCGCTCTGCGGGGTGACGCCGATGAGCGACTGCATGGCCGCCGTGTCGCCGCGCTCGGCCGCGATATCGAGCGGGCGGATGTCCGAGCGCGTGCGGGCCTCGCAGTTGGCTTTGGACTTGATGAGGAACTGCATCGCCTCCGTCTGGCCGGCGGCGATTGCCAGCATCAGGGCGGTGGCCCCCGGATCGCGCAGGAGCAGGCCGCCGCGCGAACGGGGTGCGAACGCGGCCGAGAGGGTGTCGGGCACCGGCTGCGGCACGGGGCAGTCCACGCCCGCGCCCTCGTCCAGGCAGCGTTGGAGGACCGGCAGGTTTCCCGTGGCGGCGGCGACGAAATACTCGGCCTCGGGCACGACGTAGCGTGGCGGGGTAGGAACTTCGGCGGTGGCGACGGTCACTTCGCCCCGCGCGCCGGGTGCTGCGGCTAGACCGCACGCCACGAGGACAGCCAAGCTAGAGAAGAAGCGCGGGCGGAACATAGATGGGCCGTTTATAACAGCGGATGCCGCCGGTGGTCAACAAGTTGCGCCGGGGAAGTCAGGCCACGACGCATCTGGTTCCCAGGGGCACAAAATCTAGGGATTGCCTCGGAGAGGCATCAGGACCTTGGTTGGACGGACGCCTGCGGCTCAGGCTTCCTTCGCCATCGCCAGGTCGCGGCAGCCTTTGAGGTCGAGCTTGCCGGAACCAAGCAGCGGCAGCGCCTCGATGCGCTTGATCGTGCGCGGCACCCACAGGTTCGGTACGCCGGCCGCCGAGAGCTTCGCGCGCAGGTCGGCCTGGGAGACTTCGACCGTCGAGAGCATCACCAGCGCCTCGCCTTTCGCCTCGTCAGGCACGCCGACGATCATCAGGAGTCGCTCGCCGTTCGCCGGCAGGTTCAGCGCCTCGTAGACCTTCGTCTCCACCGTCTCGTGCGGCACCATTTCACCCGCGATCTTGGAAAAGCGCGACTGCCGTCCCTCGATGAACAGGAACCCGTCATCGTCGAACCGCCCCAGGTCGCCCGTGCGGAACCACCCGTCGCGGATCACTTCCTTCGTCTTCTCGGGTTCGCCCAGATAGCCCTCGAAGATGTTGGGTCCGCGCACCCAGAGCATCCCGGTTTCCTGGAGGCTCAGGTCCTCGTCCGTCTCGGGGTTGCGGATGCGTGCGGCGAGACCGGGCGCCATCTTGCCGACCGAGCCCGGCCGGTAGGAGAACTGCACCGTCTTGCCCGCGTCGTTGAGGCTCACGTCGGGCATGTTGCAACCGATGACCGGCGACGTTTCCGTCAGTCCGTAGCCTTCCATGACCTGCTTGCCGAACTTCTCCTCGAACGCGCCCGCGATGGAGCGCGGCAGCTTTTCCGCCCCCGTAACGACCATGCTCACGCTTTGCAGTTGTTCCTTGTCTACCTTGCGCAGGTACGAGCGCAGGAACGTCGGCGTGGCGATGAACAGCGAGATGCCGTAACGCTGGACCAACTCGGCGTTCTTGGTCACGTCCAAGGGGTTGGGGTACGTGATGGCCTGAAGCCCCTCGATGATCGGGAACCACAGTGTCACCGTGCAGCCGAAGCTGTGGAAAAACGGCAGGGACGCCAACACGCCCTGCCCCTGTTTGAGGTTCACCAACATGCGGAACTGGGAAATGTTGGCGAGGATGTTGCGGTGGGAGAGCACGACGCCCTTCGGCTCGCCCGAGCTTCCGCTGGTGAAGAGCAGCACGGCCTCCTCGTGACCGCCGCGCGCAGGGATGCCCAGCACTTTTGTCAGCAGCCACCACGGTGTCACCAGCGAGATGCCCAGCCACAGGCCGATGCGGGTCTTGAGCGGGGGCAGGATCTTGTCGAGGCGGATGATCTTTTCCGGCCACGGGAACGACTCCATCTTCTTTTCCGCAAGGGTCGCGGTGATGACGGTGTCGATCTCCGCGCGCTTCATGGCGGATTCGAGCGCGGCGCGGCCGGACGTGAAGTTGAGGCTCACCGGCACCTTGCCCGCCAGGAGCACGGCGAGGTTGGCCAGGACGCCGCCCTTGCTCGCGGGCAGGACGATGCCCACGCGTCGGGCGGGGACCTGTTTCTTGATCTCCTTGGCGAGCACGATGGCTGCCGCCAGCAGCTTGCTGCGGGAGAGCGTGGAGTGGTCGGTGCCGTCGATGACGGCGGTTTGGAACGGGCGGTTCTTCAGGCCGCGCACGCAGGCTTCGGCGAGGTTGCGACCCAGGGCGGGGCGGAGGGCGTAGGAGGACTCGCCGAGGTCAAGGAGTTCCTGGCGGACGGTGGATACGTTTGCCTGTTCGGGGGTGAGCGGCTTGCCGAAGGACACGGTCACCGGGTAGGGGAACCGCTTCGGCCATTTGCGGAAGAACCGGCCGCCCTCGAACGAAAAGATGGACCCCCAGAGCTGGTCCATCCACACGGGCACGACGGGCGCGCCGCCCTTCTTGGCGATGATCTCGAAGCCCTTCTTGAGCCGCAGCAGAGTGCCGGTGCGGGAGAGTTCGCCTTCCGGGAACACGCAGACCACCTCGCCCGCCTGGAGGCGTTCGGCGGCGGCGCGCATCCCGTCGCGAGCGTGCGCGGCCGAGATCGGGATGGCCTCGAAGAGCCGCAAGATGGGGTTGAGAACAGGGTTCTTGTAGAACGCGTCGAAGATCAGGAAGCGGATCGGCCGCGGGCAGCTGATTTGCAGGATGATGGCGTCCACCCAGGAGATGTGGTTGGGCAGGAGCAGGACGCCGCCGGTCTTGGGGATGCGGTCACCGCCGACGAGATGGACGCGGTAGATCAGCCGGAAGAAAATCGTGCCGAAGAACCGGACGGTGCGCGCGAGGAACGTGCGCAGCGCCGAGGGGGCCGGCAGGGCGTAGGAATCAGACGGGGTGCTCATGGGAGGAACGCGGGGAAATTAGGGAGGGACCAATTCGGGGGTAAGGTCAAGATGCCAAGTTCCCGGGAAAACGAAAATCGATAAAAACAAGCCGATCATCAATTTCAGCGTAGGGGCCGGCGTTCCGGGTTGCGGCGCGAGGAGCGAACCGATAACTTCTTCCCCTCTTGGAAACCTCGTCTCCACCCGAAGCCTCCACGCCGATGCGGCGGCAGTACGAGCGCATCCGGCGCGAGCTGCCGGCGGACGTGATCCTGCTCTTCCGGCTGGGCGACTTCTACGAGATATTCGACGAGGACGCGAAGACGGCGAGCGCGCTCCTCAACGTCACGCTCACCAAGCGCGGACAGGTGCCGATGTGCGGCGTGCCCTCCCACGCGGCCGACCACTACATCGCCAAGCTTGTCCAGGCGGGCAAGCGCGTGGCAATCTGTGACCAGAAGGGTGACGTGCTCCCCGGCAAGCTCGTCGAGCGCGAGGTCACGCAGATCATCAGCGCGGGCACCGTCACCGACGCGCGGCTCCTGGACGAAAAACGCAACCACTACCTCGCCGCGGCGTACGCGAAAAAGGACACGTTCGGGTTCGCCTACCTCGACCTGACGACGGGCGACTTCCGCGTCACGGAACTGGCAGGCGCATCGGCGCTCCTCAACGAGTTGGGCCGCGTCGCCCCGGCGGAATTTCTTGTCAGCGACGACCCGGCGCAGGCGGCGGCGTTTGCGGACTTCGCCGGGACGCTGCCGTACGACGCGCACGCGTTCGTGTGTGAACAGGCCGACCACGCGTTGCGGGAACACTTCGCGGTGCAATCGCTCGATGGCTTCGGCTGCGCGACGATGGGGCAGGCGGTCGCCGCGGCGGGGGCCATCTTCCACTACCTGCGCTACGCGATGCGCCGGCCGCTGGACCATGTCACGTCGCTGCGCACCTACCGGCCGGAGGGGTTCCTTGTGCTCGATCCGGTGTCGCAAGCGCACCTGGAGATCGTCCGTGCGCGGAGCGACGGCGGCACGAGCCTCCTGGCCGCGCTCGACCGCACTGTCACCCCGCTCGGTGCGCGCCAGCTCCGCCAGTGGCTCCTGTACCCCTTGCGCGACGCCGCCGCCCTGGAAGCCCGCCAGGAAGTCGTCGCTGCGCTCCTCGCCACACCGGACGCTCTCCGCCGCCTGCGCGAGACCCTCCGCGAGGTGCGCGACCTCGAACGGGTCGTCGGCCGCCTGAGCCAGGCCGCCGGCAACGCGCGCGACCTCCAGGCGCTCGGCGCATCACTGGCCGTCGTGCCCCGGCTC
>CAXUIU010000183.1:6779-7737 GCA_964250955.1 uncultured Chthoniobacterales bacterium | reverse complement strand
CGGCCTGGCGTTCGTCATCAGCCTGGACGCCATTCCGATTGACCATCCCTTCTTCGGGTTGCTGACGGGTTGGCAGACGTTCCCGGCAACCGCGACGGTGTTCCTGATCGTGCTGGTGCTGGCGGCGTTCGTGGGCCGTTACACGGCGTTCGGGCGCGCGGTGTTCGCCCTCGGCGGCAACGAACATTCCGCGCGCCTGATGGGCGTGCCGGTCGGGCGCATGAAGGTGGCGGTCTACGCGCTCAGCGGCCTGTGCTCGGCGCTGGCGGGGATCGTCTACACGCTTTACACGTCGGCGGGGAACGCCAGTTCGGGTGTCGGCACGGAGCTCGACGCCATCGCGGCCACGGTCATCGGCGGCAGGTTGCTGACGGGGGGGGTGGGGTCGTTCTTCGGGACGTTCTTCGGCGTGCTGATCCTGGGGGTGATCGGGACAGCCATCACGTTCGAGGGGACGTTAAGTTCGTGGTACGCACGCATCGCCATCGGCGGGTTGCTGCTCGTGTTCATCCTCTTGCAACGCTTCATCCACAGCCGCGGGCTGCGCGCGTCGCATTGAAGCCAGGCGGGAACAGACTCCCGTGCGACGGCTTGGTGGCGAGGCGGTTCAGCGCGTGGCGAGCAGGCGCAGCAGCCCGATGAAATCCTCGTCCTGCCAGCCGGCGGCGAGGCCCTCGTCGTAGGACTGTTTGAGACGCGCGGTCTGCGCGAGCGGCAGATCGTAGCCGGCGGCAGTCTCCAAGGCGAGGCGCAGGTCTTTGCCCATGTGCTTGAGCGAGAACTGCGGCGAGTAGTCGCCCGCGCGCAGCTTGGGTTCCTTGAGGTCGGCGAGGGGCGAGTGGGCGACGTTGCGCCCGAGCGCCTGGAAGTACACGTCGTCAGAAATCCCGGCGGCGCGGCTCAGGCTCAGGCTCTCGCAGAGCGTCTGGGCGATACCGGCGATGTTCATGTTCATGGC
>CAXUIU010000183.1:711-6769 GCA_964250955.1 uncultured Chthoniobacterales bacterium | reverse complement strand
GCCGGAGAGCGGTTCCAGGATCGGCCGGGCGCAGGCGACGATCGTCTCGTCGCCGCCGACGTAGAAGACGGTTTTGCGTTCCTGCGCGGCGACCTTGCTGCCGGTGAAGGGCGCTTCGAGAAAGGTCGCGCCGGTGGCTTCAGCCTGCTTGGCGAAGCGCCGGGTCCACTCTGCTGAGATCGTGCTGGATTGGATGACGAGTTGGCCGGCGTGCAGGGTGGGGGTGATCTGGGCCAGGATGCTCTCGACCGCCGGCGGGTCAGCGACGACGAGGAAGATCGCCTCTGCATCCGCGACGGCGTCAGTCAGCGAGGGACAAAAATTCGGGAAGTCGGTCTGCGGGGTGCGGTTCCAAGGGCGGACGGCGTGGCCGTCGGCGAGGAGGTTGCGCGCCCAGGCGCTGCCGATGATGCCGAGGCCGAGGACAGCGATATTCATAAGAGGGTATGCCCTGCGGGCACGTGGACGGAAGGTCTTTTCTGCCAACGTCGCCACAGGCGATACCGTAACGCAGGCGCAGCCTGCACCGCAACCCGCAACGTCGCCGCCGGCGACAATGCAACGGCGGCTTCACGCCGCCTCCTCGGTCAAACGTCCAACGAAGTCGTCGAGGTCTGGTCCCAGTAGGTGACGGTCCCGTCGCGGCAGCGGACGATCCGCGCGCCGCCATCTTGCGAAATGACAATTGCCATCGCCTCCGGCGCAGCCAGGCACAGCCGGTACGCCGAACGGTGCCGCGTGCCTACACTCTCCGTGAACTCCTCTTCTCCCTGCTCTCCCTCCAGGTCGAGCGCCCGGCGCACGGCCACGACGCCGGGCAGTTCTCCGCTGATTTCGCCGCCAAAGCCGAGCAACTCAAAGCTCTTGGTCAACACCACCGCGCCGTCCACCTCCGCGCAACCAGCCACGAGGTAGGCCATCTCAAAAATCGCCTCGTCAAAAGCGGCAAGGTTTTCGTCGTTGCTGAGCGCGTATTCGAGCCAGCCGACCGTTTCGGTCGAGCCGGCATAGAGTTCGGCCACGCGGTTCATGATGTTGACCACCAGCGTGCGGAAACGGTTGCGCGGCTCGCCTTCGCGGAAGCGGTATTTGAGGTCGATGTAACGATTGGCGTCGCCGAGTTCGGCGGCCAACTCGTCGGGCAAAAACACGATGGTCGCCCCGTGGTGGGCGCTGCGCAGGGCGGAGATCAGACGCTTGATCGCGTGTTGGGAGACGATGCGTACGAGCGTCGGGTCGAGCGGCGCCCAGCTCGCGCCGCGTTTGGCGCGGGCCTGCCCGTGGAGGGCGAAAAGCCCATCCCGCACCGGCTCGAAGAGGCTGCTGATCCACTTGGACTCAAACACGTTGAACGACGGCCCGAGCAACCGGCCGGCGTCGGCGCGGGCGATGACCTCCGAACCGAAGCCAATCGTGATCTGTCCGGGGCCGGTGACGCTCAACACCAGGGCAGCCGGCAGGGTCTGCGCGCGGCCCCGGCCGCCGTGGACGTTCTGGAGCCAGCGCAGGCCCGAGTGCAGGATGCCCCAGATGCGCGGAGCCTCATTCTTGTCGTCCAGGCAGACGCCGATGAGCGAACGGTAGAAGTTCGCCGCCGGGGACAGCCGCCGGGCCTCCAGCGGGTTGAAGGGCCGGGTGCGCTCAAAACGCAGGCAGTGCAAGCCCTCCGGCGGTCCCTGGTCGCACGGGAAGGTGGCCGGTTCGGCGAGGATGAGCCGGAAGGTGACCGGACGCGACTCCTCCCGCAAGAGGCTCGCCTGAAAGCTGATCCGCACCAGCGCGGCGAGAGTGTCCTGGCTCGGGGGACGTTCGAGCCACGGGTTCGGCCCACGCTCCTGGCCGGAGTGAATGCGCTCCCACCGCTCGAGAATGACCCGAGCAACATCTTGCGGGTAGGCGGTGGGAGGTGTCACGCGTGGTGGGAACGAAGAAGTCAGGGTTTATTCTGCCACAACGGGTTGTGGCGGGCAATTTCCAAGTGCCTCTAGTTGGGATGTTTTTCCCAGCGCGCGTCCTCATTTTGACCGTGCCGGCTGGTTGGACGCAAGACCGGCGAGGATGTTCAGTGTTTCGGCGACGTTGCGTTCGATGGAGAAAGCGCGGGCCGCGGCGGCGGCAGACTCGCGCGTGGCGGGTCGGCGGGCCAGGTCGGACCAGCGGTGGAACCCGGCGGCCAAGGCGTCGGCGTCCCCGGGAGCGAACGTGTCGCCGTTCACGCCGGGGGTCAGGATTTCCGCGAAACCGTTGGCCGTGGTGGTCAGCACGGGCAAGCCGGCGGCGAGGGCTTCGAGGCAAGCGTTGGAAAACGGATCGTAGATCGTCGGCAGCACGAACAGATCTGCCGCCGCGTACAGCGCGGGCATGTCGCGCACCGGACCGAGGAAAAGCACACGGTTGGCGAGGTTTTTCCACCGGCGCAGGTAAGGGCGAGGATTGCCCCGGCCGGCGACGAGCGGCGCAGGCGGATGTCGGGTAAACGGGCGAGGGCATCGAGCGCGCAGGCGAGGCCCTTGCGTTCCCAGCCGGTGCCTGCGAAGAGCAGGGTAAAGTCGTCCGACGCCAGTCCGAGCGCACGGCGCAAGCCGTCCCGGGCGGCGGGGTCGACCGGCGCGCCCGACGTGGCGGGAAGACCGTTGTAGACGACGGCGATTCGTTCCGGCGGGTAGGCAGGGAAGTACGTGAAAACCTCGTCGCGGATGAGTCGTGAATTGGCGATGACGAACCCCGCGCCACCCTGACCGAAAAGCGCGTCTTCGAGGGCGAGGAGTTGGCGGTGCTTGGGGTTCCAGCGGCGCAGGCGAGTCCGCCAGGCGGGCTCGAAGCGCGCGTGGCTGGAACGCCGCGCGCGGTGCAAGCCGTCGCCTGCACGGTAGCAGTCGCAGCGCCAGACGCGTTCCAGGCTGAAGAGGGCGTCGCAACGCCAGCGCGGTGCGAGCGCGGCCAGTCCGTCGGCGAACGCCCGCGGGTTGCGCCCGGGCACGACCTCCAGACCGCCTCCCCCCGGCCACTGGTCGCGCGGCCACCCGGGGCTGGCGAAAAGCGTTGCACGGTGCCCCCCGGCCGCGAGCGTTGCGCCGAGCCGCCGCAGATAGTTCTCCGCGCCGCCCGTCGGCGAATACCCGCGCCTGGCCAGACCGATGTGCATGTTCCTCGCCGCGCAACCTGCCGCAAGCGGTGGCGAGATGCGAGTTGCGAGTTGCGGGCGGGGTGCAACGGTTGAGCCCTGATGTCCTCCGAACCCGCCGGGCTGCCGCGCAGCGTCCTGTTCGCCACCAGCGCGCGGATCGGTGGCATCGGGCTGGACCTCTGCGCGCAGGAACAACTCCGCCTCCCGCTGTCCGGCGGCTACCTCGGCCGGGCGGTGGCGTTCCAGAACCGCTGTGCGGATGTGCCCGACGACAAGGTACGCTCCCTGCGCTGGTCGCCCGTGCGGCTTCTGTCGTTCCTGGACCGGCCGTACTACTACGGGGCTAAGAAGCAGGCGGCCGGGCGCGCCGCGGCGGTGGAACTCCGTACGGGGCGGTACGATTTTTTTCACGGCTGGGCGGGGGATAGTTTGGAGGCGCTGCGCGAGGCGGATGCCCGCGGCTTGCCCTCCGTGCTCGACATCCCGACGTGGCACGTCGACCACGGCTTCCGCCGCCACGAGACCGTGCCGCCGCCGGGTGGTGTGTCGGGGCGGTTCCTGCCGCGCCGGTGGCTGGACACGCTGCCGCTGCGTCCCGAACGCCTGCGCGAGGAGTACCGTCTCGCCACGCTCGTGCTGACGCGTTCGACGCGCGCGACAGAGAGTTTTTTGCAGGCGGGATTCGCGCCGGAGCGGGTCTTTAACACCGACGAGGGTGCGGACGTGGAGCGGTTCCGGCCGGGCGAGCCGCCGGGGATCTTCCGGGCGCTCTTCGTCGGGGCTCTCATCCGACGCAAGGGCGTCGATCTGCTCCTGGAGGCATGGCACCGGCTCAAACTGCCGAACGCCGAACTGGTGCTCGTCGGGCACGTGCACGAGGAAATCGAGCCGTTTCTGGCCAAGTACGCGGGGGGAAGCGTGCGCGTCGTCGGCAAGACGGGGCGGGTGGAGGATTACTACCGGACGGCGACCGTGCATGTTTTCCCGTCGCAGTGCGAGGGGTGCGCGAAGACGACCTGCGAGGCAGCGGCGTGCGGGCTGCCGCAGATCACGACGCGCGAGGCGGGCGACGTGGTGGTGGACGGCTACAACGGCCTGAACGTGCCCGTCAACGATCTCGACGCGCTCTGCGCCGCCATCGAACGGCTCTACCGCCAGCCCGAACTGATCGCACCCATGCGGCAAGCGGCGCGGGCCCGGGCGCTGGAACATTTCACCTGGGACGCCTACCGCGCGCGGTTGCGTGAGGGCTACCGTCGGGCGGTGTCCCTCGTGACAAGGTAGGGTTATCCCGGAGAGATAACGGGACCTTGTCACGACCAGCCGCCTGGCAGCGGCCTGATTTGTCTTCCTCGGCACGACGTTTTGCTTTCTCATCTCGGGCGATGGCGAGACTTCTGCGTATCGTTCGGCGGCTGCTCGTTTTGTTGCTGTTGCTTGGCGTGCTCGTTCCTGTCGCGGGCTGGCTGCTGTTGCGCGCCAGCCTGCCGACGCTCGACGGCAGTCGACCCTTGTCCGGGTTGCGGGAAGCCGTCACGGTCGAGCGCGATGCCGATGGCACCCCGACGATCCATGCCCGGAACAAGGAAGACCTCTTCCGCGCGCTGGGCTACCTCCATGCGCAAGACCGCTTCTTCCAGATGGATCTCCTACGCCGGCAGGGGGCGGGCGAACTCTCCGAACTCGCCGGCCCGGCCACGCTCACGCTCGACCGGGAGGCGCGCCAACACCTCTTCCGTCGGCGTGCGGCGGCTGTCCTCGCGGCGATGACGCCCGATCAGGCGCGTCTTCTGGACGCCTACACCGCCGGGGTCAACGCCGGCCTCGGCGGGCTCTCCGCGCGGCCCTGGGAATACCTTGCCCTCCGCGCCACGCCGCGGTCGTGGACGCGCGAGGATTGCGTACTCGTCATCGACGCCATGTCGATGACCCTTGAAACCGACGGCAGCGACGAGCGTGCCCGCGCCGCCCTCACGCAAACCTACGGCGATGAAGCCGCTGACTTCCTGCGCCCGCTCATCACGGAAAACAGCGCCGCGCTCGATGGTTCCAACGCGCCCGCACCGCCGGTGCCCGACGCTGCGCACTTCACCCCGCGGCCGTTCGTGCCGGGCGAGGCCGCGCCGGTGCCGATGTTGAACACGACGGCGGCACTCGCCTCTGATTTGGACGAGTTGCCTGGCTCAAATTCTTTCGCGCTCGTCGGCGCACGCACGGCGGGGGGCGGTGCGCTCGTCGCTAACGATCCCCACCTGCACCTCGCCGTACCGAACATCTGGTATCGCGCTTCCCTGGTCCTGCCTGACGGGACGGCCACGGGGGTAACCCTGCCCGGGGTTCCCGCGCTGGTGCTCGGCAGCAACGGCCGCGTCGCGTGGGGGTTCACGAACGGCTACATCGACACCTGCGACCTCGTCGTGGTGGAACTCGATCCAGCCGATCCCGGCCGCTACCGCGTGCCCGACGGCAGCGGCTGGGCCCCGTTCGAGATCGTCCACGAAACCCTCGCCGTCCATGATCGCCCGCCGGAACCATGCGACGTGACGATGACGCGCTGGGGTCCACTGATTACCCGCCCCGGCAACGGCGGTCCGGTGTACGCGCGGCATTGGTCGGAATACGATACGGGCGCAATCAACTTCAACGTGGCGGAACTGCTTGACGCGCGGAACGTGGACGAGGCCGTGGAGATCGCTCACCGCGGCGGGTTTCATCCGCAGAACTTTCTCACCGGCGACCGCGACGGCCACGCGGCGTGGACGATCATCGGTCGGGTGCCGCGTCGGGTGGGGTTCGACGGGCACACGCCGGGGAGTTGGGCGGACGGCACGCGGCGTTGGGAGAGATTTCTGTCGTCGGAGGAAACCCCTGTCATCTGCGATCCCGCGGGCGGGCAGCTCTGGACCGCCAACAACCGCATCGTCGGCGGGG
>CAXUIU010000183.1:0-701 GCA_964250955.1 uncultured Chthoniobacterales bacterium | reverse complement strand
CGACAACGCGTTTCGCTCCGGGCAGATCCGCGACCGGCTCCTGGCGCTGGCCGGACGCGCGGCGACGCCCGCCGACGGTCATGCCGTGCAACTCGACGACGAGGCGCGCTACCTGGCACGATGGCGCGAGTTGCTGCTGACGATCCTTGACGGTCCGGCGGGCGAGGGCCAGCGTGACCTGGAATTTCTGCGCGAGATCGTGCGCGCGTGGGATGGCCATGCCTCGGCCGACGCGGTCGGTTACCGGTTGTTGCGCGAGTTTCGCCGGGTGGTGACGGCGAGCGTCCTCAACCCGATCCTTGAACCCGCGCAGAAGCGCGACCCGGTCGTCCGCCTCGGTCCCAACGCCGAACAACCGCTCTGGAGCATCCTCGACGCGCGGCCTGCGTACCTGCTGCCTGCCGCCGCCGGTTCCTGGGACGAACTCCTGCTGCGCGCCGCCCGTCTGACAGCCAAGCTCGGCGAACGCCAGCAGCCCGAGGCCCTGCCGCTCGCGGAATGCACCTGGGGCCGCGCCAACGTGCTGTCGATGCGCCATCCGTTCAGCGGCGGATTGCCACGATGGGCGGCGAATCGGTTGGACATGCCCGCGCAGGGGTTGCCCGGCGACGCCAACATGCCGCGTGTGCAGGGAGCAAACTTCGGCGCGTCGATGCGGATGGTGGTTTCGCCGGGGCGGGAGGGTGAGGGAATCTTCGAGC
>CAXUIU010000182.1:0-7760 GCA_964250955.1 uncultured Chthoniobacterales bacterium | reverse complement strand
CGCGAAGAGGGGCGCCAACGCCGCCCGGACCTCCGGCGTGCGGGTGCCAGCGATGATGCGCTCCGGGTGTCGGAAGATGTCGAGCGCCTTGCCGAGACGCAGGTTTTCCGGGCTGTACGCGAAGTCAATGCCGAGATGGCGACGTGCGAGGAGGGCGCACATTCCTGCCGGCACCTGCGAGGAAAGGAGCACGACTGCTCCCGGGCGCAACGCCGGCAGGCAAGGCGCGAGGCGTTCCAGGACGAAGCCCACGTCGGCCACGTCGTTGTCGTCGACGGGCGTGTCGTAGCAAATCCAGAGCACGTCCGCCGCGCCGAGCGCCGCAGGGTCCGCCCCTTCGACGAAACGCAGCCGGCCCGCGTCGATCCCGGCCCGCAACGCTTCGTCCAGGCCGGGCTCCAAGAGCGGGGCCTTGCCCATTTGCAACGCCGCAATGTTGGCGGCGTCGAAGTCCAACCCGACCACCTCGAAATGCTCCGCGCAACACGCCGCTGTCACGCAGCTGAGGTGCCACAAACCGAGGACGACGTTCATGCGCGGCTTTCAAGCACCCACTGGTTTTCCTGCAACTAGGCGAGCGTGCGGACGATGCCCTGCTGGATCGTGAGCTTCGACGCCCAGCCGGTCGCGCGCACCTTCTTCGTGTCCAGAAAGATAAACGGGTTGTCGCCCACCCAGCCGCGCTCCCCGCCGGTGAACCGCAACTCCAGCTGGATGCCGAGGTGCTCACTGATCCAGCCGATGGAGTCCTTGACCTGACAGTATTCCGCCGTGCCGAGGTTGTAGACCTGCACGCGGTGTTTGGCCTCGCGTGCGGTGCCGGCGCGGGTGACGTGGAGCATCGCGTCCAGGCAGTCCTGCACGTACAGGTAGCTCTTGCGCTGGGTGCCGTCGCCGAGCACGCGCAGGTGGTCGGGGTGTTCGAGGAGTTGCTTGTAGAAGTCGAAGACGTGCCCGTGCGTGTAGCGTTCGCCCAGGATCGACACGAACCGGAAGACGTAGCCCTCGAACTTGTACCCCTCGCAGTACGCCTGGATCATGTTCTCGCCGGCGACCTTCGACGCGGCGTAGAGCGAGGTCTGGATCGGGAAGGGCGCGTCCTCGGGTGTCGGGATCACGGCCGACTCGCCGTACACGCTGCCCGTCGAGGAAAACCCGATGCCACGGACCCCGTTGGCGCGCATGGCCTCCAGGACGTTGAAAGTGGCAACCGTGTTCTGTTGCAGGTCCTTGCCGAGATGTTCCAGGCCGAAGCGCACGTCGGCGTTCGCCCCGAAGTGGAAGACGAACTCGGCTCCCGCCATCGCCGCCGTCAGCGCGGGCAGGTCGAGATTATCGCCGCGTACAAGCCGAAAGCCTGGATGGCGCAGCGCCTCTTGCAAAAACGGTTCCTGCCCGGTGGAGAAATCATCCCAGCCGACGACCTCGTGGCCCTCGGCCAGGAGGCGATCCGCCAGGGAACTGCCGATGAAGCCGGCCGCACCGGTGATAAAGTAGCGCATGAATCTTTCGGGCCGGGAGTTGGTTGGACGTTTCGTCCGCGGAGGAAGGGGGAACCTCTGCCAACCTCCGCCCGTGAGACAAGCAGAATTTTTGGTCCGGGCGCAAAGACAAAGAGCGGATGGGTGGTTCGATCATGATATTGCTTGATCGACCGGCCTGATTCAGGCTTTCTCCCCGGATCGTCCGCGACCGAAGCGGGCGGTCGCGTTGCGAAAATTCTCTCCGATGAAGATGCAGACCGGTCGTTGTTCCCTTCTCCTGACGTGTGCCCTCTTCGCTGCGGCCAGCGGGAGCCGCGCCGACGTGGTCTTTTCGGATCTGACCACCCCGACCCCGACCTCCCTCACGATTGCCGGGCAGGACGGCTCGTCCACCTACGAGATCGCCGACTCGTTCGTGTCCTCCCAGACCTACACGCTCACCCTAGGCATCGCCCAGGTGCGCCGGGAGACAGGCACGGCGCCGCTGGTGGCGAACTTCTACGCGGACGCGAGTGGTTCGCCAGGAATGCTCCTGGCAACGGTCTCGGTGGCGGCGGCGAACGTCCCGACCACGGAGGCCAACGTGACGTTCACGTTCCCGGCCGGCGTGACCTTGCAGGCCAGCGCCACCTACTGGTTCGCGCTGACGAGCACGGCCAACATCCAGTACGGCTGGGTGGGAAATCAGGCCGCCACCTACCCGGAAAAATACCGGATCAACTCCGGCGCGTGGAACGGTCCGACCACCCCGCTGTCCACCTTCGAGATCGACGGACGGGCCGTTCCCGAACCGGCCTCGTGGACACTGTGGGCGGTCCTGGCCCCGGGCGGTTGGCTGTGGCGCCGCACCGCCCGCGCCCGGCAGACCGCCGGTTAGCCGATCAGGCCGCCCGGCCGTGCAGGTCGTGCGCCGCGGTGATGGCGAGCGAGGTGGCCACGTCGGAGTTCATGTGCTCCCACTGGCCCCAGCGGCCGAGCGGATAAATCCCGTGCGTCCGCGCCCAACCCGAGACCGTGGCGACAGCCGCCGGCTTGTCGAGGGTGTTGACGGGGTAGGCGTAGGCGTTGTGGAACCGGACGCCACCCGGCGCGAGGGCGGGCGAGCGCGCGGCGTTGGTCTCGGTCCAGTACCCACGCGAGCCGGGGCAGAAGTTGGCGCGCAAAAGCAGCCGGTGGTAGCTCTTGGATTCGTCCGGGTCGTAGGTCCAGTGCGAGTCGCTCGGCAGCGTGTCGGGGCAGTAATCCACGTCGATGGGCACCTGCACAAGCCGGCCCACGGCGGCGCGGACCTCGTCCGGCAGCGGTCCCGCCTGCGCCCATGCAGACCACGGGATCGAGTTGACGATCACGTCGGCCTGGTAGCGGCCGTTGACGGTCCGGCTCGCGGGGTCCACGCTGGTCAGCCCCTCGCCGAGACGCAACTTGTCGCCCAAGGCTTCGCCCATGCGCCGCCAAACCTCGCCGTAGCCGTGTTCTCTCGGGTACAGGAACGTTCCGTGCGCGGGCAACCCGCCGTACATGCGGCGTTCCAGACAGCTTTGCAGCGTCTCGCGGAAGCTCACGTTCGGCAGCTTGTAGAGCCAGTAGGTGCCGAGCGCGTTGGGGTCCATCGACCAGATCTTGCGGTTGTAGGGCAGCATGTACTCGCGCGCGATGCACTCGCCCAGCTTCCAGGTGATCCAATCCGCGAAAGCTTCCGGCTGGGGCTCGCCGCGCACGCTCCCGGCCCGCGCGATGGATTCAAGGAAATCCACCTGGTCGGCCACCGGGAGCTGCCACAGGTTGCCTTCCAGCGGGTGGTCGATCTCCACGCCACGCAGCCGGATCTTGGAAACGCGCGTGTGCTCCTGCCACTCCTCGCGGCCCATGAAGCGGAAGAGCAGTTCGAGCACGTCCTTGCGCTTCAGGTCAAGGAAGTGGCCGCCGCCGATGTCGAGCGGCTTGCCGTCCACCTCGCGGGAGCGGCACAGGCCGCCGGCCTCCGGTTCCTTTTCCAGCACGAGGAACGACTCCTCGCCCAGCCGCCGCAGCGTGTGCGCGAACGACAACCCGGACGGTCCCGCCCCGAGGATAAGATATTTGCAGTGTTCCATGCGCGAAGAGCCAGACCTTAATTCCGACGGCCGCGGGGTCAACCCCCTGGCACCCCCGGGCCGACAAATCTGGTTGACGGAGCAGGCCGGGGGCGGGAAGGCTGGCATCATGTCTACGCTCGCCGCCCCGTCCTGGCCGTCGTGGTGGAACGCTCCGCTGCGTTTCGTGCGCTACCGGCACATCATCCAGCAGTTTACCCGGCGCGAGGTGCTCGGACGCTACCGGGGTTCATACATGGGGATGGTCTGGTCGTTCGTCAACCCGCTCCTGCTGCTGGCGATCTTCACGGTAGTCTTCAAGTTCATCTTCCACGCGAAGTTCACCGGCAACCCGCGCGAGGGGGGCTTCGACTTCGCGCTGATGCTCTTCGCGGGATTGACGGTTTACAACCTCTTCGCCGAGTGCATGGGCCGCGCGCCGTCGCTCATCCTGCTCAACGCCTCGTACGTGACCAAGGTGGTCTTCCCGCTGGAAATCCTCCCGCTGACCGTCGTGCTCTCGGCGGTCCTGCACCTCCTGATCTCCTTCGTGCCGTTGTGCCTGGGGGTGGCGTTCCTGCGGGCGTGGGGGCAGCCGGCCTCCGTGCCCCACGGGCTGCCGGCGACGATCCTCTACTGGCCGCTGCTCCTGCCGCTGATCCTCGTCTGGGCGGCGGGGTTGACCTACCTGCTGTCCGCGGTGGGCGTGTTCGTGCGCGACCTCAACCAGGCGATGCTCGCCGTCACGACGATCCTCATGTACGCCAGCGCCGTGTTCTACCGCGTGGACCAGGTGGAAGACCCCACCTACCAGGCCATCGTGCGGCTGAACCCCATCGCCTTCCTGTGCGAACAGAGCCGCAACCTGTCGGTGCGTGGCCTGCCGATGGACTGGTCCGGGTACGGGGTCGTGCTGGCGGCGGGCGTCGTGTTCGCGCTCGCCGGCTACGGGGTGTTCATGGGCGTCAGACGCTCATTCGCCGACGTAGTCTGACGCGTCGCTCGGCCGGTCGCGCGGGTTCCACTGCTGGTCGACGATCTGGCCGTCGCTCATGGTGAGTACCCAGTCGCACGCCTGGGCGATAGATGGATTGTGCGTGACGAGCAGGAGCGCCTTGTTCTCGCGACGGACGAGTTCGGTCAACAGGGAAAAAACCCGTGTGGAATTGGCCGTGTCGAGGTTGCCGGTGGGTTCGTCGGCGAGGATGACCTCCGGGTCGTTCGCCAAGGCGCGGGCGATGGCGACGCGCTGTTGCTCGCCGCCGGAAAGGTGCCGGCTGGGGCGCTGGAGCTTGCTGCCCAGGCCGACGGCGTCGAGCAGGTGGGCGGCGCGCTCGCGCATGTGGGCCTCGGTCCAGCGGCCGAGCTGGCGCATGGGGATCATCACGTTTTCCTGCGCCGTGAAATCCTGGAGCAGGAAGTGGAACTGGAAGATGAAGCCCAGCAGTTCGTTGCGCTGGCGGGAAAGTTCGTTGTCAGGCAGCCCGGCGACGGGCCGCCCCCCGATGGCAAGTTGCCCGGCGTCGGGTCGGTCGAGTAAGCCGAGGATGTAGAGCAGCGAGCTTTTGCCGCAGCCCGATGGGCCGACGACGGCGTGCGTGTAGCCGCGCTGGAGAGCGAGCGACACGCCCCGCAGGACGTGGACGCGCGCCTCTTCCTGGCCGAGGAACCGCTCCAAGTTCTCGCATTGCAGCGGCAGCGGCGGGTCGGCCGGCGCCTCGTCGAGAGAAATGTCCGTGTTCATTGGCCGGAACCGCGCAGGATGTCCACGGGAGCGAGGTTAGCCGCGCGCCGAGCGGGGAAGTAACTCGCCGTCAACACCGCGAAGAACGCGATGATCGCCGCCTGGTAGTAATGGTGCGGGTCCCACGACACGATGAAGCGGTCCGCGTAGAGTACGCCGCGCACCTTGATGGGGATCTGTGAGATCGCGTAGGTCAAGAGCGCCCCGAACGCCGCGCCTCCGACCGATCCCAACGTGGCGATGATGAACCCCTGGAACACGAAGACGACCGTGATGTCCCAGCGTTTGTAGCCCATCGAGCGCAGGATGGCGATCTCGCGCACCTTGTCGAGGACCGTCATGGTCAGGGTGTTGAAGATGAGTGCGCCGGCCAAGAGGATGATGAGGCTCACCGTGATCGCCGCCGAGATGCGCAGGGTGGAGAACACCTGCAAGTTGCCCTGTTCGCGTTCCTGCCACGAGCGTGCCCGGTGCCCAAAGAGCCGCTCGAAGTGCTGCGAGAGCGCCGGGGCGCGCTCGGGGTCGCGCAGGGTGACGACGATCTGCGAGACCATCGAGGGTTTTTCGAGCAGGTCTTGGGCGACGCGCAGGTTCACGTAGCCGCGGCGTTCGTCGATGACGTTGTTGCCACTGCGGAAGATGGCGGAGAGGGTCATCACCTTGCGCTCGCCGCCGTTGCCGATGAGCGTCACGTTGTCGCCGACCTTGAGTTGGAGCTTGTCGGCGAGGAGCGAGCCGAGCATGAGACCGGCGGGATTGATGCGGTAGTCGTTGAGGTTGCCGGCGATGATCTGGTCGCGCAGGGAGGTGGCGCGCAGGTGGAGTTCGAGATCGATGCCCTGGACCGTCATCACCTCCGTTTGGAAGTCGCCCCGCGCGGTGACGTTGCCCTGCACGAGCGGCGCACAGGCGAGTACGTTGGGGAACTGCCGCGCCACGCGCATGATCTCCGCCGCGTCCGTGATGCCCTCGTAATACTTGCGCCGCTGCTGGCTGCCGAGCACGGTGGCCCCCTCGGTGTTGTCGAAGGACGTGTAGCGGTTCTGGAAACGGTCGCTGACGACGATAGCCCCGCTGGAGCCAAGGATTGTCTTGATGAAGTATTGCTCGAACCCTTGCGTCTGCGCCTGGAGCACGATGTAGAACGCCACGCCGAAGATCACCCCCAGCAGGCTGAAGAGCAGCGAACGCTTGCGGCTCACCGTGAACCGGAGGCCGATGTAGAGCGACGGACGCACGGCCTACTGTTTCGCCTTGACCTGGTTGGTCTTGACCACGCGCACACGCTCGCCCGGGCGGAACGCGTCCTGATCGGAAACGATCACTTGGTCGCCCTCGCTGATGCCGTCGAGCACCTCGGCGAAGTCCAGGCTCTTGAAGCCGAGCTTGACCGTGCGCGGCGCAACCACGCCGTCGTCGACCACGAGCGCCTGGTCGATGTTGATTGCGCGTGAGGGCACAATGATCGCGTTGGGCTTGCGGCCGAGAATGACGTTCATCTCACCCGTCTGGCCGAACAGCAGGTTGTCCGGCGGCTGGTCGAGATGCAACGTGACGACGTAGCGCGAGCTGTTCGCGCTCGGGCTGGGCAGAACGGCGTCGAGCGTGGCGGGAAAGGTCTGGTTGGCGTAGGAGTAGAGCCGCACCTCCGCCTTCATGCCCGTGCGCAGGGCACCCACATCCTCCTCGTTGACCTCACCCGAGACGTACGTGTGCGCGTCGGACACGGTGAAAAGCGCCTGGTTGGTAGTGACGTAGGCGTTGTTGTTGAAGTTGATGGCGATCAGGATGCCGTCGAAAGGCGCGCGGACATCAGTGCGCCGGGTTTGGTCCTCCGCGGCCTTGAGCGCGGTGGCGGCGGTGTCGGTCATGCGTCGGAGTTCGAGGGCCTCGTTATCCACGGCGGTTTGCAGGCGGCTCACGTCGCTCTCGGCGGCATCTATTTGTACGCGCGGGATGCTGCCGACCGGTACCTTTTTCTGGGCGTCGCGCTGGGACTTGGCGTTCTCGAGCAAACCGGCGCTGCCCGGACCGTTCTTTTGACGGGACACGGCGGCTTCGTAGTCGCGTTTGGCAGACTCCAGTTGCCGCTGACCGATTTCGTCGACCACGGTGCCGAGGATCTGGTCCTTCTTGACCGCATAGCCATTTAGCGTGACGGCGTTGCTGCCCATGCCCGGCGCATACTGGAGGTAGCCACTGTTCTGCGCGAGGAGCGTCAGACTGGCGACGGAGGAAATGGTGACGGTGCCGTACACCGCCGACACCGCCGTGCCGCGCGAGACGACGTAGACTTCCGCGGGGGGGCGGTTGATGACGTTGACGTAAAGGTAGTAGCCCGTCATCAAAAGCGCGAACAGGACGACCAACACCGCCGTCCAGCGCAGGAAGCTGGCGAGCGCCGAGCGTCGCCGCGCCTGGCCCGGGGTCTCACGGCTGGGGGCGGGGCCCGGGTTCGGC
>CAXUIU010000181.1:5846-7806 GCA_964250955.1 uncultured Chthoniobacterales bacterium | reverse complement strand
GCCCACACCACCGCCGATGCCAGCCGCCCCGCCGCCCGCGCCGTACGCGCCACCGGCTTACGCGCCGTACGCGCCGATGCCCTTGCCCGAGGTCACCGCCGCGCTGCCGCCGGTCCCGTTCCCCTCGCTGACCGCCATCGCGCCGCTGCCGACGCAGGACATCGAGGCCGCCGCACGCGTCAAGCCAGGCTCGTACTTCGGCAAGCTCGCTCAGGCCGGCCGCGCCGCGTTACGCGAGGCCAGGCGGCACGCGCAATTATCCTCGCTCGACTCCCGTCTGCGGGCCGCACGCGACACCGAGACACCCAAGGCGCTTTTCCACGTCGGCCTCGCCGTTCAGCGCGCCAATGCGGTCCCGGAGCGATTTGGCGCGCATTACGCACAAATCGCCGACCTGGAAAACCGCCTCGTCGCCGCCCGCCGCCAGGTCCTCCTCACCGCGCAACGCGGCGTCGCCCAGGGTCAGCCCGAGGTCGCCGCGTACGAGGGACACTTGCGCAACGCCTTCACCGCGCTCGGGGCCGCCGTGGCCGGGAGCGACCGCGCCACCCTCCCACCCGGATTGCTCGACGCCCTCTTGCCCGTCGAAAACGCCGTTGTCACCCTCCAGAAACAACGCAGCATCCTCTCCGCCGACGCCACCTCGCGCGCGGAGCTTTCCGGTCTCCTCGGCGAACTCCGCCACGACACGGCCGAGGGCTTCCGCCACGCCGGCACGCACCTCGCCGGCATGATCAACAGCGACGACGACGCCTCCGCGGACGCCGGCCCCGCCCTGCCCGACCGCGTCCTCCTCAAGGACCGCCTCACCGTCGGCCGCGATCCCCGCAACGACGTGGTCCTATCCGGGCGTGACGTTTCGCAGACCCACCTGGAGATCACCCGCCAGGGCGACGGCCGTTACCTCCTGCGCGACCTGTTCTCGACCAACGGCACGTTCCTCAACGGCCAGCGCGTCACCGACCCCCTCCCCTTCCGCGACGGCGACCGCCTGCGCGTGGGCACGACGACCTTCGCCCTGCACGACGGCGCGCTCCTGCCGTCCTCGGAGAAGAACAACACGCGCATCACCGTCCAGGGCCTGACCAAGACGGTCGAATCCCTCGACACCCACCAGCCGCTCAACCTCCTCGAAAACGTCAACCTCGTCATCGAGCCCAAGGAGTTCGTCGCGCTCCTCGGGCCGTCCGGCTCGGGCAAGAGCACCTTCATGGACGCCATCAACGGCCGCCGCCGCGCCACCGGCGGGCGTGTGCTGGTCAACGACGACGACTTCTACGAGAGCTACCAGTATTACCGCCGCGCCATCGGCTACGTGCCGCAGCAGGACATCGTCCACACGAGCCTGACCGTGAAGCAGGCCCTCCGGTTCTCGGCGCAGATGCGCCTGCCGGCCGATACTTCCAAGGGCGAGGTGGAAGCCATCATCACGAGCGTCATCAAAAAACTCGGCCTCGCCGAACGCACCCACACGCGGATCTCCAACCTCTCCGGCGGCCAGCTCAAGCGCGTGAGCCTCGGTGTCGAACTCATCTCCGACCCGAGCCTGCTCTTCCTCGACGAGGCCACGAGCGGCCTGGACGCCGGCACGGAGAGCAAGATGATGACCCTTTTCCGCAAGATCGCCGACGACGGCACGACGGTGGTGTGCATCACGCACAACGTGGAAAACGTCTCGATCTGCAACATGGTTGTGGTCCTCGTGCGTGGGCGGCTGACGTACTACGGCCCGCCGGCCGACATGCCGGGGTACTTCGGCGTCGGGAAAATCAGCGACGTGTACGACGTGCTCGAAGCACAACCCGCCGACCAGTGGGCCGCGCGCTACGAGGCGTCGGAGCTTCACCGGAAGTACGTCGCCGGCCGAATGCCCGGGCACGGGGTGCCGCTTGCCGATGGCGCACCCCTACCCGTCCCCGCCGCGCTGCCCCCGCCCCTGCCGTCGTACCCCCCCCCGGCC
>CAXUIU010000181.1:0-5836 GCA_964250955.1 uncultured Chthoniobacterales bacterium | reverse complement strand
CCGTTCCCTCTTCTCCCGACGCGACGATGCTGCCTCCGCGCGGCGGCCAGAGCCAGACCGCCGAACTCCGCGCCAGCCGCGACCCGCGTCAGGCCCGTACCAACTTCTTCCGCCAGTACCAGGTTTTGCGGCGGCGCTACACGGTCATCACGCTCCAGGACCGCAAGAACCTCCTCATCCTCCTGGCGCAAGCCCCGATCATCGCACTGCTCGTTGGCATGGTGTTCTTCAACCACGGCGCGAAGGACAACCAGCTCGTCATCTTCCTGATGATCATTTCCGCGGTGTGGTTCGGCTGCTCGAACTCGGCGAAAGAGATCGTCAAGGAACTGCCCATCTACAAACGCGAACGCGCCATCAACCTGGAAATCCTGACCTACCTCTTTTCCAAAATCACGGTGCTGAGTGTGTTGTGTGCGCTCCAGTGTTTCGCGCTGGTGGCGATCATCCTGCCGTTGACGGGCGCGGCCGTCGGGTTCATCGGCTCGCTCTTCGTGATCTATCTAACCTCGCTCGCCAGCATGATGATGGGTCTGGTCGTCTCGTCCTTCGTGGACAACACCGACAAGGCCAACGCGATCACGCCGCTGCTGTTGATCCCGCAGGTGATTTTTGCGGGTGCGATCATCGCGCTGGACGGCCCTGCCCTCTTTTTGGGTCGGGTATTCATCGTGTCGTTCTGGGCGTTCGACGCGATGTGCCACCTCGCCGACGGGTTCGTCCGCGAGCCCAAGCAAAACGGCGTGTTGGACGTTTTCGTGATCCTCCTGATGCTGACAGCCTTCGGCTACCTAGCGATCTGGGGTCTGCGCCGCAAGGACGTGGTCTGAGTCCAAACAATGGGCAGGGATGAGGGTCCGAGGCAGTCCCTCATTTTTCTGACCGGAATTTATGTAACCCGCTCAGAACCGCGTCACGATCCCCACAAACGGCTGATCATCTGTCGCGTCCGCGCTCACGCCAAAATTACACCCCGCGTCGAACTGCAAATTCTCCAACGGCCGCCAGCGCACGCCGAAGTCCACCTGCCGCGCGTCCGACGAACCGGACACCAGCGTGTCATAATATTCCAAGTACGCCTGCACACGCAGGTCCTTCGGCCCGAGGTGGTGGTAGAGCGTCACGCCGCTGGTGAAGCCGAAGTCGTTGCGCGTGTCTGCCCCGTTGCGCAGGACGCCCGGGGTGGCGTTGATTGTCACGCTGAAGCCCGCCGGCAGCTTGACCGACGCCGTGAAGATCGCGTCCCCCTGCACGTACTCGCTGGCGATGTGGTGGCTCACGGTCGGCAGGATCACCTCCGGGTCCACGGCAAAGCAGAACGTCTCGTTGTCGTTCCCGTAGAGCACGAACCGGAAGCGCACGGTCGTCGCCGCGCTGCCCAGGATCGCGCTGTCGGTGCGTCCGCCGCCGTCTTTGAGCGCCTGCGTGCGGGTGCCTTGCAAGCCGTCGTAGATGAGTTCGAGTTCGACGTTGTTGAACAACCCGGCGCGAAAGTGCGTAGACTGGAACGCCGTCTAGGTGTCCGTGCGCGTCGCGCCGAGGTCGAGCCCGTAGGAAACGCCCGTTTCGAGATAGAAGTGCCCGGCGTCCACCGAGTGCGGCCCGGTAGTCTGATCCGGCCGGCGGAACTGAACGTCCGCAGCAGATCATCCGGCACCGGGTGGAAGAGGTTATATTGGTTCTTGTCGGTGCGCGGGCGCGGAGGGACGGGTTGGTCCTTGCCGTCGGTGCCGTCTCCGTAGCCTTCCACGCCGCGCAAGCCATCCGCGGCACGGGCCGGGACGGCGGATAGGCACAGGGCGTAGAGGACGGCGGGGAGGAGGGGAAAACGGGACATCAAGATCACTTCGTCGGCGGGGAAGGATCGGTTTGGCGGAGTTGGGCAGGGAGATTTCGTTCCCTCCTCTTTTTCTCAATCCCCCCACTGCGCCACCGCCAGCCGGTACACTTCTACGGTCTGCCGGACGTTCTCCTCCCACGAGAACCGCCGTGCCCGCTCCAGCGAACGCTCTGCCATCGCCGCGCGCCGCGTCGGGTCGCGGGAAAGATCGAGCATTGCCTGGCAGAGCCCATCCTGGTCATCGGGACCAAGCAAAACGCCCGCGTCGCCCACGACCTCGGGCAGAGAGGAGGTGTTCGACGAAACCACCGGGGTCCCGCACTGCATCGCCTCCAACGGCGGCAGCCCGAAGCCCTCGTAGCGCGACAGGTATAAAAACCCCACCGCCCCGGAATACAGCGGTGCCAGGTCGGCGTCGTCCACGTAGCCGGTCGTGACGATCCGCTCCCGCAGGGACGCCGTGCCGGCGAGTTCGGTCAGGATCGGGTCGAACATCCATCCCTTACCCCCCGCCAACACCAGCCGCAGCCCCTCCGCCTGCCCGCTGGCCGCCAGCGCGACGAAGCTTCGGATCACGTGCGCGAGGTTCTTGCGCGGCTCGAAGGTGCACACGCTCAGGAGGTACGGTCCCTCGCCGAGCGCGTACTTCTCCCGGACAGCCGCTACCCGCCCCGCGTCTGCACACGGGTAGAACAACCGCCCGCTCGCCGCCAGGGGCGTGACGTGGACACGTTCCGGCGCAAACCCCGTGTAGGCGCAAAAATCCTCCTTCGCCGACTCCGAGATCGTCACCACGCGGTCGCTCGGCACCAGCCGGCGCACGATGTCAGCGTAATATTCCCGGTACTCGGCCGTCATCGTCTCCGGCAGGAGGAACGGGATCATGTCATAGATCGTCTGCACCACCGCCAGCCGCCGCTGGCCCCGCACGGCGTCGGGCACGGCCGAGTGCGGGGTGTGGAACACGTCCGCCCCCGCCAGCACATCCGGTGCGCTCACGTCCACAAAGGGTGCCTCCACGAACGCCGGGTGCCTCCGCGCGAAAGCCTCCGCCTCCGGGGCGTCCTCCGACGCGCAAAACGCTGTCCGGCAGCCTGAAACGGCTTGCAGCCGGGTGCCCTGTTCGAGGAGCACGCGCGGCATGCCGGTGATCTTGGCGGGGTCGTCGCGGCAAAAGCCGAGCAGCGAGAGGTCGTAGAGGAGGTTCACGCGGAAATTGGACAGGCGGTGAGGATTGTCTACATTTACCGGGTACTTCCGGCAACTTTCCCATCCCCCTTTCCGTGCGTCCGGCCCCCGGCCCATCGCGTAAAGGGTTTGATTTCCACTCATGCAAACCATCCTTGGCGACGTTCATGTCCATTTTCACTATTCGGTGCGTTTTACCACCGATCTCTTCGCGCCTGACAACCTGACGTTCCGCGACGTGGTCGCCGGCGAGCGCAACGAACGCCTGCCCGCCCGGGTGCTTTTCGTGATCGAGAAGGAAGTCGATGATGCCAAGCCTCTGCGCCCGGCCATCGAGGCGTACTTCGCCCGTCACGCCGACGCGTTGTCGCTCATCGGTGCCCCCCTCGTATTGCCCGGCGGCGAGCGCGCCAAGAACGATCCCACGCACGTCGAGACCATCCGCCGCGCCGTCAACGACACCGGCCTGGACCGCCACTCGTACCTCGTCGTCGTCGGCGGCGGGGCGATGCTGGACGTGGGTGGGTTCGCGGCGGCGACTGCGCACCGGGGCATCCGCCTGATCCGCGTGCCGACGACGACCCTTTCCCAGAACGACTCGGGCGTGGGCGTCAAGAATGGCATCAACTCCTTCGGCAAGAAGAACTTCACCGGAACTTTCGCCCCGGCTTGGGCGGTGCTCAACGACCTGAGCTTCCTCGAAACGCTCCCCGAGCGCGAGTGGCGTGCAGGCATCGCGGAAGCCGTGAAGGTGTCGCTCATCAAGGACGCGGCGTTCTTCGAGCATATCGAGGGCATCGCCCCGGCCTTGGCCGCGCGTGACCTGGCGGCCATGGGGCAGCTCAACTACCGTTGCGCGCAGCTCCACGTCGCGCACATCTGCCAGGGCGGCGACCCCTTCGAGATGGGCAGCAGCCGGCCGCTGGACTTCGGCCACTGGTCGGCCCACAAGCTGGAGCAACTCACGAATTACCGCTTGCGCCACGGCGAGGCCGTCGCCATCGGCCTCGCGCTGGATGTGACCTACTCGCACCTGCAAGGCTGGCTCAGCGCAGACGATGTCCGCCGGGTGACGGATGTGCTCACGACGGTCGGATTCACGCTGTACGACCCAGCGCTGGAGTCGCTGGAGGTCTTCCGGGGCTTGCAGGAGTTCCGCGAGCACCTGGGCGGCGAACTGACCATCCAGATGCTGCGCAAGGTCGGCGAAGGCTTCAACGTCCACGAGGTTGACGAAGACCTGATGCGTGAGGGCATCGCCCGTCTGCGCGAACAGGCCCGCGGCGAACAGGCTCCTACCCCTCTCCCTCTCGCCACCAACGCTCCCCGCGCCGCTCTCACCGCCGCGCGATGAGCGACGCCGCCGGGTTGGCTGGCTTGCTGGGGCTTTTCCGCGAGCTGAACAACCTCAAGCGCATCCGCGTGGCGAGCCGAACTGGCTCGCTCGCGGAGCGGATATTCATCCGCGCCTGGAACCGGCTGATCGCCGGTGAGAACTTGGAGCGTGTAGCTCTGGAGGAAACCGCCCGCACGGTGGCGGCAACGCTGCTGGCGGGGATTGACGTAGAAGTTCTACGCGACGGTGGGCTGGACGAAACCGAACGTCTTGGGATTGCCGAGCGCGCCTTCGACGCGGCAGCCGGCGGGGTCGAACCTGCCCTGGCAATCCGACTGCGCGAGGCGCTGGCTTCCGAGGAACCCGCAGAACCGTCCGCCAAGCCGCCGGCCTTCGTGACCCGGCTGGCTGCCCAACCGCGTGCCGGCGCGACACGGCCGGGGCATCCGCGCGTCGTGCTCGAACCGGCCGAAAACCACGCTGAGCACTGCGCCGTGGTGGCGGTCAACGGCGTGTTGGCGGCGGGGGTGTTCGGTGCCGACCCGGCTGGGCCGTTCCTGACGGGCCTGGCCCACCACTTACACAATGCTTACCTGCCCGACGCGGGCGACGCGGGCGACGTGCTGTTGGGCGCACGTTTGAAGGGGCTGATGGAAGCGTTCCGGGCGCGATCCTTGGCGGAGTTGCCCGAGTCCTTGCACGCGCCTATCCGCCGCAGCCTGGAAGCCGTCTACCGGGCCGACTACCCCGAGGCGCAGGCGTTCCAGGCAGCGGACTCGCTGGACCGCGTGTTGGAGATGGAATGGCACGCGCGCAGCGCGGCGTTCACGCTGGAGGTAGCGCTGGGGGATATGGACATCATCCACCCGGGGCCGGTGCAAGCGTTTCAGATGGAGGTCATGCGCGTGGTGGGATGGCGATAAGGCAGTGCCGTTGCTCACCGCCAGCGCGCGAACAACCCCGCCAGCCACGCTGCCGCCTCCGGGTAGTGCCGGGTGTCGAGCACGAACTCCTGACCCTGCTTGGCCGTGTCGAGCAGGACGTGCCCCTCGCCCGGCGTCCAGGCGCGGGGGTTGCGGTGGTAGCTAAGCGGCAGCCGGCCTTCCACCGGCTCAAACCACGCCGGCAGCCGCCACTGGCTGCGGGTGCGACCCTCGGCCGTGAGGCACAACGCCGGGTGGTAATTCTTGAACACGCCGCCACCCGGCCATCCCTCCGCCACCCCCGGCAACCGCAAAGTCTCCGCCGCGACGTACACGCTGTCCGCCCGGCCGTAGGGTGTCGGTTTATGATGTGGATGCCCCGACAGCCAACGCGGCAGTCCGTCCAGCGGCCCAACACCTATTTGCGCAGCTACTTGCAGCCAGCCGAAGAAAACGTGCCGGTCCGATGCGTCCGCCCGGTAGCGCCACCGGTCCGCCGCTCGCTCCACCTCCCGGAACCACCCGAAAAACAAGAACACGTCCCCCGGC
>CAXUIU010000180.1:0-7830 GCA_964250955.1 uncultured Chthoniobacterales bacterium | reverse complement strand
GGGCGGGGCCGCGATAGAGTTCGACGCACGCGACCTCAACACCACCGCGCGCTCCCTGCTCTGGGTGTGGAACCGCGTGTCCGCCGCCGCCCGGCTCGCTGCCGGCTCCTATGTCTACTGTTACCGGCAGGCGTGGGAGGACTGCGGCGGCTTCGAGGAGGGCGTCTACGCGGGCGAGGAAATCTATTTTTCGCGGCGGCTCAAGCGTTGGGCGCGGGCGCACGGGCAGCGGTTCGAGATCCTCACAGCGACGCCTGTGGTCACTTCCGCGCGCAAGGTCGAGTGGTACGGCCAGGGGCAGCTTCTGTGGCGTTCGCTCAAGATGCTGCGGCCCGGGGCGGTCAAGCGCCGCGGCGACTGCGCCTTGTGGTACACGCGTCCGCCCGAGACTCGCCCGCAGGAATGACCGCCACCTGTTGGCAAAACTAAGAATCTGGTCGACCGGCGCGGACGTTCAACGCAGAAGAGCAGAGGCTTAACGAAGTACGCCGACGGGTTTGCGCAGGGGCTGGACCACTTTTTGCTTTTGTAGGCGGCGGCCATGCTCAAAGCCCACCTCGACCACCTGCTCAACACGATCCTCGACAGCCACGAAGGCATCGCGGACCTCTTTTTCGTCGTCGGCCGGCCCTTCCAGGTGGAGGCGCACGGCAAGCTTAAGCCCGTTAACGTCAACCCGACGGTGCCGGTCCTGACGCCCTTCCACGTCGAGCGCATCGTCAACCGCCTGGTCGGCCACGACCCGCGGCTCGTCGCCGACCTCCTCAACACGGGTTCGTGCGACAGCTCCTACACCGTCGGCAACCGCTGCCGGCTGCGCGTCAACATCTTCCGCCAGCGCGGTAACTACGGCATCGTGATGCGGATCCTCGCCACGAAGATCCCCACCATCGAGGCGCTCAACCTGCCGCCAATCTTCGACAAGATGACGGTCGAGAAGACGGGGCTGATCCTCGTCACGGGCGCGACCGGCTCGGGCAAGACGACGACGCTCGCCGCGCTGCTCAACGACTTCAACGAGAAGCTGCCCGGCCACATCGTCACGCTGGAAGATCCCATCGAGTTTGTCCATCCGCACAAGACCTCGACGTTTTGCCAGCGGGAGTTGGGCAACGATTTTTCGACGTTTGCCGTCGGTCTGCGCGCGGCGTTGCGCGAGGCGCCGAAGGTGATCTTCGTCGGGGAGTTGCGCGACCGCGAGACGACGGAGATCGCCATCACGGCGGCCGAGACGGGGCATCTCGTCGTCAGCACGCTGCACACGATCAACGCCGGCCAGTCGATCAACCGTATCCTGGGGATGTTCGACCAGGCGGAGCAGGGGCAGATGCGCCAGCGGCTCGCGGAGACGCTGCGCTACATCGTCGCGCAGCGTCTCGCCCCGAAGATCGGCGGCGGCCGGCAGCTCGTCATGGAGATCATGGGCAGCAACCTGCGCACGCGCGAGGCAATCCTGCTTGGCGAGGGCGAGGAACGCAATTTCTACGACATCACCGCGGCGAGCGCGACGTACGGCTGGCAGACCTTCGACCAGTCGATCATGGCCGCGTTCAAGACGGGGGCCATCGAGGAGGAAACGGCCATGGCCTACGCCTCGCGCAAGCCCGTGGTCAGCCGCGGCGTCGACCAGCACCGCCACGCGCTCAACCAGAAGCAGGAGTTCTCCGGCCTGCGCATGGCCCCGACCACCGACGCCGCGCCGCCCCCCGTGCCCGCCGCGCCGATGCCCGCCTTGCAGATGACGAAGTGACCTCTTTTCTCCGACCTCTTCTAAAATGAGCGCACCGCTACGCATCCAGGTTCCCCCGCAGGTCCAGGTCGCTAACAACCAGGAGGACAAGATTGGCCGCGACGACCGTTCGGCGCTGGTGTGCTGCCACGAGCCGAGCTATCTGGAATACCTCACCGGCCAACTGCGCGGCATCGGCTACAAGGTGCATCACGCCACCGGCCACCAGCCGGCGATCCAGCGGCTCCAGGGACGTTCGTACGGTCTGACCGTCCTGCTCGAAAACCTCGAAGGCTGCGCGCTGGTAGAGAACGCGCTGTGGCAACACCTCAGCGCGACTCTGACCGACGAGCGTCGGCAGACGTTCGTGGTGATGCTCTGCCAGTCGTTCAACACGGGTGACGAGACCTACGCCTACGCACTCTCCGTGGACCAGCTCATCAACTACCAGGACATTGGGCAGTTCGCGCAGTTGGTGGTGCCGGCGGTCGAGGAACACACCGAGGGCAACCGGCACTTCACGGCGGCCCTGCGCAAGGCGGCCTGACGCACGGGCGAAAGCGCGGCGGCTGCTCCCGGCGCGATTCTGCTGGGACCATGAGATCGTCCCGTTCCTCCTCGCTTTCACCGCTGTGGACCCTCGCCGGCCTCGCGGCGGTTGGCTACGCCGTATCCCAACTCCGGCGCGACCCGCGTTTCTTCCGCGATAAGGTCGTCCTCATCACCGGCGGCTCGCGCGGCCTCGGCCTCGCCATCGCGCGGCTCCTGCGGGCAGAAGGCGCGTCGCTCGCCCTGCTTGCCCGCGATCCGGACGAACTCGAACGCGCCCGCCAGGACCTGCTCGCCATCCCAACTCCCGACGGCACCACCAACGACCCCGGCGAGGTGCTCACCGTCCCGTGCGACCTCGCGCAACCGGCCGCCATCCCCGACGCCGTCCACACTGTCGCCCGGCACTTCGGTGCGCTGGACGTGGTGATTAACGACGCTGGCATCATCCAGGCCGGACCGTTGCAAAACATGACCGTCGAGGACTTCGAGCGCACGATGCAGGTCAACTTCTGGGCGGCCTTCCACGTCAACCGCGCCGCCCGTCCGCACCTCCACGGCGGACGCGGCGCGCGGATCGTCAACGTCGCCTCCATCGGCGGGCGCATCGCCGTGCCGCACCTCGCGCCGTACTCGGCGAGCAAGTTCGCTCTCGTCGGCTATTCGAGTGCGCTAACCACCGAACTCGCCCGCGAGGGCATCCGCGTGACGACCGTCTCCCCCGGGCTGCTGCGGACGGGCTCGCACGTCAAAGCAGAGTTCAAGGGGCAACACGCCAAAGAGTTTGACTGGTTCGCCACCTCGAACAGTTTCCCATTGGATTCCACGAGCGCCGAGGCGGCGGCACGGATGATCGTCGAGGCGTGCCGACAAGGCCGGCCGGTGTTGACGTTCCCGCTGAGCACGCGCGCGGCGGAGATCGCGCAGGCCGTGTTCCCGAACCTCACCGCCCGTGCCCTGGAACTGGTCAACCGCTACGTCCTGCCCGCGCCGGGCACCGGACCCGCCGCGCAGGAAACGCGTACCGGGGCGGAGAGCCGTTCGATGGAACAAACGCCCGAGTGGAAGACGACTTTCGCCGACGCGGCCACAAAGAGGAACAACGAAAGTTAGCGCGGCTCCACCCCGTCCGTGGAACTCCGCCAACTCCGCTACTACTGCGCCGTCGCGGAGGAACGTTCCTTCGCCCGCGCCGCACGCCGCCTTTTCGTTGCGCAGCCGGCGTTGAGCACCCAGATTCGCCACCTGGAGGAGGAACTCAAAGTCCGGCTCCTGCGTCGCACGACGCGCTCGGTGGAGGTGACCCACGCCGGGCAGACGTTCTACGCGGAAGCCCGCGCGATCCTCGACCGCGTGGACGCCGCCGGCCAGCACGCGCAGGACGCCGAGCGCGGCGTCATCGGCACCTTGCGCGTGGCCTTCCTCTCCAACGTCGCCACCGCGCGCCTCGGCGGCCTGATGCGCACCTACCGCGAACGCTTCCCGCAGGTCAACCTCGCGCTCATGGAAGCAAACACCCACCGCCAGGTCGAACTCCTCCTGCGCGGAGAAATCGACGTGGGCCTGCTGCGTGTGTCGCGCCAGCAGTCCGCCGGGGATGGCACCCTTGCCGCCGGGGTGGAGGAGTACGCCATCAGCGCAGGCTTCTCGGCCGGGGAACTCGCCAGCGTCGAGATCACCCGCCAGCCGATGATCGTCGCCGTGCCGGCCGAGAGCGCGCTGGCGAAGAAGCGGCGTGTAGCCTGGGCCGACCTCGATGGCCAGCCCATGATCGGGAACAACGATCTGCGCGAACGATACTTCGAGGCGTTCTTCGCTTGCTGCGAACGCGCTCAGGTGCGGCCCGTCGCCCGCCAGTACGCGAGTGATCTCGCCACGCGCCTGTGGCTGGTGGCTTGTGGCTTCGGGTTCTCCCCGACGACGGCCAGTTCGCAGGAAATCACCCGGCCCGGCCTAGCCTATCGTCCGCTCCCCGCCGATGCGCCGGAAGTATTGACCTTCGCCGCTTGGCGTCGGCACGACCGTGCGCCGCATCTACTTCAGTTCATCGAGACGCTCAAGGCCGCCCGGCCGGAAGGGTGATTCATAACGATCCGTTATCAATCGCGGCGCAAAGAAGTATTAGGAACTTGCGTCCAACCGCAGGATAGTGCCGACCCAACTCGTCGCGGATCGTCAGGGATTTCTTCGGTCAAACGCCTATGTGGATCGTCAAGCTCGCCCTCAACCGGCCTTACACCTTCATCGTCGCCGCGCTGCTGCTGCTCATCGCCGGCACGCTGGCGATCATCCGCACGCCCAAGGATATCTTCCCGAACATCGACATCCCGGTGGTCTCCATCGTGTTCCAGTACACGGGAATGCCGGCCTCGCAGTTCGGCGACCGCATCACGGGGCCGTTCGAGCGCGTGCTGACCACAACGGTCAACGACATCGAGCATATCGAGAGTACCTCGCTCAACGGCATCAGCGTGACCAAGGTGTTCTTCCAGCCCCAGGCCAAGCTGCCGGCGGCCATCGCGCAGGTCACGGCCATCTGCCAGAGCGTCCTCAAGCAGCTCCCGACGGGCATCACTCCGCCCCTCATCATCTCGTACAACGCCAGCAGCGTGCCCATCGTCCAACTCGGCCTGAGCAGCGACAAGCTCGGCGAGCCGGAACTCTACGACCTCGCCATCAACTACATCCGCACGAACTACTCCGACGTACCCGGCGCGGCCATCCCGTACCCCTTCGGCGGCAAGCAGAAGTCGGTGATGATCGACTTCGACGTGACCAAGCTCACCGCGCGGGGCCTCTCGCCGACGGACGTGGTCAACGCCTTGACCGTGCAGAACCTCGTGTTGCCCGGCGGCACCGTGAAGCTCGGCACCCTGGAGAGCGACGTGGAGATGAACGCCAGTCCCACGACCATTGCCGAGGTCGGCGACATTCCCATCAAGAGCAGCAGCGGAGCCATCGTCTACGTGCGCGACATCGGCAGCGTGCGCGACGGCTTCACCCCGCAGACGAACATCGTCCGTCAGGACGGCCAGCGCGGCGTGCTCCTATCCGTCTACAAGTCGGGCGTGGCGTCCACGCTCTCCATCGTCAACACGATCCGCCAGCGCCTGCCGCAACTGCTCACCCAGTTGCCGCCGGACCTGAACGTCAAGCCGCTCTTCGACCAATCCATCTTCGTCAAGGCGTCGATCAACGGCGTCATCACGGAGGCAGGCATCGCCGCGTTGCTGACGGCTGCGATGATTCTACTTTTCTTGGGGAACTGGCGGCACACGGTCGTCATCGCCATCTCGATCCCGCTTTCCATTCTGGCGTCGATCTGCACGCTGAGCTTCCTGGGCGAGACGCTCAACATCATGACCCTCGGCGGCCTCGCGCTCGCCGTCGGCATCCTGGTGGACGACGCCACGGTGACGATTGAGAACATCGACCGCATGCTGGAGAGCGGCATGGAACTCAACGAGGGTATCCTCGAAGGCGCGGCGCAGATCGCCCTACCGGCCCTCGTGTCTACGCTGTGCATCTGCATCGTGTTCCTGCCGATGTTCTTCCTGGCCGGCGTGGCGAAGTTCCTCTTCGTGCCGCTGGCGGAGGCGGTGGTGTTTGCGATGATTGCCTCTTATCTGCTTTCACGCACACTGGTGCCGACGCTCGTGATGTACTTCCTGCGCGGTCAGCACCACGGTGCGCACGGGGAGGGCGCGGAGCCGCGCGGATTCTTCGGGCGGTTCCAGGCGGGGTTCGAGCGGCGCTTCACGCAGTTTCGCCACTGGTACGCCGGCCGCTTGGAAGCGGCGCTCGCGCTGCGCTGGACGTTCGTGCTCGGGTTTCTGACGGTGTGCCTGTTGTCGGTGGGGCTGCTGTTCACCATCGGACAGGATTTCTTCCCGAGCGTGGACGCCGGGCAGTTCAAGCTGCACATGCGTGCCCGTACGGCCACGCGCATCGAGGACACGGCGAACTACGCCGACCAAGTTGAGCAATTCATTCGCACGCAGATTCCGAAGGAAGAGGTCAGCACGATCCTAGACAACATCGGGTTGCCTTACAGCGGCATCAACACCTCCTACGCCAACAACGGCACCATCGGCACCGCCGACGTGGAGATCCTTTGCGCGCTCAACGAGGAACACCACGGGCCGACGGCCGGCTACGTCGCCAAGCTGCGCGCGGAGTTGCCCAAGAAGTTCCCGGGCATCGAGTTCTACTTTCAGCCGGCGGATATCGTCAGCCAAATTCTGAACTTCGGCATCAGCGCGCCCATCGACATCCAGTTCGTCGGACGCGACATCCAGGGTAACCTCGCCGTCGCCAAGGAGGTTACCGAGAAGGTCCGGCAGGTGCCCGGCGCGGTGGACTCGCACATCTACCAGCTCTTCAACCAGCCGAAGATCGACGTGAACGTGGACCGCTCTAAGGCGAACCAACTCGGACTCACCCAGCGCGATGTGGCGAACAGCCTGCTCGTGTCGTTGAGCAATTCCTTCCAGGTGTCGCCGTCGTTCTTCCTCAACGACAAGAGTCACATCGTCTACAACCTCGCCGCCGCCGCCCCGCAGTACCGCATCCAGACACTAGACAACCTGCTGGACCTGCCCATCACGAGCGCCAACGGCGCGCCGAACCAACTTCTCGTCAACCTTGCCACCTTCGAGCGCAACACCGGCCCGGCCATCCTGACGACCTACAACATCCGCCCTGTCGTGGATATCTTTTGCAGCGTGCAGGGGCGCGACCTCGGCCGCACGTCCAAGGACATCCAAAAGATCGTGGACGACGCGCGCAAAAAACTCCCGCGCGGCAGCGAGATCGTCATCCGCGGGCAGGTGCAGACGATGTGGAGTTCCTTCATCGGTCTGGGCTTCGGCCTGATCGGGGCCGTGGTGCTCGTGTACCTCCTGATCGTGGTCAATTTCCAGTCGTGGACGGACCCGTTCATCATCCTCACGGGCCTGCCGGGTGCTTTGGCAGGCATTTCGTGGATGCTCTTCATCACGGGCACGACGCTCAGCGTGCCGGCGCTGATGGGAGCGATCATGTGCGTGGGCGTGGCGACGGCCAACTCGATCCTGGTGGTCACCTTTGCCCGTGAGCAGTTGGAGCAACACGGCGATGCGTTCAAGGCGGCGCTGGAGGCCGGCAGCACGCGGCTGCGGCCTGTGCTGATGACGGCGCTCGCCATGATCATCGGCATGGTGCCGATGAGCCTCGGCCTCGGCGAGGGCGGCGAGCAGAACGCTCCGCTCGGCCGCGCGGTCATCGGCGGCCTGCTGGTGTCCACCGTGGCGACGCTGTTCTTCGTGCCGGTGATCTTCGCGCTGATCCGCAGCCGCGGCCAGCAACCCGTGCCGGTTCCCACGACCTCTAGCCGCCGCGAACCGACCTTGTCGACCGCGCAACACTGACCCTTCTTCCGACCATGAACGACACCCAACCGCAAACGTCGGTCGCCGCGCCGCCAAACCCGCCTCGCGCCCCTGCCCCTGCCGCCGCGCCGCCCCGGCGTGGCGGTGCGCTCAAGTGGGTGCTGCTTCTCCTTGTCGTCGCCG
>CAXUIU010000179.1:0-7847 GCA_964250955.1 uncultured Chthoniobacterales bacterium | reverse complement strand
CTGGACCCCGGCGAGCGCGGCGGCGGCATCCTGCCCGGCGGCGAGGTCGAGCCCGACGTGCAGGGCGGCGGCGGTCACGTCGGCAAGGAGGGTTTGGCCGGCGGGAGAAGCGGCGTCCTGGAAGACGGTCTGCGCCGCCGACCGGGCGGCCGTCTGGCGGGTGGCGGAACACCCCGCGAGCGGCAGGACGCACGCGGCGAAAACCCTTAGATGGGTTGGGGTGGAGCGAAAGAGATAAGTCGGGTTCACCCGACCAGCTAACCACCGTTTCGACGAGCGTCTAAACGACGGGCGCGGCTAGCGGTATTTGCACGATGTTAGTTTGGATTCTACTCCGGGATGCCGGCGAGGTAGCGGCTGCGGCGTTCGCGCGTCCAGAAGCCTTCCTTGAGGCTCTCCGTGCGGTGGGTCTGGAGACTGGCCATGTCGATGCGGATCTTCTTCGGGCTGGGTTGGTCGCCTTTGACGAACCCGGCTTTGTACAAGCGGTAAACGGTGTCCCGCGACAGACCGGTGGAGCGCGCGGCCTGGGTGATGCTCGCCAGGACGAGCGGTTTTTGCGGGACGGCGCGGAAGGTGCCGTCGCCGCTCGGCAGCAGGTCGAAGGCGGCGGGCAGGGAGGTCGGTTCAGCAGGGAGGCGATTCATGGGTGCGGGATGATTTCTGAAGGTTGCGTTGGCTGCTGAACATAACTGAACATCAGTTCAACAAAACGCAAGCACAATCTGGGTGCGAAGATTTCTCACCGCGCAGATGACAGCGCGCCCTTTGCTCGTTATAATGCCGCCCACCTGCCGTAAACCCCTGCCCGACCCGACGATGGCCTACCACCTTGCGAACCCCCGGGAAGTCCACGGCTTCGGCCAGCGCCTGCGCGCTTGGCGCGACGGCAACGCGTTCGACCTCGACGCGGCGGCGCGGCTGCTGGGCATCAGTGGGGACGACCTCGGCACCGTCGAACGCGGCGTCCACGCCCCGCCCATCCCGCTGCTCGACCGCTTCGAGGAACTCGTGCGCGGGCTGTCGTTCTTCACCGCGCCGGAGATCACGCGCCGGGTGCCCGTCCTCTCGTGGGCGCAGGCGGGACGATTGGTCCGCTACGAGGAAACTTCCCAGGATTGGGTGAGCTGGACCGATTGCCTCTGCCCCGATCCCAACGCCTTCGCGGTGCGCGTGGACGGTGACGCCATGCGGCCCAACCACGCGCCGGGCGATCTGGCGATCTGCATGCCCGGCTTCCCGCCCAAGAACCACGGGCTGGCCGTGGCCAAGACCAACGCGGGAGCCGTCACGTTCAAGAACGTGATCTTCCGGGGCGAGCGCCCGGAGCACTTCCGGTTCGTGCCTTTGAACCCGGCGTTCGACTCGGCGGTGGTGCGCCGGGAGGACCTCGCGTGGATTTATCCTGTCTGCGCGGTGGTCAGCCCGCGCCGGGAAACGCGACACTAGCGGCGAGTTTGGATGAAGCTTCCGGTTTACCTGCTGCTGCTGGCGGCGTGCGCGAGCGGCTTGCGCGCGGAGGTAAAGGTCGACCCGAGCCTGCCCGCCGACGCGGCGGCGACCGTCAACGGCCAGGCCATCCCGCGGCGTCTGGTCGAAGCCTTCCTCAAGAACGACCGCGAGGCCCTCGGCCTCGACCCCGCCAACGACGCCGACCGCGCCAAGCTCGCCCGCCTGCCCGCGGCGATCCTCGACGAGCTGGTCGAGCGCGCCCTCATCCTGCAAGAAACCCGCCGCTGGGGTATTGAGCCAACCGAGGGTCAGCTCGACACCGAGGAAAAGGGGCTCGTCGAGTTCTGCGGCAGCGACGCGCGCTACTTGGAATATGTCGCGCAGAACGGCTTCGACCGTCTGGGCTACCGCGACAACGTCCTCCGCCCCGCCGCCGCCGGCCGGGCACTCGCCGCGGACCTGACGCGCGGCCTCGATGCCACCGACGACGAGGTCCGCGCCTACTACGAGGCGCACGCCGCCGACGCCGATTTCCAACAGCCCGAGCGTGTCGCCGGCGAGCACATCCTCCTCGCCGCCCGCCGCGGCGTCCTCACTGCCCGGCTCGAAGAATCCGAGGGCCTCACGCCCGACACCCCCGCGATGGAAGCCGCCCTCGCGCGTGAAACCGCCGCCGCCCGCGTCCGTGCCGAGTTCATCCGCGACCAGGCCGCCGCACCCGGGGCAGACTTCGCGGCGCTCGCCCGGCAGTTTTCCGAAGACCCCGGCTCGCGCGATGCGGGCGGACGGCTCGGGATCTTCGCGCGCGGCGTCCACCCGGCCGCGCTCGACGACGCCTTCTTCGCGTTGCCCCTCGGCACGGTCAGTCCCGTCGTGGCGACGGAGTACGGCTTCCACGTCCTGCGGGTCACCGCACGCTACCCGGCGGGGCCGAAAACTCTCGCCGAGGCCGCGCCCGAAATCCGCCTCCGCCTGCGCAAGGAAAAGTCCGCCCGCCGTCTGCGCGAGTGGTTGCACGACGCCCGCACGGCGGCGCAGATCGTTGTCCGCAGCCCCGGCGACCTGTTGCCGGAGGAACGTTAGAAGTCGCGCAACTTTTTTGCGAAAACGGCTTTCTCACGGCCGGTTAGCTTTTCGCACGCGCGATGTTAACGCGGTGGTCGGGGCTCACAGAAAAACCTCTGCAGGGCTCGCAAGTTTTTTGGCATCCAAGTGTTATCCCGGTGCGGATGGCAGCGTTAGAAAATCAGAACCGTTCTTTCCATGATGAAGACGCTCGCCCGTTTCTCTCCGCTCGTCCTGCTCGCCGCCGCCGGTCCGCTGTTGGCCGCTCCTCCCGTCGCCGCGCCGATCCGCGGTGGCCGTCCGGTGGATACCATCGCGCGTGCGACGCCTCCTGCCACGCTCAGCCCCGGCCTCGCCGCCAAGCTTGCCGCCGCGCCGAGCGCCACCGCTTCGCTGGGCACGGTCATCGTGGCGTTCCGTACGAGCAACGGCCTCGACGGCGTCACGGGTCTGGACGCGCTGCTCGCCTCGGCGGGGGTCACGCTCAGCCCCACCGCCGGCCACCGGTTTCCTACGCTCGGCATGATCTCGGCCGTGCTCACGCCTGCGCAGGTCGCGGTCTTGCAGGCCAGCCCGCTGGTGCGGTCCATGACCGACAACCACCGCCTCTACTACAATCTGCACCAGGCCCGCGTGCTCTGCGGCGTGGACAAGCTGCGCGCCGACGCCACCCTGACCGCGCGCAACGGCGGCCAGGTCATCGACGGCACCGCCAGCCAGCAGATCTGCGTGGCCGTCATCGACTCGGGCATCGACACGACGAACCTCGACCTGCCCTTCGACATGACGACCGCCGCCACGGGTGTCCCGACGACGGGTAAGGTCTTGCAAAACGTGCAGGTTGTCGGCGACGACGCCGTCGGTACGGTCACCTACGTGCCGCTCCAGGCCAACGACGACACCGTTGCCCACGGCACCCACTGCGCCGGCATCGTCGGCGGCACGGGCGGTGCGTCGCGCACGGTCACGGGCACGACCTACCCGAGCGCGGGGACGACGGAGGACTTCTCCGGCGTGGCCGGCCGCTTCACGGGCACCGCCGCCACGGACCTGACGGTCAACAAGCTGACGACCGCTTCCGGCGTCAAGCTCATCGGCCTCGGCTCGGGTGCGGGCCTCTTCATCCTCGATGCGATGGGCGGCTTCGAGTACGCGCTCTCCAACCAGGTGATGTACAACATCCGCGTCACGTCCAACTCCTACGGCAGCCAGGGCGTCTATAACCCCGATGACGCGCTGGAGATCGCCGTCAAGAGCGCCTACGATCACGGCATCACCAACGTCTTCGCCGCCGGCAACTCCGGTCCCGGCGCGGACACGATGAGTTCCAACCCGAAGTCGCCTTGGGTCATCGCCGTCGCCGCCGGCACCAAGGAAGGCGGCCTGGCGAGCTTCTCCTCGCGCGGCCTGCCCGCCTCCCAGCGCACGGGCGATGCCGTGGCGGCCGATGGCACGCACTACAACCCGAACTTGTATAACCTGCCCGCCATCACGGCACCCGGCACGGGCCGGGAGTTCCCCTTCGACGGTCCGTACGATCCCAGCCAGACCGTGACGACCTTCGTGTCCGGCGTCTCGACGCCCAACCCCGACACCGTCGGCAAGAAGTTCTACTCTGACATCATCTCGACCCTGTCCAAGACCGGCACCGCTGCGCGCGGCACCAACGACCAGGAGTTCCCCACGCCCTACCAGACCAACTACACGATGATCTCGGGCACCTCCATGGCGTGCCCGTTCGTGGCGGGCACCTGCGCGCTCCTGCTCAGCGTCGATCCGACCCTGACGCCCGCGCGCATCAAGGCGATCCTCCAGGCCACGGCCACGCACCTGCCCGACTACCAGGACTACCAGGTCGGCGCGGGCTTCCTCAACGTCTACGCCGCCGTGGACCTGGCGCTCAATCCTAACAAGCCCTACGCGCCCTTCAACCGCATCGAAGCCCCTTACGCGAGCGCGTACCCGGCGTTCATCACGAACATCAGTTCCGGGCCGCTCGCTGCCACGGGCCGGCCGACCGGCTACCCGCCGGCGACCGTGACCCAGGGCGCGGGCAAGGATGAGGATTTCACGCTGCCCTACAGCACGCAGTCCGTCGCGGCTTCCACCTACGCCGCCGCCGTGACCAAGGCCAAGACCAACGACAACGCCTACGCGTTCCTGGTGGACGCCAACCCGGACGGCACGCCGAACACGAGCCTCGCCGCCGCGCTCAAAACGACGGCGCTGGACGCGCGCATCCAGTTCGCCGGCGACCAGTCGAGCGTCTCGGGTACCGCGGGTGGCAACACCATCGGCTTCCTGCTGTGGGCGCCGGACGGCACGATGTATAGCAGCGGCATCGCCCTGCCCGTCGAGGATGCGCCCACGCGCGAGGTGGTCGTCAACTCCCCGCAGCCGGGTCTCTGGGTGCTGGAGTTCCGCGGCCTGCGCGGCCTCGCCGCCGTGCCCGTAACGCCGCCGACCGGCGTGGGCCTGCCGGACACGATCACCGGCCAGATTTATCGCACCAACAGCACGATCACCAACCCGCCCACCGACATCGGTGGCATCCCGCAGAACGCCGCCATCACCACGGCGCTGCTTAACCGCTATTTCGACCAGAAGAGCGGCGGCCTCTTTCAGCCTTCCAGTCCTGTGACGCGCACGGACTTCGTGCAGGTCCTCGCCGACAACACGCCGCTGCGTCAGAGCCTAGCCATGACATCCACCCCCTACATGGACGCCACGGGAGCCACGGCGCGTTACGCCGAGGCGGCGGCGCAGAAGGGCTCGACGTTGCGCGACTGGGACTTCACGCCCGACGCGACGCTGCCGACCACCAGCGCGACGTTCGGCCCGAACCAGTACGTCAGCCGCTTCCAGGTCGCCGTGGCGCTGGTGAAGGCGGTGGGTCTGGACGCCGAGGCCCTGCACCTCAGCGGCACCACCGTGAAGGTAATGAACAACGGCAGCTTGACCCCCGTCAACGACGCCTATCTGCTGACGCCTGCGCAACGCGGCTATCTGCAACTCGCCCTCGACCGCGGGTTCATCAGCTACCTCGTCCAGTTCGACAGCAGCACGAACACGTCCTCGGCGACGGTGACGCCGAACATCCGGATCACCCGCGCCGATTTGGCGACCGCCCTGGTGAACTTCCGCCTGCTGTTCCCGCTGGGTAACTCGCTGTCGGCGACGGAACTCACACCGCAGAACTGATCGCCTCCCAGGGAAACGAGGGCAGCATCCACGCCGAGATCCTGCCCCGTCCCGTGGCTGGGTGGTGGGATCGTCACACCTTCCGCACGCAGTCCATCCAACCGAAACCAGACACACCTCTACCGCATGATCCGACTCACCACGTCCCGCTTCCTGCTACGTTCCCTGGCCACCGCGGCCGCTCTTGCTTTCGCCGGCAGCCACGCCTCCGCGCAGTCGACCCTCTACGGCATCGGCGGCACGGACACGGGCGCAGGCCCGAACGCCGCGGCTTACACGCTGTTCAGCTTTGACAGCAGTACGCCGGGCACGACTACCACGGTGGGCACCGTCACGGCTTCGACGGGCTACGTGGTGACGAGCATCGCCTTCCAACCCACGACCGGGCAGCTCTACGGTTTCCAGTACAACGCGACGACCCAGCAGGGCCAACTCGTGACGATCAACCGGTTCTCCGCCGCCGTGACGACGGTGGGCACCGCGTTCACCATCGGCTCGATCTCGGGCACCGCGGGTAACTCGGCGACGATCTCGTTCAATCCCACCAACGGCGCGGTGCGGCTCGTGACCGGCACCTACGGCAACTACCGCATCAATGCCACCACCGGTGCCTTGATCGCGCAGGATGCCAACGTGGGCTACGCGGCCGGCGACCCGAACGTGAACAACACGTTCCAAATCGCTTCCCTGGCCTACAGCAACACCACCACGCTGTATGACATCGACTACGTCAACGGCTATCTCGCCACGCAGAACATCACCGCCGGCACCGCCGCGCCCGCCGGGCAGTTAACCTCGGTTGGCTCGCTGGGCATCACGCCCACGCAAGGTGCGCCCTCGGTGGGCTTCACCATCGGCTTGAACAACACCGCGTTCTTGAACTCGACGGTTTCCACCCAGGGTGGCGCGGTGCGGGACAACCTGTATTCGGTCAACCTGACCACCGGCGCGACGACCATTTTGGGTTCCATCGGCAGCACGACGACCTTCAACACGGTGGACATCGCCGCCTTCGTGGTGCCCGAGCCGGGAACACACGCAATGTTTGTGCTGGGCGGCGCGGCGCTGCTGGCGGTGGCGGTGCGTCGTCGGCGCACGATCTGACAGGCTACGCCGTGGCCGTTCGTTGACGGCTGGTAGGGACGCCTCGGAGAGGCGTCCCTATTTTTGTTTGGACGCGTCAGGCATCTCCAGCGCGAATCCCTCCAACTGGAACGTGAGCGCCCGCGCGTCGCCGGAGGGTTGCTCGGGAAACTCCGGCGTGACGAAACGCAGATACGACGCGCCCGGCGGCAAATCGAACGTCAGCCCGCCGATCTCTTGGCGGTGGGTGCCGACGTTGCCTTCCCAGAGCAACCGCTCGTCGGCAAAAAGACTCAGGTGGCGTTCGCGGGTGCAGTGCAGGTCAAGGCGCAGGCACGCCGGCAGGGAACCCGGGTGTGGGTTGTCGATGCGTATTTGCGGGTGTTCCTTGCCCCAGTACCACGTCCACTCGTGGTAGTGCTCGATGGGGAACCAGTCCCGATCCATGGAGACCTCGACGAAGTGGTCGTTGCCGCGGTCCAGGAGCGCGAACGTCCCGTTGGCGGCGAGCGGGTCGCGCGTGCCGTCGAGCTGCACAGCCGGGAAGCGCGGGACGAGGTCCCAGGGGGCGCGCGGCGGCAGGGCGGGCCGGCCCTCGTAGGTGGCGAGGGGGAGGTACTGAGGTTTGCGCAGGAGGAAGCAGTTGGCCCACAGCCGGTCCCAGACCAGCGGTAGGCGGATGTTGATCGCGGGCACGTCGGGCATTGCCTCGACCGCGCCGAGCGCCACGAGGTCCGGGCCGACGACGAGCGGCGTCTGGCGCAGCAGGGCGTTGAACTTCCCCACGCCGGCAAGGTTGATTGCCAACAGCACCACCCACCGCGCGCCCGCCGCGGCGTGCGCGAGCCACACACGTGCGCCCGGCCGGCGGTCGCCGCGCAGGAACAGGCACAGGCTGACGAGGATGCCGGGATAGAACACCGTGAACAGCTTGAAAGCGTCGTAACTGGAGCGGTCGTGGTGGAGCCGTTCCTGCCGCAGCAAGTACCAGTAGCCGAGGAGGATTGGCAGCGTGCAGCCCGCCGCCAGCAGGCACGCGACGAGGA
>CAXUIU010000178.1:0-7850 GCA_964250955.1 uncultured Chthoniobacterales bacterium | reverse complement strand
GCTTCGGCAGCGCGGCCGGAGGTTTGTCGCCGTCGCGCCGGAACACCACGCCGATCACTAGCGCCACCAGCAGCGCCGTCGCCACCCCGGCGAGCGGCACCACCAGATTCCGCCGCCCCCTGGCCGCCCGCGCGAACGACCGCGCCGCGGCTCCGAGGTGGCCCGTCACCGTGTCGGCTGCCGCCGCCGGCCGTGGCGCGATGACCGGCACGGCGGCGGGAACCTCCGGGCGTACCGTCTCGCTCGGGTCCGCCCGCTCCGCCGGTGGCAACAACAAATTCTCCCGGCTCGACACCGCCCGCAGACAGTTTTCGATGGCCGTCCGCAGGGCGCCCGCGTTCTGGTGACGCTGCGACCGGTTCTTCTGCAACATGGTCTCTAGCAACTGCCGCACCGGCTCCGGGCACGCCGGGAGCTGCCACCACGGCGGCGGCGCGTGGAGGTGCTGGGTGATGACCTGCGTCATCTTGCCCTCGAACGGCGGCCGGCCCGCGAGCAGGATCCACAGCGTCACGCCCAGGGAATAGATGTCCGAACGCACGTCGAGGTCCTGTTCGTCCAACTGCTCCGGGCTGGAGAACAGCGGCGTGCCCACGAACCCCGTCGCGGTCAGTTGCGGCGCGGAATCCTCCGCCGTGTACGAGCGCGCCAGCCCGAAGTCGATCACCTTGACCGCCAGGGGTACGTCGCCTTCCTCGCTCTCGCGTAGCACCATGACGTTGGCTGGCTTGATGTCGCGGTGGATGAGTCCCTGGCGCGCCGCCGCCGCCAGCGCGCGCGCCACCTGGAGGCCGACGTGCAGGACCGTTTCGACCGGCAGCGGGCCGACCCGCGCGACGAGGGTCTCCAGCGTCTCGCCGTCGATGAACTCCATCGAATAAAAGAACCCCTGCGGGTCCACGCCGAGGTGGTAGACGCTGGCGATGTTGGGGTGGCGCAGCCGCGCGGCCACGCGGGCCTCGCGTACGAAGCGTTGCCCGGCCATTTCGCTGTGGATATGGTCGGCGCTGATGACCTTCAAGGCGACGTGGCAGCGCAGGTTCGTGTCGAATGCCTTGTAGGTGACGCCCATGGCTCCGCGGCCGAGTTCCCACAGGCGGCCATCCTCGCGCCGGAGCACCTGGTAGTGCCCGAACGTCTCGCCTTCGCTGACGAAGCCTTCACGTTTGCCCGGCGAGGGCGGCAGGGGCACGGAATCGTCGATGGTCGGAGTGTCGTTCACGCGCGGGAAAGAAGTCGCATCGGGAGCAGGACGCGTTCCGACTTCAACGCGCCGGTGCTTTGCCGCCGCGGCCGGCGAAGGTCAAAAAGAGCGTCAGGCAGACGAGTTCCACCGATCCGAAGACGATCTTGAGCCAGTACGGTAAGACGGGCTCGTGGTACTGCGAGAAAAACGCTTCCACGATCCCGGCCCACACGAGCATGACGGCCACGCCGCCGATGAGCGTCACCAGGTCGGCGCGGATCCCCACCAGCCGCGCCCGGAGTGGCACGCGCCGGCCCCAGCCGATCATCGCTCCGCCGAGCAGGAGCCCCGCCTGGCCGGCCAGCACGAAGGCAGGAATCTCGATGGACCCGTGCGGCAGGAGCCAACCCGCGAGGAACACCCCTTGGCCCGCACGCAGGTAGTCCAGGCAGATCGCGCCCAGGATCACGCCGTTGTAGAAGATCAGCACGGTCGCACCCACGCCCCACGTCAGCCCGAGGGCCATGGAGAGGATGCTCACGCGGATGTTGTGCGACATGAGGTAGCCGGAGAACGACGCCTTGTGGCCGGTGAGTTCCTTGCTCTTGCCCTCTTCCTCCTCGGCGACACGTTCGCCGGGCGTCTGGTCCGCGTGGCCGAAGGGCAGGATCACTCCCCGCGCCGCCGGGTCGATGCCCACGGCCAGCGCGCCGAAGCCCGTGCCCACGAGCGTCACCGCCACCGCCAGCCAGAACGCCCCCAGGTGCCGCCGGAAGGTTCGCGGGAACGTGCCCGTCAGCCACCGCCACGGCGCGCCCGGGTTCCACGCCCCCGCGCGGCCGGTCTGCGAGTGGATCTCGGCGTACGCGCGGGCGACGAGCGCGCCGAGGGTGCGGCGCAGGTCGCGTTCGGCGGAAAACGTGTCGAGGCGCGCGAGGTCGCCGGCGGCGCGGCCGTAGAGGTAGTGCAGGCGCTCGGCGGCGGGCAGGTCGAGGCCGCCGCGGCGCGAGCCGTTGGACTCCAGGGTGTCGAGGCTGGCTTCGAGTTCGTCCCAGAAGGGGCGCTCGGCGGCGACGAAGCGTTCGAGGTCGATGATCACGCGCGTCGGGATTGTAGAACACGGCCGCGCCTTGCGAAAGCGGAAAACGGACGCGCTCCGGCCACATCCTCCCGGCGCGCGGGGCGCGTACTTGGACAGCAACCTTTATGAGAAAACGCTCTTTCCTCGCCGCGTGCGCCGCCTTGGCGCTGACCCTGCCGCTGTCCGCCGCCGCCCCTGGCCCCTCGCTCTACGAGGTGCCGGTCAAGGACATCGACGGCCAGGACACCACCCTCAAAGCCTACAAGGGCGATGTGATGCTCGTCGTCAACGTCGCCTCCAAGTGCGGCACCACGCCGCAGTACGCCGCGTTGGAGAAGGACTTCGAGAAGTACAAGGACCAGGGCTTCATCGTGCTCGCCTTCCCGTGCAACCAGTTCGCCGGCCAGGAGCCGGGCAGCGACTCGCAGATCAAGGAATTCTGCCACGGCACCTACGGCGTGACCTTCCCGCTCTTCGATAAGCTGGAGGTCAACGGCGCGGGCCGCCACCCGCTCTACGCCCAGCTCGCCGGGCCGGACTCGCCGTTCCCGGGCGACATCAAGTGGAACTTCACCAAGTTCCTCGTCGGCCGCGATGGCAACATCCTCGCCCGCTTCGAGCCCAAGACGACGCCCGACAACCCCGAGGTGGTCCAGGCCATCGAGGCGGCACTGGCGACGAAGTGAGGAAGTCTCCTGCCGGGGGCTCGGTCCGACAAAGGGTCACGCACCACGCCTACCTCCCGTTCCCACGTTGCCTTTGGGGATATCTGCTGTCTGCGAAGTTGCACTTCGCTCCGGTGGTGGGAGATGGCCGGAGGAAGGTGTGGTTCAGGAACTCGACCTCCGGCAAGGTGGTTGGTCTTGAAAGCCTTTGCCCAGTTTCATCAGAAAATAGGCACCTGGCGAATCTCGACCCCGGGCACGGTTGAGATGTCTTGGTTAAGCCGTTTGGGTGCGCTGTGAGGGTGCTCGCGGTACAAGTACGTCACCGGGTAGGTCAGGACCGATTCCTCGCCGCCCGAGCTTTTCCAGTGGATCATGGCGTGGTGCACGGTGTAGTCATCCAGCGCCTTGTTGCCGGACGACCTTACCACGACTGCGAAGGAAGCCTTGCCGTCCGTGTCGAAGAGCACCTGCAACAAACAGGTCCCGGAGGTTTGCTGGCGTTCGGCCCAGACCGGGTAGGCGGGGATCGAGGTTTCGTAGCGGATCGTGACGCCCTTGGTCACGGGGGCCTTGCTGTACTTCACCGGCACGGACGCTGTGCTGTCGGGCAGCCCGCGCCAGTTGTGGCGGGCGGAGCGCAGGGCATCCTCGTCGAGTTCCGCCGAGCCGGTCGAGCGGGTCATCGCCACGCTGTCCGCCCGGCCGTCCTGGTCGAAATGCACCCGGCACATGCCCGCCCCGGACACGCGCCGGGCCGTGGGCGCCGCGTCCGCCTTGGCTTCTGCGGCCGGGTCGCCGGGGATGATGGTTTCCGGGATGGATGGGGATTTCTGCGCGTTGCCGGAAGTGCAGACCGTGCCGTAAACCACCGCGAGGACCAACGGGAGCTTTTTCATGGAAGGAAGGTGGGCTGGAAGTTTGCTTGTTTGTTCCATCTTTGTATCAGACAAGGGCAAGCGCGGACAAGTTTGTTCCAAAAAGAATCTGTGCGCACAGACGCTTGCCCGGGGGCGGGGCATTCTGGCAAGGTGCAGGGATGAAAAGACGGGCGGCGTGCTTGATCCTCGTGCTGGTGATGGTTGGCGGGGTGGCGAACACCTTCGCCCGACCGTCGGCCGCCGACGTGGCCCGGGCCGGGGCGCTCGCCGCGCAGATCAAGACGCCCGCCGTGCGCGCCGCCCTGCAATGCCGCGTCGCCTTCGCGGACACGACGGCCAGCGTGCCGGTCAAGGACCGCACGGACACCAAGGCCACGGCGGTGTTCTGGGCGAGCTACCTGCAAAAGCTGCACGGGATCGACGTGAGCGGCTGTCCCGATAGCTTCCGGGCAGCGTTCGAGCGGCACGTGCGCGCGGTGAGGACCGTCGCCGACTCCCTGAACCGACCGGCGGAGCGAGCCCCCGTGGAGCGAGCCTACGGAGCGCAGAAGGGGGACGTGCACTCGTTCGATCCCCGGCACACCGATTCGGCCGACGCCCCGACCTTCGGCGAGTCGGTCCGCAGCCACTACGACGGACTTGATGAATGCGGCCGGACGTACAAAGCCGTCTTCGCTGCCGCGAACCAATCCATGAAGACCGCCCCGGCGGCCGACGGGCAGTTGGCGGAGCAAGTCGACGCCTTGCTCAAGGAGGGAAGATGAAGGATGACCCGCACCACCTGGAACGCTTCGTCGCCGCGCAGGAAGGCGACTACGAAGCGGCCCTGCGCGAGATCACCGCCGGGCGAAAACGCACGCACTGGATGTGGTACGTGTTCCCGCAAATCGGCGGGCTGGGGTTCAGTTCAATGGCGCAGCGTTATGCGATCAAGAGCACCGACGAGGCGCGGGCGTACCTCGCGCACCCAATCCTGGGCGAACGGCTGCGGGCTTGCGCGCAGGCGGCGATGGGACACGAAGACAAATCCGCGACGGAGATTTTTGGTACGCCGGACGACCTGAAGCTGCGTTCGTCGGCGACGCTCTTTGCCGCCGTGTCGGAGGAAGGGAGCGTGTTCCACCGGCTGCTGGCGCGGTTCTACCCGGCGGGACCGGACCTCGCGACGCTGGGGCTGCTGGGCAGAGGGAAAGCATGAAGAACACGCCGCCCGGCGACCGAGCGGGCCACTCGCTCGTCCTCCTTACTCACCAGCCATCAACGTCGGTTCGTCACAGGCTCCGGTCTTAAGCGACCGGTTGGGTCCATGCCACCGGCGGAACCGTGATGGGGTCCGCCGGAACGAGCGTCGCCACCGAAACGTGCGGCCAGCTCAGCCCGTTGAAGTTCAGCAGGACGACCTGCGAATACTGGATTTGGAACGAGGTGAACGTGAATTTTGTCGGCGCCTGGATTCCAATGGGCGGGTTCACGACGAACGAGGGAACTTTCTGCCCGACAAAACGGGTCTGGGGCTGGACCGTGAGCGGCGCTTGGCCCGGATGGAAGGGCGGGATCTCGATGGTGTGCTGGACCGTCTCGATCCAGAAGGTTGCTTCCATCTCGATGGCGTGCGCGTTCGGCCGCTTCGGGGGCGATTGGGTCTGGTCGCCCAACAGGAAGGCGATGTTGTCGGTGCCCCCGCCGATCAGCGGCGTGGTCACCGGCGCACCGCCGAAGATGGGCGTCCCGGGGCTGGTGGAGATCTTGATCTCGATGGTGTCGGTGATGTTCTGGGGCTTGATGTGGTCGCGCAGGAACGAGTTGGGATCGTCCAGGAGCTGCTGGGTGATCTTGCCGTTGGCGATGAAGGGCGTGAGGTCCTGCGGGAGGCGGGGGGTTTTTGTGTCGGCGGCAGTCTGACTGGGAAACTGAACTGGATTGCCCGCTTGGCTCCCGCCGAGGACGAACGGGGTGATTTTGACGACCGGGATGTTCGGCGGCCCCTTGAACGCTTGCGACGTACCCTGCGCCTGGATAGTCGTGCCGTGCGGGATCGAACCCATCCGGGTGATGGTGACTCCTTCGGCGGGTGCGTTCGTGGCGGGCACCAACATCCAGAGGCCCGGCTCTACGTGGATGCCGGGCCGGTTCTTCGGGTCGGGGTCGGTCACGTCGGTGATGGCTTGCAAGTACGGCACGCCGTTGAGGAAGATGTCGCCCTGGTTGTTGATTGGGGGGACCGCGGGACTCGGGGGCTGGCCCGGATGGTCCGAGCCCCGGTTGGGCACGTCGCCCAGGCTGGGGGAAAACGTGAGGGTTTCCGTGGTGAGGTTCAGTTCGAGGATGTTGTCGCCGGGCGGCAGCGGGAACGGCAGCTTTGCGGCTGTCGATGTCACGGAATTGTCCGGCCGGAAGATCGTGTTGAAGCCGTCGCCCAGCCAGCGTCCGACGAAATGGGAGAGCGGCCCCAGGGGCGTGGCCGGCGGACCCGCTTTCAGGGTGAAGGCCGGATCGACCTCTCCGAACCGGAAGCTGGGCGGCAGAGAGATGCTTGCTTTTTCCGTGGCGATGTCACTCATAGGGATGCCTTTCGTAAGTCAGTGTTGTAGAAGGTGTAACCTGCGTTGAAGGCATTGTTCTGCGGGTGAAACTCGTTTTACAAGTACATTTTTGCGTTTTTTATACATTAATGGTTGCCGCTGAATGACCTGTGCCAGAAAAATCCGGTGGCACGGCGTGCAACCCTGCCTTGGCGAGCAAGGAGGTTTCTGCCAGGGTCTGGCTGGTGAAGAAAAGCCAGCCGGGGCGAGGTGCGCCGGCCGGGTGGCTCCCGGGGAAATGATCGAGTTCCCCGGAGCGAAGGTGCGCGCTTTTTGTTGGCTTGCGCCGCCGTCTGCGAGGCTGGGTCCGAGCGCCGTGGCTCAGAGAATCTGCCGGCGCTTGACGTTCAGGTACTGCGTGACGAGTTGCTCGGTCATGCGCGCGGGGTCCAGGAGCGCCACCCGCGCCCCAGCCCGACGCAAGAGGAGTTCGCGCTCGCGCAGCCGCTGCCATTGGAGGTGGCCGCCGAGACGTTGGTAAACGTCCTCCGGCCCCGTCACCGCCGCACCGCCGTCGGCGGCCGAGAACAGCGGCGCGACCCCCACCGGCCGCAGGCTCCCGACGATCACACCGTGCTGGCGCGCGACCCGCTCCACCGCCCGCGTGAACGCCTCCGCCTGGAGCGCGTCGTCGAGCGCCGTCAGGAACACCAGCAGCGCCCGCCGCCGCAGCCGCAGGCGCAAAAACGTCGTCAACTCGTCGAAGTCCGGGCTGACCGGGGCCGGCTCCAGCGCGTAGATCGCCTCGCGGCAGGCGTCGAAGTGCGCCGTGCCGTTCTTCGCGCGCAGAAACCGCTGCACCCCCGCTGCGAACGTCGCCAGCCCGAAGAGGTCGCCCTGCCGTTCCGCCGCCTGGCACAGGAGCAGCGCCGTCGAGACGTAGCGTTCCAGGATCGTGGGCACCGCCCGTTGCTGCACCGCCGCCAGCGTGCGGGCGTCCGGGTCTTCCTCGTCCGGACCGTCGGTGGGAACCTCGCCCTCCGCCGGCCGGCCGCTCAGGCGGGAGGCGTCGAGGATGACGTAGACCTCCTGCGTGCGCTCGACCTGGAAGACCTTGCTCACGAGCTTCTGGCGGCGCGCGGTGGCTTTCCAGGAAACGTCGTCGATGCTGTCACCGGCCACGTAGTCGCGCAGTTTTTCGAAGTCCCGCCCGCGGCCGACCTGGCGTTGGGCGGCGCGCAGGGCGGGGTAGACGCGCAGTTCGCACGGGGCGGCCTGGGAGCGCCGCACATCCCAGAAGCCGAGCGGCGAGCGTTCTCTATAATAGAGGCGGCCCAGCGGGAAGTTGCCCCGGCGCAAGGCCGTCACCGGCCAGGTGAAGAGCGTGCGTTCCACCCCGGGGGCCAGGCGGGCGTCGAGTTCCTCGTCGGGGGTGCTTACGGTCTCGGGCAGCGCCAACCCGAGACGCAGGGTGCGCGCGGGCAGGCCCGGCCGGGAGTGCGCGGCCACGAACGC
>CAXUIU010000177.1:0-7861 GCA_964250955.1 uncultured Chthoniobacterales bacterium | reverse complement strand
GTTTTCCCGGGGAAGCTTGAAATAAGTTGAGCAGTGGCCGGCCGGTTCGTCCCGCCTGGCTCCGGTGACAGGATGGATGCTCGGATTCTTATGCGAACGAACGCCACCGGGGACATCGTCGCTGCTGGTGCCAGCCAGAGACAAGAAAACGCAACTTCCATCATTGGCTTTCACATCATGGACCGATTCACACCCTTGCCCACGTTGTCCCCTTTGTCGCTTGTTCGCCCGACCGTGCGCCGGTCCTTGCTGCTGTTGGCGGCGTTCGTCCTGTCGGCGTGGCTCGCTGCGTCCGCGCAGGCGGGCAGCGTGACGAGTCTCTTCAGTTTCACGGGTCCGCCCAAAGGTCTCTCGCCAGCGTCCGGTCCGGTCCGGGGCGTTGACGGCAATTTCTACGGCACGATCCCCCAAGGCGGTGTGCGCAACAACGGCACGATCTACCGGATCACCCCTGCCGGAGTGCTGACCACTCTCTACAGCTTCAGCGGCGGCGCGGACGGCGGCGGGCCGATGGCCGGGCTGGTCCTGGGGAAGGACGGCAACTTCTACGGCACTACTCCCGGTGGCGGTACTGGAAATTATGGCACCGTTTTCCGGTTCACCCCCGCCGGGGTGTTGACCACCCTTTTCAGCTTCAGCAACGACGTGAACGGAGGCCAGCCGGAGGCCGCGCTCGTGCAAGGCAGCGATGGCAATTTCTACGGCACTACCCAGGTCGGAGGCGGGGCGGTCGGCACGATCTTTCGGATCACACCGGAGGGGGCGCTGACCACCATCTACACTCTTCAATTCGGCTTTGAAGTCGGCACGGACGGGTATGGCATCAGCGATGCGCTCGTGCAAGGCCGCGACGGCAACTTCTACGGCGTCGCTTCATCGGGCGGCGTGAGCGGCAATGGCACGGTGTTCCGGGTCACGCCCGACGGTGCGCTGACGACACTTTACTCTTTCACCGGCAACGAGGACGGTGGCAACCCTGTCGGCGCGTTGGCGCAGGCGGCGGACGGCAGCCTCTACGGGACGACCACCAGCTACGGCGGCGAGTATGGCCAGGGCACGGTGTTCCGGGTGACCACCGATGGCACGTTGGCGACGATCCACACGTTCGGGTACTTCGGGGATGGCGGCGATCCCACGACCGGGTTGGTGCTCGGTAGCGACGGCAACTTCTACGGTGCGACCAATCAGGGTGGCGACAACAATCTGATCGGCGGCACGGTCTTCCAACTGACGCCCGCGGGGGTGTTGACCACGCTCTACAGTTTCAGCGGCGGCGCGGACGGGAACTTTCCCGGGCTCACCCTGGCCCAGGACACCGACGGCAGCCTCTACGGGGTGACCTTGCAGGGTGGGGCCGGCGGATACGGCACGGTGTTCCGGGTCACTATCGCAGGGGTGCACACCACGCTCTTTACCTTCCAACGTGGCACGGACGCGCTTCAGCCCACTACCGCGCTGACGAAGGGTGCCGACGGCAACTTCTACGGCACGACGCAACAAGGCGGGCTGTACAATAACGGCACGGTGTTCCAGGTGACCCCGACCGGGGTACTGACGACCATCTACAACTTCACCAACGGCACGGATGGCACTGCGCCCGCCGCCGCGCTGACGCTGGGCAACGACGGCAACCTCTACGGCACGGCCAACGGCGGACCCGGCGGATATGGTTCGGTGTTCCAGGTGACTCCGGCGGGTCAGTTGACCACCCTTTACAACTTCACCGGCGGTGAGGACGGAGGAATTCCTGCCCCCACGGCGTTGGTTAAAAGCAGCGATGGCAGCTTCTACGGTGCTACCGTCTCCTATGACCCCAGCGGCTTTTCCCCTTATCCGGGAACGATCTATCAGATCACGCCCGCCGGGACGCTGACGACCCTCCACGCCTTCACCGACCCGACGGACGGACCGGTCGTCGGATTGATCCAGGGACGCGACGGCAATCTGTACGGCACCTCCAATGGAGGTACGAACTCCAGTGGCCGGGTGTTCCGATTCACCCCGGCCGGTGTGCTCACGTCCCTCTACAGCTTCGACGGCGGTGTGGCTGGAGGCAATCCCGCCGGCTCACTGGTGCAAGGGCGCGACGGCAAGTTCTACGGCGTGACCCAACAAGGTGGCGTTTCTGGCGGCGGAACAGTCTATGCCATCGACACGGTGGGTGCGTTGACCACCCTCGCCAGTTTCGACAACGCGGCGGGTGGGGGCTTTCCTTACGCGGGATTGGCGCTGGGCACCGACGGCAACTTCTACGGCACGACCCTGATGGGTGGCACCAACGGCTGGGGCACGGTGTTCCGGGTGACGCGCGCAGGGGTGTTGAAAAGCCTTTACAGCTTCACCAACGGCACCGACGGAGGTCAACCGCTGGCCGGCTTGACACAGGGCGCCGACGGCAACTTCTACGGCACGACCTACGCTGGCGGCGCCAATGGCCTGGGTGCGGTCTTCCGGTTGAGGGTTATCCAATCAGCATCCAACCCGATCGCGATTGGAGTGGCTGCTCCCACCGCCGTGAAAGACAGGGAAGCCGGCAAGGCGGACGCGACTGCCAGCCACTAGCCGCAGGTTCACGAGGGATCACACCGCCACATCGACCCCACCTACCCGCCAACCATGAAATCCAGCCTGCTTGCCGTGACCTTTGCCTTGGGAATTTCGACCGTCTGCTTCTCTCGGGCCGGAGCGGTCGTCGTCCTAGATCAGATCGGCTCCTCCGGGTCTGCCTTCGCGGGGGCGAACGCCTACACATCGCAGTTCTTCGACGACGATCCCACGTTCAGCCTCTCCGCCGTGGATGATTTCACCGCGGCCACCCTCCTCAGGCTCACCAACGTCACGGCGGCGACCGAAGGCTTCAACGGCTTCGCCTCCTACGCCAACATCACGGGCTACGAGGTGAACGTCTACAGTTCCCTGTCAGCGGCCAACAACGGCCTCAACGGCGATGTGGCGCACCTGCTCATCAATCCCGCGAACGCGACGTTGAGCACGTCCTTCAATGGGGATGCCAACTCCGCGCTGGTGTCGCTGCCCCTGAGTATCCTGCTGCCCCGCGCCGGCACCTTCTATCTGTCCGTGATCGCGGACTTGGATTTCGGCAACGGTGGACAACTGGGAGTTTTCGGCTCCACGGGGCTGGCGGGCGTGGTCCCCGGCGGCAGCAATGCCCACGCGGAGAATCCTGGCGGCGACCTCGGCTTGCCCGGCAACGAGTCGGCTCTCGGGGTGGACCTCGCCTACCGGATCACCGCCGACGCCGTGCCCGAACCTTCCACTGGTATTCTGATGCGGGGGGCCAGCGCGTTGCTCGCCGCAGGTTGGCGCGCGACCCGTGGCGCGCGGGGACGCCGGGTGTCGGAGCCCGAAAGTTGACTCGCCACTTCCAATCTACATCCCAACATACTCATGGATAAACACACGGCGGGTTCTTTGGTGGTCAGAGGATTGACGGGGGCGGTCGCGCTGGCCGGTGCGACCCAGGCTTATGGCGCGGTGGTCGCCGGGAACGCTCCCCTGACGAGCACGATCACCGGCACCGCCACGGCTGGCACGGGAGGGTACACCGCGTGGGACATCGACGGCGATGGCTTTCTGGACTTCACGATCGGCGCGGCCGTTTTACGGGCTGGCGGGAGTCCGCCGCTGCAGCGGCCGGACGCCATCACCAGCATCAACGGAGTGTACTCCTCCGAGATGGCGGTCGGCTACATCCGATACAGTCCCGTGTTCGGGAATAACATCTACTGCTCGAACCTGGCGGTCGGCACCGCGGTGGGTTCCGCCAGCGCGTTCCCGGGGCTCAACAACGTTTACGGCTTTCTCGGCAACCGTTACGGCTCCACGACGAACGGGCAGTTTCCGAACACGACCGGCTACGTCGGCTTCCGATTTCTGGAGAGCGGACAGTTGCACTACGGCTACGCCGAGTTCAGCAGCGTGCTGACCGGCAGCACCAACGCGGACGCCACCTGCACGGTGAACTATCTCGGCTCCTACTACGAAACCGCCGCGAATACACCGATCATCGTCGGCGCGGTGCCCGAGCCGGGCTCTCTTGCCGCGCTGGCCTTCGGGGTGGCGGGCGCGGTCGGTATCGCGGCCAGCCGTCGGCGCAAACCGGCTGCCCAAGAGGAGATTGGCCGCTGACGCTTTCGTTTGGAATCTACATCACACTATACTCATGGATAAACACAAGGCGGGTTCATTGGCGGTCAAAGGGTTGACGGGGGCAGTCGCGCTGGCCGGCGCGACCCAGGCTTATGGCACGATCGTGGAAGGCGTCCCGCCTCCCTCGGTGGTTCTCCATTCCACGCCCATTCACACCCTCGACCACGAACGGTGGGACATCGACGGTAATGGCACGCCCGACCTCCTGCTCGGCGCGAACACCTTCCCGGGTTTCCCGCAGTACGGCATCACGACGAATTCCTTCGGTGGTTTCGCCGGTTACAACAGCACGTCCGCCACCGTCAGCCAGGTGGTCGGCTACATCAAATACGCCGGACTCTTCGGCCGCGTTGCCTACGCCACCAACCTCGCGCCCGGCACGACGGTCGGGCCGAACAGTGCCTTCGCGTACGTTTCCGGCAACTATAACTTCCTCGGAGCGCAACAGAACAACGTCGCCGGGGGGCAGTTTGCCAACACCACGGGTATCGCGGGGTTCAAGTTCCTCGAAGACGGACAACTGCACTACGGCTACGCCGAGTTCAGCGTCACGGTGACCGGCAGCACCAACACGGACGCTTCTTGCACGATTACCTACCTCGATTCGTACTACGAGACGGCGGCGAACACGCCCATCGTCGTCGGCGCGGTGCCCGAGCCGGGTTCCTTGGCCGCGTTGGCCTTCGGGATGGCGGGTACGGCTGGCATCGTGGCTCTTCGCCGACGCAAACAAGCCGCGCACACGGCCTGATGCCTGCCCCGCTGACCAAACGCGTCCTGCTCCTGGGCTGGGACGCGGCAGATTGGAAAATCATCCAGCCGCTGATCGACTCGGGTGCCATGCCCGTGCTCAAGGGGCTGGTCGAGGGCGGCACCAGCGGCAACTTGGCCACGCTGCACCCGGTCCTCTCGCCCATTCTGTGGAACTCCATTGCCACGGGCAAGCATGCGGACAAGCACGGCATCCTGGGTTTCACCGAGCCCCGGCCCGACGGCCAGGGGGTTCGGCCCGTTTCCTCAACCTCGCGCCGGGCGAAAGCTCTCTGGAACGTCCTCAGCCAAGTCGGCAAGCGGAGTGCGGTGGTGAATTGGTTCGCCTCGCACCCGGCCGAGCCGATTGCCGGCACGGTGTTCACCGACCATTTCAGCCAGATCGTGCAACAGCCCGACGGGCAGGTCGCGCCGATGGACCCGCGTGCCGTTCATCCGCCCGAGCTTTACGAACTGGCGCAGTCGTTCCGCGTGTTGCCCCGTGACATCACCCCGCGGCAGATCCTGCCGTTTCTCGCGGGTGTGGTGCCCGCCGACCGGGAAGACCCGCGCCTGGATATGCTGGCAAGCCTGCTGGCCAAATGCGCCAGCATCCAGAACGCCGCGACTTGCCTCGCGGCGCAGGACGACTGGGATCTGCTGGCCGTGTACTACGACACCATTGACCACGCGTGCCACGGGTTCATGGAATACCATCCGCCAGCCATGGCGCACGTCAGCACGGAGGACGCCGCGCTCTTTGGCCCGGTGGTCACGGGCGTGTACCGCTTCCACGACATGCTGCTGGGGCGGCTGCTCGCCTTGGCGGGACCGGAGACGACCGTGCTCATCCTCTCCGACCACGGTTTCCACAGCGATGGCCTGCGTCCGCCGATGGTGCGGCACACGCGCGAGCCGAGCGAGAAGTTCGGTCCGGAGATGGACCCTGTCGCCTGGCACCGCGAGCAGGGCATCCTCGTCGCCGCGGGCCCGGCGATCCGACGTGACGAGATCATTCACGGAGCCACGCTGCTCGACCTCGCGCCCACCGTGCTGACCCTGCTCGGAGTTCCTGTTCCCGACGATATGGACGGACGCGCCCTGACGAAACTCCTCGTCGGCCCGCCTCCTGAAACTCTGGCGCGAGTCGAATCCTACGAGGCTCCGCATCCGCTCGACGGGACCCACCGCCACCTGCCGGCCGACGAGTCCGACCCCTGGGCGGCGCGTCAGGTCATGCAGCAGTTCGCCGCGCTGGGTTACATCGAGTTGCCCAGCGACGACGATCCGGCCAAAATGGCCGCCGCCGCCGACTGGGACCGGCGTTGGAACTTGTCGCAAGTCTACCTGCACTCCAATCGTCCGGCCCTGGCCGAGCGTCTGCTGCGCGGGATGCTCGCGGAGCAGGACCAAGCGGCGGTGCGCACCCATCTCGCTTCCTGCCTGTTGGCGTTGGATCGGCCTGCCGACGCGGCCGAGGCCGTCGCGCCGTTGCTCGCGGATGGTGCAGTCGCCCCGGCCGCGCGCCTGCTGATGGGCCGTGCCAAGCTGCGGCTGCACGACACTGCGGAAGCGTTGCGCTGGTTGGAGCCTCTGCGGGCGGAGGAAACCCAACTCCCTGCTCTGTCGCTGGCCCTCGGCCAGACCTATCTGCGATGCGAGATGCTGCCAGAGGCAGAGGCGGCCTTCCGGCGCGCGCTGGAGCGCGATGATTTCAGCGCGCAAGCCCACGACGGTCTGGGAGTCGCCTTGCGCCGTCAGGGGCACTACGAGGACGCCGTGTACGAGCACATGCGTGCGGCCTCCCTCCAGCACAACCGGGCGCAAACCCACGCCAACCTGGGAATTGCCCTGGCGCGTACCGGCCGGGTGGATTGGGCGATCCGCGCATTTGAGCAGGCTACGGCGCTGGCACCTGACGAGCCGTTCCCGCATCGCTGTTTGGCGCGACTTTATCATGGACCGAAGAAAGACCGCGAACGCGCCCGCCAGCATGCCGCAGAGATGCTGCGCTGCCGCAACCTGGTCCGCGCAGGCCAAACTGCTGCGACCACGGGTTGATGTTTGTTGCCTTTGAGTCAGAGGCGCATCAACCGTGTTGCAGCGGTTCTCAAAGTGCTTGAGTGGCAGAAAACCGCAGCGGCTGAACCTGCCGCGTGCATCTTCGCCGGTGAGAGTGGCAAGCCAGCGGCGATGGCGGCTTCGGGTGCTTCTTGGATGCGGGCTTTCGCCTTGCGTAGGAAGCCCTTGAGTTTGGAGAAAGCGTCTTCAATAGGGCTGAAGTCAGGGATTGTATGCGGGCAGAAACACTAAACGGCAGCCTGCCACCGCGATTCGCTCGCGCATGGTCTCATTCTCGTGGACGCTCAAGTTGTTCATGATTACGGTCTGACCTGTACGCAAGGCCGGACAAAGCATGTGCTCTAGATAAGAGCATCTAATAAAATCGGTTTTCTGTTAAGTTTGGCGCATGGCCAAGCCGTTGATGAGTGACAAGCTGTGGAGGAAATCGAGCCGTTGCTGCCGCCCGTACCGCCCCGCCCGCGTGGTGAGCGGCCACGCATCCCGGATCGGGCGGTGCTCACGGGCATCGTTTTTGTGCTGCGCACCGGCACGCCATAGGAGTTGCTCCCGCCCGAGCTGGGCTGCGGTTCAGGCATGACCTGCTGGCGGCGATTGCGCGACTGGCAAGCATAAGGCGTTTGAGAGGTTTTGCACTGGATGTTGCTCCAACGCCTGGCCGATGCGGACAAGCTCGACTGGAGCCGGGCCTGTGTGGACTCCTGCTCGATCCCCGCGCAAAAAGGGGCGAGAAAACCGGCCCGAGTCCGGTCGGTCGCGCCCGCGTGGGCACGAAGCGCCACGTTGTGGTAGAGCGCGGCGGGTTGCCCTTGGCCGCCGTACTCTCGGCCGCTAACGTGCACGACTCTAAGATGCTGGA
>CAXUIU010000176.1:0-7871 GCA_964250955.1 uncultured Chthoniobacterales bacterium | reverse complement strand
CATGAGCGACGTGCTCAAAAAGATGGAGGAAGGCGGCTTCGAGATCGAGGACTAGGGAGAGTCGCCGGGACGGGTCGCGCGTTCGAGTTCCCGGTATGCCGTCATCAGACGGTCGTAATCCTGCATCAGCCGTTCACTGTGCGCCGACAGGCTCTGGTAGGCGACGGACAAACCCTCGTAGGCACCGCCGAGTTGTTTGTGGGCGGAGGATAGTTCCTCGTAGGCACCGCCCAGTTTGCGGTGGGCGGCGGAGAGGTCCTCGTAATCTTGCTGCAACCGCTCCTGGTGGGATTTGGCCGCCTCCGCGTAGAGGTAGAGCGAGAGGAAGTTTGCCTCGGAGGACCCCAGGAAATCGCCTAGCGTCCGGGTGGCCGTATCCAGTTGTTCCAAAATGGTGCGGCACTCCGCGGGAACGGCGTCCGGCCGGTACAGGATCGCCAGTCCGAAGGCCATCGGCACCCACACCGTCTGCCAGGCGCGTCCGGCGTCGCTGTTCAGGAAATCTTCGAGGGCTGTCCGCACGCCGTTGCGTTCGCCGCCCGGCCGTTGCGCGACGGCGTACCTCCCCGGTGAGCGCAACCCGCCGGGCACCAATTCGTCGCCGTCCAGGGACACCCCGAGATCGGCGGACGCCGGATGGCGCGCCTCTGGTGGAATCGCGTCCGGGTCGTGGTACATGTCACGGCGCGCCCACGGCCAGCTGATATCGTGCGCGAAGATCACCGGACCCGCCCCGGGGGTGGCTCGCGTGATGAGTTCGAGTTCGCCGCGGACGGTGTGGTAGTTGTGGTCACCGTCGATGAAGTACGCCTCGCAAGGTTCCAACCCGGGGAGAACCTCCAGCGAACGACCGAGGATCAACCATCCAGGAGGCTCGATCAGGGCGGCGGCCACCGGATCAGTTGCGGGGTCGATGCCGACGTACGCGCAGCCATGTTCCCTGACCCATGCCAGCAGTCGGCGCGTGAAGATCCCCTGGTCGACGCCGATCTCGCACAGTCGGCGTGGTGCGAGCGCGGCGAGCACCGGCTCCACCAACGGCCAGAACGCGTCGAGCGAACCGGTACGGCCAACCAACCGCGGGCGCCCGTCACCGATCGGAACGCTCATGGTCAGGCGATCAGGTCAGGATAATACCGCTCGGCCACCGCCTCGCACTCCGCCAGGATGGCGCCGGGCGAGTCCATCCGCAGCGCCGCCTCTGCCAGCGCCCGGCAAACATCCATTTCCAGGCTCTGCACGGCGCGCTTGACCCGTGGCACGAGCGCCGCCCCGGCGCTGAGTTCGTCCACCCCCAGGCCGAGGAGCAGCGGCGTCAGCGCGACCTCGCTGGCCATCTCGCCGCATACCCCCGCCCAAATGCCGGCCGCATGCGCGGCATCGACGACCATCTTGATGAGCCGCACGATGGCCGGGTGCGTCGGCTCGTAGAGGTGGGCGATGCGTTCGTTAACCCGGTCCACCGCGAGGGAATACTGGATGAGATCGTTGGTGCCGATGGAAAAGAACGCTACCTCGCGGGCGAGTTCGGGTGCGCAGAGTGCCGCGCTGGGCACCTCGATCATGATGCCCACAGGCATGCTCTCGTCGAACGCGCGCCCCTCCGCGCGCAACTCCGCTTTGCACTCCTCCAGCACCCGGTTGGCCTGCCGGACCTCCTCCAGGCCGCTGACGAGCGGGTACATGGTCCGCACGTTGCCCAACGCCGACGCGCGCAGGATGGCACGGAGCTGCGTCTTGAACACGTCGGGGCGTTGCAGGCAGAAGCGGATCGCGCGGCAACCCAGGAACGGATTTAATTCCGTCGGGAGTTGCAGGTTGGCGATGGACTTGTCGCCCCCCAGGTCGAGCGTGCGGATGATGATCGGGTGCGGCAAGACCGCGCTGGCGACCTCGCGGTAGTTGGCGAACTGCTCCTCCTCGTTGGGCAGACGCGCCTTGTTGAGGTAGAAAAACTCCGTGCGGTATAATCCGACGCCCTCCGCGCCGCCCGTTTTGACGGTCGGGATATCCTCGGGCAGCTCGATGTTGGCCGAGAGCACGACGTGGCGGCCGTCGCGCGTGGTCGAAACCGTCTCGCGCAGGTCCACCAGTCCTGCCTCGACACGCTGCTTACGCCGGCCGAGTTCCTCGTACTCGCGCAGGGTCTGCTCGCTCGGGTTGACCACGAGCAGGCCATGGTAGCCGTCCAGGAGCGCGTCCGCGCCGCTCTCGATTTTGGCGCTCACGTCGTGCAGGCCGACGATGGCCGGCAGACTGAGCGAACGCGCCATGATGGCCGTGTGCGAGGTGCGGCTGCCCGCGTCGGTGGCGAAGGCGAGCACGTACTGACGGTTGAGCAGCGCCGTGTCCGAGGGCGTCAGGTTCGGGGCGATGAGGATGTGCTCGTGCGTGATCTCGGCCAGGGTCGGCAGGTGTCGGCCGCTGAGATTGTTGAGCACCCGGCGGGTCACGTCGTGGACATCCAGGCAACGCTCGCGCAGGTACGGGTCGTCCATCCGTTCCAGGAGGCTGGCGTAACGACCGGCGACCTGTTCGAAGACGGCCTCGATGTTGCGGCGCTCGCGTTGAAGCGTACGCAGGACCTCGTCGATGAGCGTGCGGTCCTCGACGACGAGCAGGTGCGCGTCGAAGATGCTCGCGTCCTTGGCCCCGATGGCGTCGGCGATTTTGACCTGCATGTCGAGGATCTGCGTGCGGGTCAGGAGCAGCGCCGACTCGAAACGCGCGATCTCGGCCGGCAGCTCTTCCTCGCGCACCACATATTCGGGCAAGGCATCCTGCTCCGGCCGATGAACGTGCACCGTTCCCCGGGCGAGACCTGGCGACACGCCGAGGCCTTGAAAACGCGTTTCCGGCAGTGACGAACCCACCTGGGCGTTCATCGGGAAAAAACCTGGACCAGACCCACCGCCGCGCTCATTCCTCGTCGAAGCGGCCCTGCACGAGGTGTTCGAGGTCGTCGATGGCTGCCTTGGCGTCTGGCCCCTCGGCGGTCACGCGCAGCTTGGAGCCCTGCCCGGCGGCCAACATCATCAGGCCCATGATGCTCTTGCCGTTGACCTGTTCGCCGTCCTTTTCCACGAGGATTTCGGCCTTGTAGCGGTTGGAAATCTTGACGAAGCGTGCCGACGGCCGGGCGTGCATCCCGAGCTTGTTCAGGATCACGAGGTCCTTGCAGCATTTCTCCTCGCCGGCGGCCCCGGCGTCGCCCCCGGGTCCATTCATAACGCGCGTTGCTTGCGGTGCATCAGGTTGACGAGCCGTTGGTTGAATTCCATCGAACTGTGCTGGCCGTGACTCTTGAGCTTCTGGTCGAACGCTGCCACCTCCACGAGCCGCGCCGAGTCGCGTCCGGGGCGGACGGGGATGGTGACGTGCGGGACTTCGATGTTCAAGATACGGTAGGACTCCTGTTCGAGGCCCACTCTATCGACATCCTCCATGGCGTGCCAATCTTTTAATGTCACGACAAAGTCCAGCCTCTTCTCGGTGCGGATGCTCGCGATGCCGAAGATGGCGGCCACGTTGATGACCCCCAGCCCGCGCACCTCCATGTGGTAGCGCGTCAGGCTCGGGGCGGTCGCCATGAGTTCACGCCGCTCGATGGCGCGGATGCGCGTCACGTCGTCGGCCACGAGGCTGTAGCCGCGCTCGATCAGGCCCAGGACGCACTCGCTTTTCCCCACGCCGCTGGCTCCGCGGATGAGCGTGCCGATGCCCAGGATGTCCACCATCGAACCGTGCTCGGTGCGCGAGGGCGAGAAGTCGAACTCCAGGTAGATCGTCGCCGCGTTGACGAAGTTCATCGTGACCAGCGGCGTGCTGAAAAGAGCGATGTTCGCGCGTTCCGCTTCCGCGCGCAGGGCGCGCGGCACGGACGCCCCACGCGAGAACACGATGCACGGCACCCGCCGCTGGCACAGCGCCCGGAAGCGCCCCGCCGCCTCCCCGCGCGGCAGGCTGCGCAGGTACGACAACTCCGCGCTGCCGACGACCTGGATGCGCTTGGCCGCGAAGTACTGGAAGAACCCCGAGAGCGCCAGCCCGGGTCGGTTGATGGTCGGCTCCAGGATCTTGCGGTCGAACCCTCGCTCCGGCCCGACCAGGGTCATCCCCAGACCCTCCGCATGGTCGCGGAAGAACTGCCCGACGGTGATCGTCGGCCGCTTGCCGTCGATGGTCGGCGGCTTCTTTCTCGGGAGGATGGCGGGGGGTTCCACGACGGGCGGGGATTTTAGTGGAAGCTGGGCTGGATCAGGCCGAGGTCACCCTTCTTACGGCGGTAGAGGACGTTGACCTTCTCCGTCTTGGCGTTGAGGAAGACGAGGAACTGCCGCGCGCTCATGTCCATCTGGAGCACGGCCTCATCGATGTACATGGGCTTTACAGGGTACTTTTCCGTATGGATGACCTCCGGCTCCGGCGGGGCTTCTTTGTAGCCCTTCGCGGTGACCGGTGCCTCTTCCTCCACGTCGTCGAAGGCCGCCGCGTCGAAGACCTGTTCCTCCAGGTAGCGCACGGTCGTGTTGCGGTGCGGTCGCTGGTGCCGCAGGAGCCGCGTCTTGTACTTGCGCATCTGCCGGGCCACTTTCGAGACGGCCTGGTCGATGGAGGCGTACAGGTCCGGGCACTCTTCGTGCGCCTCGATGGTGATGTGGTTGCAGCACACGAGCACCACTTCGGCGCGGTGTCGGTATTTATCGACTTCGAGGATAACGTGCGCGGAGACGATGCGCGGGTAATCCAGGTGCAGGCTTTCGACTTTCTTTTGCGCGTAGTCGTTGATGGCGGCCGTGATGGCGAGGTGGCGGCCGGTGACGTTGATTTGCGGATGGACGTTCGCGATCTGCATGACTCTTTGTTCTGGCTCTCCTCTTCTAGGGTGGGTGGTTGAGCTTCTTGGTCGGGGGAACATCGAAGCGGTCACTTCCCTGAATCGCCGGTCACATCGAGAACCGTTCGCCCAAATAGAGTTGGCGGCTGACGGGATCGTTGATCAGGAAATCTCTGGTGCCCTCGCGCACGACCTTGCCGTCGTACATCAGGTAGGCGCGGTCCACGATGGTGAGCGTTTCGCGCACGCTGTGGTCGCTGATGATGATGCCCAGGTTCGCCTGGTCGCGCAGCGAGACGATGATCTGCTGCACCTCCGAGACGGCGATGGGGTCCACGCCGCTGAACGGTTCGTCGAGCATCAGCAAATTGGGGTTGGTGATCAGGGAGCGCGCGATGGTGAGCCGGCGCTTCTCGCCGCCGCTGAGCGTCAGGGCGAGGTTGCGCGCGACGTGCGCGATGCCGAACTGTTCCAGCAGTTCGTCGCACCGCGCGCGCCGGGCCTTGCGGTCGAGCGGGAGGGTCTCCAGGATAGCGAGCAGGTTTTGCTCCACCGTCAGCTTGCGGAAGATGGATTCTTCCTGCGGCAGATACCCCATCCCGAGCCGCGCGCGGCGGTACATGGGATAGCGCGTCACGTCCACGCCGTTGAAGATGATCGTCCCGGCATTGGGCGGCACGAGGCCGACGATCATGTAGAAACTCGTCGTCTTGCCCGCGCCGTTGGGACCGAGCAGGCCGACGATCTCGCCGCGGCGCACCTGGATGTCCACCTGGTTGACGACCGTGCGCTTGTTGTAGGTTTTGACCAGCCCGCGCGTCTGCATGATGGGCGCGATTTCCTCACCCGGGTGTATCGCGGCCGCTGCCGGCGTGGCGACGGTGGCCTCCACGGTCAGGAGATCAGGGGAAAGGCTCATAGCATTTAGCCCTGCTTGGGGTTGCCCGACGGGGGGCGGTTGGCGGTCGGCTTGGTGCCGGCGGGTTTACCGTTCGGCTTGGCGGCGCCGGGTTGGTCGGTGTCTTTGGCGCGCTGGACGATGTGGGTCTTACTCGGACCGAAGGTGTCGAGGCTGTTGTCGCGGTGCATGATCATGTAGGTCGAGGCGGAGAGCGCCTCGTGCGAATCGCCGTTCTGCTGCACCTTGGGCCAGCCGCGCAACGTCAGGTCGCCCGTCTTGTTGTCGTACTCGACGGTTTCCGCCCGGCCGACGGAGACTTTTTCCTCCTCGCCCGGCTTGGTCGCGGCGCGCTTCTGCACGATGGTTACATGACCCTCCGCCACGGCGTGGTCGATGCCGCCGCCACGGTCCGCGCCGGGCTTGTTGGGATCAGCGGGATTGGCCTTAATGGGCGGCGGGGTCGCCGTCGGGGCAGGCGTGGGCGGAGTGGAGGCCGCGTCCCCCTCGGGGACCGCCCCCTTGGCGAGGTACACCGTCAGCTTGTCGCTGGCCAGGTTGAAGCGCGGATCGTGCACGCGCACGTCACCGTTGAAGACAGCGATGCGGTCCTTGGAGGTAAAGGTCGCTCCCTGGTTGGCGAGGATTTCCGTGTCGTTCGGCGAAGGCGGCGCATCGGGCGGGACACCGGCGTCCGGCTGCTGACCCCAGGCGGTTAGGGCAGCCACCGAGAGGAGCCCGCACAGGGCGCCCAACACGCCGGCTGGGGAGAACAGCGAGGCGAGCTTGGTCATTCGGAAGATTTCGGTTCGGACGTGCCGGCGAGTTGTTTGAGGTTGTGGATGACCATGCGGACGCGGCCGGTCAACTGGCCCTGGCGTTCTACCGTGTTAAACTCCATCTTCTCGCCGGTCAATTCAAAGTCCTGCGTGCTGACTTTCACCGGGTCGTCGCTGGCGATGATGTGCGTTTTGAGGTTGAGCACCGAGGCGGGCATGACGACGTGGAAATCCTCTTTGCCGTCGGGCTTGTTAAAATCCATGTTCATCCCCTCGAACTTGACCCGGTCGTCGTCCAGGCGCGTGGCCTTCTCGGCCATCAGGAGTGAGAGCAATTTGCCGGTGAGGTCGAGGTCGGGGATACGGACGTTCATCGCCGAACGACCCGGCGTGAACGGCAAGGGAATGGACCCGCCGCCTTTCGCCTTTTCTTTTTGTCCGTTCGGATCCGGCGACTGCGAGGCGGCATCACCCTTTTTCTTTTTCCTGTCCGACGGCGCGCCGGGAGCGGGTGTCAGGACGGCCAACGCACACGCGCCGGCCAGGACGGTGGCCAGGATTTTACGCGTGCGCGGCTTCATGGATTTTCTTCAAGGTAGCGAGGATGGTGCCGAGCTGCGAGAGCGGCACCTGGTTGGGGCCGTCGGAAAGGGCCTGCGCCGGGTTCTCATGAACCTCCATGAACACCCCGTCACAACCCGCCGCCACCGCCGCGCGCGCGAGGACCGGGGCCAGTTCACCGTCCCCTGTCGTGCGGTCGCCTCCCCCACCCGGCCGTTGGACGGAGTGGGTCGCGTCGAAGACCACGGCGTACCCCGCCTGCCGCATCCAGTAGAGCGAACGCATGTCGGCCACGAGGTTGTTGTAACCAAAAGTTACCCCGCGCTCGGTAAAGAAGAACCGCTCGTTGCCCGCCGCGAGGATTTTGTCGGCGATGGGCCGCACGTCCCAGGGCGAGAGGAACTGCCCCTTCTTAACGTTGACCACGCGCCCCGTCCGGGCGGCGGCCTCGATCAGGTCGGTCTGGCGGCACAGGAAGGCCGGGATTTGCAGCACGTCGATGAACTCAGCCGCCACCTCGGCCTCCGCCGGGGAATGCACGTCGGTCGTCACCGGGACGCCAAGCTCGCGGCCGACGGCGGCGAGAAGGGCGCAGCCCTCGCGCGCCCCCAGCCCGCGGAACGATTTACCCGACGTGCGGTTGGCCTTGTCGTACGACGCCTTGAACACGAACCTTGCTCCCGCCTGCTCGCAAACCTCCTTTACTTGCCTCCCCTCCCGCCAGAGGAAGTCTTCCGACTCGATCACACAGGGACCGAGGATGAACAACGGCGCGTACGTGGCGCTTGCGGGGACG
>CAXUIU010000175.1:0-7922 GCA_964250955.1 uncultured Chthoniobacterales bacterium | reverse complement strand
CCAAGGGCACGGTGGAAGCGCACGGAGGCACCCTGCGCGCCAGCAGCCCGGGGCTCGGTCACGGGGCGACCTTCACCGTGAGTTTACCGCTGGCCACCAAGGAGGAAGCCGTGGAAACCAGCGACTAGAGGTAAGGAAAAAGTAAGGAAAAAAGGGTGTTCGGATCGCCAACGGCTTTAGAGCCGGGAATTTGCGCTACAAACGGCGCGCGCCGCGTGGGCGAATAGCTATTCATCTCATGGATGCGCCGATCACTGCCTGTAAACCAAGACCGCTGCGGATCTTCCTGGTCGAGAATCACCCCGACACGTTGAAGTATCTGCGCATGTACCTGGAAGCGGTCGGCCACGAGGTGTCGGCGGCCCTCACAATGCAGGCGGCGCTGGCGGCGCTGCCGGACGCGGACCCCGACGTGCTCCTCTCCGACATTGGCCTGCCCGACGGCACGGGCTGGGAACTGTTGCAACGGCTGCAAGGGCGGTTCCGCCGCCCGGTGTACGCGCTGGCCATGAGCGGCTTCGGCCTTAACGCGGACCAGGCCCGCAGCCGCGCAGCGGGCTTCCGTCACCACCTGCTCAAACCCTTCCCACCCGGTCGTCTGGACACCCTGCTCGAAGAGGCCGCGCGCGAACTCGACGGCCGCGCAGAGTAGCGGTACTTTCCGCCTCTGCATGAACCCGCTCAAGCTGCTGCTCATCGAGGACGACGCCGACGCCGCCGAATCGCTGCGCCGGCTGCTGGTGCGCACGCTGCCCGCCGGTTCGTCCGTCCAGACCGTCGGCACCCTCGCCGACGGCCTCTCACAATTGGCTTCCACCCCGCCCGACGCCGTGCTGCTCGACCTGGGGTTGCCCGACAGCGACGGCCCCGACACCTTGGCGCGCATCAACACCCCGGCCCGCACGGTGCCGTGCGTCGTCCTGACCGGCCGCGACGACGCAGAACTCGTGCAGCAGGCCATCGACGGCGGCGTGCAGGAATACCTCGTCAAGGGCGAGTTCAGCGGCCCGGCCATCGCCCGCACCCTGCGCCAGGCCATCGAGCGCAAGCGCACCCAACTCGCCCTGGAACGCGCCGGCGCGGAGAACCAACGCTGGATCACTGCGGTCGACAACGCCTCCGTGGGCATGATCCTTGTGGACGCCACCGCGCCCGACCTGCCCATCGTCTTCGCCAACGCCGCCTTCAGCCGTATCACCGGCTACGACGAAAAAGAAATCATGGGGCGCAACTGCCGCTTCATGCAGGGTCCGGAGACTGACCGCGCCGTCGTGGCCCAGATCCGCGGGGCTCTGCGGCAGGAAAATTCCTTCCGCGGCGAATTGCTCAACTACCGCAAAGACGGCACGACCTTCTGGAACGAGTTGTCGGTCTCCCCCGTGCGCGACCCTGCCGGGCGGCTGACCCATTACGTGGGCGTGACCAACGATGTCACCGCCCGCCGTGAGACGGAGACGGCGTTCGCCGCCACCCAGGAGCGCCTGAGCCTGATCGTTGAGGGTGCATTGGAGCACGGCATCGTCTCCACGGATCTGGAGGGGATGGTCACGAGTTGGAACCCCGGGGCCGAGGCCATCACCCGATACGCTGCGGCGGAGGTGCTCGGCCGGCCGCTGGACCTGATCTTCGTGCCCGACGACCTCGCCGCTGGGGTCCCCGCCCGGGAAATGGCCGAGGCGCTCGCCGCCGGTTATTGCCGGGGCGAACACTGGCACCAGCGCCGGGACGGCAGCCGCTTCTGGGGCAACTGCGCCCTGCTGCCGATGCGCGAACGACCCGGCGGCGCGGCGGTGGGGTTCATCAGGATTTTCAGCGACGAGACCGCGCAACTCCAGACCCGGCAGGCGCTCGAACGCAGCCGCGAGGAACTCGTCGCCGCCCTGGCGACCGCCGAGCGCGCCCGCGCCGAGGCCGAGAGCGCCAACGCCGCCAAGGACCATTTCCTGGCTGTGCTTTCCCACGAACTGCGCACGCCGCTGACCCCCGTGCTGCTGGCCACCCACGCGTTCGGCCGCCGCCGCGACCTGTCCCCGGCGGTGTCTGAGGCCATGGAGATGATCGCGCGCAACGTGGAACTGGAAGTCACCTTCATCGACGAGATGCTCGACTTCACCCGCCTGTCGCGCGGCAAGCTCGAACTGTCGCGCGCTCCCATGGACCTGCACGAGGCCATCCGGCACGCCGCCGAGGTCAGCCAACCGGACATCGGGGCCAAGCGCCAGCGTCTGACCCTCTGTCTCGACGCGTCCGCGCCTCGGATCGACGGCGACTTCGCGCGGCTTCAGCAGGTGTTTTGGAACCTGCTCAAAAACGCGAGCAAGTTCACGCCCGAGGGTGGCGAGATTTTCGTGCGCACCCGCGAGGGGGAGAAGCCCGGGCAGCTCACCGTGGAGGTGGCTGACACCGGCATCGGCATCGAACCCGCCGAACTGCCGAAGATCTTCCAACCCTTCGAGCAGGCGAACCAATCCATCATGCGTGAGTTCGGCGGCCTGGGCCTCGGCCTGGCCATCGCCCGGGTCGCGGTGGAGGCGCACGGCGGCGCGATCGGTGCCGACAGCCCGGGGGTGGGTCAGGGGACAGTCTTTACGATCTGCCTGCCAAGGGAAGGCGCACCAGAGGACGTTTGTGACAAAAATTAAAATCTGTCACTTGTAATTCATCACCTTTGGTCCAACGGTGTTGGGAGACTATGCAAACAAAGGACAACACCATTCTCATCACCGGCGGCGGCTCGGGCATCGGCCGTGGCCTCGCGGAAGCGTTCCATAAGCTGGGCAACCAGATCATCGTCTCCGGGCGCAAGCAGGGTACCCTCGATGCCGTCGTGGCCGCCAACCCTGGCGTGCGGGCGTTGACCGTGGACATGGCCGACGCGGGCAGCGTGCGGGAGTTTGCGAAGCGGCTGGCGGGCGAGTTCCCGGCGCTCAACGTCCTCGTCAACAACGCCGGCATCGCGCGCATGGAGAATCTGCGCGACCAACCTGACGACCTCGCCGATGTGGAAGCGATGGTCGCCACCAACGTGCTCGGTCCCATCCGGCTGACGGCCGCGCTGCTGCCGCACCTTCTCAAGCAGGAACACGCCACAGTGCTCAACGTCTCCAGCGGCCTGGCGATGGTGCCTTTGGCTAGGAGCGCCACCTACAGCGCGACGAAGGCGTTCTTCCACTCCTACACCGAGTCGCTACGCTACCAACTCAAGGGCACCCCTGTGTCGGTGATCGAACTGATCCCGCCCTACGTGCAGACCATGCTCGGCGGCGAGCGGCAGGCCAACGATCCGCGCGCGATGCCGCTGGACGCGTTCATCGCGGAGGTCATGGAAATCTTCCAGAACCAACCCGACGCCACCGAGATCAACGTCAAGAACGTGTACCCATTGCGCTACGCCGCGGACGGCGGGCAGGAAAAGTACCAGCAGTTCTTCCAAGGGATGAACGACATGATGTCCGGGCAGAGCCACTGAAGAGGGTCTTACTGCCCGGCTGCCTCACAGCCCCGTGTTCTGCGTGGGCTGTTTGGTGTCCTTCATGCTCGACGCGTCGTACTCTTTCTCGGCCTCCGGCATCCATTCGTGGATCTGCTGGATGCGTTGGCCGTTGGACGGGTGGTCGCTGGCGAACTGCGGCGGCTGCCGGCCCGCGGACTGTTCCTCCATGCGCTTCCAGAACGACTCGGCTTCGTGCGGATCGAACCCCGCCCGCGCCATGTAGATCAGCCCGATGTGGTCGGCCTCTGACTCCTGTTCGCGGCTGAAGGGCAGGCTCACTCCGTAGCGCCCCACCGCACCGAGGGCGGCCATGACCTGCTGTTGCTGCTGGGGATCCATGTTGGCGACGCCGCCAGCGATGCCCGCCTCGGCGGTCTGGGTGAGTTGTTCGCGGAACATGCGCTCCGCCCCGTGGCGGCTGGTGGCGTGGCCCATCTCGTGTCCGAGAACCGTGGCCAGCCCGGCGTCGCTCTGGCAAACGGGCAGAATCGCCGTGTAGACGACGATCTCGCCGCCCGGCAGGCAGAAGGCGTTGACCTCCCGGCTGTTCACCACGCTGACGCGCCACTGGTACTGCACGCCCTTTTTCTCCATGGCCGCCGACGCCAGCCGGCGCACGACGTTGGCGACCTTGTCATATTCCGGGCCGCTTTGGATGACGTTGCCGCTGTTTTCCTGGAGCACCTGCTGGTAGGCCTGGAGGCCCAACGTCTGTTCCTGTTGCGGGTCCAGGCCGACGCGCTCGGAGCGGCCGGTCACAGGATTGACGTACTTCGGCGCGGTGATGTATTGGAAGGCCACGTAGGCCAGGACAAGGAGGATGGGCAGGATGGCGACGTGACGGCGTTCCATGAAGGGAGAAGGAGGATTTACGACTTTGCACCTCCATTTCGGCGGAGGGGCGCACGTTGTCCTTATCCTACTTGCTCAGAATTCTACCGCCTCGCCCGGCGGCGGGATGACGACCTCCATCGCTGGCTCCTGCGCCGCGAGCGTGGAGCGGAACCACTCCAGCGCCCCCGGGTCGCCGTGGACGAGCACGACCTTCTTCGGCTGCAAGCGCCGGATGTAAGCCAGGATGTCCTCGCGTTGCGAGTGCGCGCTGAAGTCGAACACCTCCACCTGCGCGTTCCGGGGCACAGGCGGGTTTTCCTCGTCGAGCGTTACCATCTCGCCCGGCTTGGCGGCGCGCAGCTTCCCGGCGGGTGAGTCCGGGTCCGCGTAGCCGACGAAGAACACGGCGTTACGCGCGTCGGCGAGCATCCGTTGGGCGAACTTATTGGACAACGTGTGCTCGGTCATCATGCCACTGCTCAGTGCGTAAATGCGCCGTGCCTTGATCGGCGACGTGGCCGCCTCCCGTCCGCCCAGCACATACGGCGAGACCGCGTGGAGCAACGACACCCCCGGCAGCAGCCGCGGGCTGCTCGCGGCGAACCGATCGTAGATCTCGGACATCTTCGCGCCAAGTCCGCCGATGTAGATGGGCACTTCGCCCAAAAGCCCTTTTTCCTTCATGCGCAGGAAAATGCCGAGCATCTCCTGGGTCTTGCCCAACGCGAACACCGGCAGCAGCACCGCCCCTTCGCGTGCGAACACCTCCCGCAGCCCCCGCGCCAACCGCGCCTCCTCGTCCGCGCGAGTCACGCCTGGCCGCGTCGGCGCGTCGCCGCGGGTCGTCTCGATGATAAGCGTATCCACCCCCTCCGGAAGCGGCTCCTTGCCTCCCGGGAACCCCGCCGCCCGGCTGACCGTCTGGTCGAGGAAGTTCACATCGCCGCTGTAGAACACCCGCTTACCCTCCGCACGCAGGAGCACCCCGCACGAGCCCAGAATGTGCCCGGCGTCGAAGAACTCGAAGCTCACTGGGGCCTCCTCCGGCCGGGAGATGCGCTCGCCGTCGAGGCTCCAGAGCTGGCGCAGGCCACACGGCTGCCAGACCTGCGCGTACTGGTCCGCCTCGCGGTGGCTGAAGAGGACGTTCGGACCCGACGCGCGGGCGGGGTTGCCGTCGCCGCCACCGTGCTTGACCATCACGTTGACGCTGTTGTGCAGGAGCGCCTCGCCGAGCTGGGCCGTGGGCGCACTCATGAAAACACGCGCGTGCGGCTGCCGGCGCATGAGCACGGGCAGGGAGCCGATGTGGTCAAGGTGCGCGTGGGAGACGATGATGGCGTCGAGGGCGTCGTCGGGCACCGCGCGCAGGTTGGGCGTGGCGTCGTCACCCTCGTGCTTGGGGTGCATCCCGCAGTCGAGCACCAGTTGCCGTCCGGCGAGTTCGAGCAGATAGGAGTTAGCCCCGATCTCGTTGTGGCGGGTCAGGTTCGTGAAGCGCATGGACAAATTTCGCCGCGGACCGGAGGGCAACGAAGACCGTTCATCGCCCATCCGCCCGCGACAAGCAAACGGCTACTGGAACTACGCCTGGCGTGTTGGAAAAGTTGCGCGGCGGTGATTCCAGACGCAACTCCCACTTGCTACAGCGGTTATTATGCGTGACGCACCCGGAGCGCCCGTTCTCTCTCTCTTGCCTAGATGCTCACGCCCCTGCCCCCCGAACAATGGGACCGCGCCAAGGCCGCCCACCTGCTCAACCGGGCCGGCTTCGGCGGTGCGCCCGCGCACATTGATTCCCTGGCGCAGAGCGGGATGGCCGCCAGCGTGCGCTACCTCGTCGACGGCCCGACCACTCCCGTGACTGCCGACCCGCCGGCGTGGGCCCGGCCGCGCGACCTCATCGCCCAGCGCGAACAGGTGCAGGAGGCCATGATGGCCGTGCCCGCCAACGCCGGCGAAGGTGCCATGAAGCAGGCGCGCCAGCAGGTTATCAAAGACGAGCGGCGAGAACAGTACCTCCACTTCAATGACCTCATTGGCTGGTGGGTTGAGCGGATGCGGCGTTCCCAGGACCCGCTGGAGGAGAAGATGACGCTCTTCTGGCACGGGCATTTCGCCACGAGCGCGGTCAAGGTCAAAGACGCCTATCTCATGTGGCGGCAGAACCAGACGTTCCGCGAGCACGCGCGCGGCAACTTCGGCGTGCTGGTCAAGGCCGTTTCGCGCGACCCGGCGATGATCGATTGGCTTGACTTGCGCGAGAGCCGGGCGGCGCACCCCAACGAGAACTTCGCGCGCGAGGTGATGGAGTTATTCACCCTCGGAGAGGGGAACTACACCGAGAAGGACGTGACCGAGGGCGCGCGCGCCTTCACCGGCTACCGCATCGAGCCACGCGACCAGAGCTTCCGCTTCGACCCGCGCCAACACGACAACACGCCCAAGACGTTCCTCGGCCGCAGCGACGTGCAGGACGGCGACCAGGCCATCGACACGATCCTCGCCCAGCCGGCCTGCGCGCGGTTCATCGCCCGCAAGCTGTGGACGTTCTTCGCGTACGAGAAGCCGTCAGACGCCTTGGTTGAGACGCTCGCCGGGATGATGCGGGCCAACCGCTACGAATTGCGCCCCGTTTTGCACCGGCTCTTCACGAGCGTGGAGTTTTACTCGCCCGAGGCGATGCGTACGCAGATCAAGTCCCCCGTGCAGTGGGTCGTCCAGACCGCGCGCGAACTGGAGATCACCTTACCCGGCAACGGCCCGCTCCAAGGGGCGCTGCGGCAGATGGGCCAGGTGCCCTTCAACCCGCCGAGCGTCAAGGGCTGGGACGGCGGCAAGGCGTGGATCAGTACGTCCACGCTCCTGACCCGCTACAACCTCGCCGGCAACCTCCTGGGCACCGGTCCGCAGCATCCCGCCGCACCCGTGCTCGACGATGAGGGCGCGGAAGTACCTGAAGAGGCCGTCGGCCCGTCCGTTCCCACCGAAAAGCCCGACCTCCAAAAGCTTGCCCCGGCCGCCTTGCGCGATGACCCGGCGGCGTTGGTACAAGCCCTTGCTGCCCGGCTCTTCCACGGTCCGCCGACCGACAAGCAGCAGGCCGCCTTCCTCGCGTACCTGAAAGCCGTTGCCCCCGATGGACACACTCCCGACGGAGCCGTGGCCGGGTTGATGCACTTGATGATGAGCACGCCGCATTTCCAACTCTGCTGAACACCGTTCCCCTTCCTGCCATGAGCCACGATTCCCATCACGATTCTGACGCGGACCACGAACGCGGCACGCTCCAGACCCGCCGCGCGTTCCTGCGCACCAGCATGCTCGGGGCAGCGGCGAGTTGGACGCTGCCGACGTTCATCAACTCGACCTTCAACGCCCTCCACGCCGAGGCTGCTGACCGCGCCACGCAGATCGTCACCGGCACGGACGGCCCGATCCTCGTCGTGCTCCAGCAAGCCGGCGGCAACGACGGCCTGAACATGCTGCCCCCCTGGGCCGACGACGCCTACCACGCCGCCCGGCCCTCGCTGGGAATCAAGGCGGGCAATGCGCTCAAACTCAATGATTACTGTGGATTGCATCCCTCGCTGAC
>CAXUIU010000174.1:2369-7980 GCA_964250955.1 uncultured Chthoniobacterales bacterium | reverse complement strand
CCTCAGTGTGGCCAGCGCCCTCGTAGGCTTTGTAAACGAGGTCCTGCCCCTCGACCCAGCCCTTGGCCACGAGCCGGTCGAGCAGGAGGCCCGCGCGTTCCCAGCCGGGTTCGCCGGTGCCGGTGTCCAGCCAGATTTTTACCGGGGGCTTGGTTTTGAGGTCATCTACCAGCTTGTAGACGATGCAGTCGTCCCACCACACCGACGGCGACATCACCGCCAATCGCGTGAACGCTCCCGGGAAGCGCAAGGCAATCGTCAGCGTCACCAACCCCCCGAGCGACGAGCCGCCCAACCCCGTGTATTCGCCCTCGCGCCGGGTACGGTAGCGTTTGTCGATGAAGGGTTTCAGTTCCTCGATCAGGAACCGCCCGTAGCGGCTCGCCAGCCCCTTGCTGCGCCCCGGGGTGCCGAACACCTCGTAGCGCCCGCACGTGGGGGTGTACTCGTGGATGCGTTCCTCGCCGGTGTTGTTGACGGCGACGACGATCAGCGAGGCGATTTCCTTCCCCTCGATCAGGCGTTGCGCCGTCTCGTCCGCGCCCCACTCGACGCCGGCAAAGGCGGTCGCCGCGTCGAAGACGTTCTGGCCGTCGTGCAGGTAGAGCACGGGGTAGCGCAGCCGCGAGCGCGAGTAGCCCGGCGGCAGGTAGACCAGCACGTCGCGCTTGTTCCCCAACAGCGTGGAGGGGAAGTCCGCGTGCCGGCGAATATCACCCGTCAGCGTGTGTCCGTCGTCAGTCATTTACCCCAGGAAAAGTCAGCATCCGGCCAACCTATGCGCGAGGCACGCGCGATTGTCCAACACAGGGACGCCCTGATTTTCGGGTCCGTACTTTCCCCGATGAACGAACATTACATCCGCTGGTACACCCCTCACCTGAGCCGCGAGTTCGAGATGCTCGTCTTCGGCGACGGCGCGGGGTTGCCGCTGATCCTGTTCCCGACCAGCTACGGCCGGTACTGGCAGAACAAGGAGTTCGGACTGGTGGAGTCGATCCGCTGGTTCGTGGACACGGGCAAGGTGACGGTCTATTGCCCCGACAGCATCGACCTGGAGAGTTGGTACAACCGCGGCATCCACCCGGCCGACCGGGTGCGCACGCACATTGCCTACGAGAATGTGATCGTCAGCGACGTGTTCGACTACGCGCGGCGGCGCGGCGGCCGGCACCACGTCGCCGTCGGCGGGGCGAGCTTCGGCGGCTACCACGCGGCTAACATCGCCTTCAAGCACCCGGGGGCGGTCAACGCGATGTTCTCTCTGAGCGGGGCCTTTGATATGAGCGGGTTCATGGGCGGCTACCGGGACGACAACTTCTATTTCAACAACCCGACCGACTACATGGCCAATTGCCAGGATCCCTGGAAGTACGGTCACATGGGCATCTTCCTCGGGACGGGCGACTGGGATATCTGTCGCTCCGAGAACTTCCGCATGGCCGGCATCCTCGGCGCCAAGGGCATCGGCCACTGGCTCGACGAGCGCCGTTGGTGCGCTCACGACTGGAACTGGTGGCGCGAGATGCTGCCGACGTACCTTTCGCGCGTTGTTTAGAACCCCCTTATGAAAAAAGCAGGCATCCTCTTCGGGCAGGAAAGCACGTTCCCGCCCGCCGTCATCGACCGGATCAACACGCGCGGCCAAGGTGAGGTCCAGGCGGAACCCGTCCGCATCGACAAGGTCATCCAGGGCGAGCCGTGCGGGTATGACGTGGTGATCGACCGCATCTCGCAGGACGTGCCGTTCTACCGCGGCTGGCTCAAGAACGCCGCGCTTTCGGGCACGGCCGTGATCAACAACCCTTTCTGGTGGAGCGCGGACGAGAAGTTCTTCAACAACGCGCTTGCCACCAAGATCGGCGTCAGCGTGCCGAAGACCGTGCTCCTGCCCTCCAACCACCGGCCGCCGGATACGAACGACAACTCCTTTCGCAACCTCGCCTTCCCGATGAACTGGGAAGCAATTTTCGAGTACGTCGGCTTTCCGGCGTACTTCAAGCCGTTCGCGGGCGGCGGCTGGAAGAACGTCTACAAGCTGGAGAACCCGGACCAATTCTTCAAGGCTTACTCCGAGACGGGTCAGCTCGTGATGATGTTGCAGGAGGAGGTGAAGTTCGAGCAGTACTACCGCTGCTACTCCATCGACCAACGCCACGTGCGGATCATGCCGTACGAGCCGCGCAATCCCTTCCACCTGCGCTACGTGGCGAATTTCGACACGCCCAAGAGCCTGTGGGACCGCGTGCACGACGACGTGCTCAAGCTCAACCAATCCCTCGGCTATGACTTCAACACGGTGGAGTTTGCCGTGCGCGACGGCGAGCCGCTCGCAATTGACTTCTGCAACCCCGCGCCCGACGCGGACGTGAACTCCGTCGGCCCGGAGAACTTCGAGTGGGTCGTGGAAGCCGCCGCGCAGATGGTTCTCCGCAAGGCGCGCGAACACCGGCCTGGCCAGAGCAACTTGAGTTGGGGTAAATACGTGCAGACCGCCGCTGCCGGGCAGCCGCTGGCCTGAGCCAACTCCCAATCCACCCGCGGGCAACCCACGGCCATGAGCGACAAACAACACACCTTCACCCTCGGCATCGAGGAGGAGTTCCAGATCGTCGATCCCGAGACGCGCGAACTGCGTTCCTACGTCGAGCAAATCCTCGGCGACGAGCATGGCCGCATGACGCTCAAGGAGAACGTCAAAGCCGAGATGCACCAGTCCGTTGTCGAGTTGGGCACGGACATCTGCAACAACGTGGACGAGGCGCGCAACCAGGTCGTTCGTCTGCGCAGCGACCTCGCCGCGCTCGCCAGCAAACAGGGTCTCAAGATCGCGTCGGCTGGCACGCACCCGTTCTCGCACTGGGACGATCAGAAGATCACCGAAGGCGAGCGTTACAAGACCATCGTGGAGGACCTCCAGCAGGTCGCACGCGCCAACCTGATTTTCGGCCTGCATGTCCACGTTGGCATCCCCGACCGTGTGGCGGGCATCTACCTGATGAACCAGGCGCGCTACTTCCTGCCGCACCTCTTTGCGCTGTCCACCAACTCGCCTTTCTGGCTGGGGCGCGACACGGGGTTCAAGGGTTACCGGCTGAAAGTGTTCGAGCGGTTCCCGCGCACCGGGATTCCCGACGCGTTCGAGAGCATCAGCGAGTACGACGACTACCTGAAGTTGTTGGTCAAGACGATGTGCATCGACAACGCCAAGAAAATCTGGTGGGACATCCGGCTGCACCCGTTCTTCAACACGCTGGAGTTCCGCGTGTGCGACGCGCAGACGCGCGCGGAGGACACCATCGCCCTCGCTGCGCTCATGCAAGCCATCATCAGCAAGCTCTCCAAGTTGCAGCGCCAGAATCTGAGCTTCCGGGTGTACCGCCGCCGGCTCATCGACGAGAACCGCTGGCGCGCGTGCCGCTACGGATTGGACGGCCGGCTCATCGATTTCGGCCGCGAGAGCGAGGTGGAGGAACGCAGCCTCCTGCACGAACTGCTGGAGTTCGTTCACGCGGAACTGGACGAGCTTGGCAGCAGCAGCACCACGGCGCACGTTGAGAGCATCCTGCGCGAGGGCAGCGGCGCGGACCGCCAACTCGCCGCATGGAAAAACAGCGGCCACAACCTGGGCGCGGTCGTGGACCATATCACCCGCGAGACGTACGAAAACCTGCACGTGCGCGAGCCGCATTCGCAGTCTCCCCCGCCCATGATGGCCCCGGCGGAGTCGGACGATTGACCGGCGGCGGGTCTGCAAAAACCGCTGGCGGCGAGGGTTGTTCTTCGCCACATTTGCGGCCTTTCGCCATGCCAGACCGCCTCGCCACCGACGCCATTGACCCGGAACTCTCCCCGGGTGCCCGCAACGCCATCCGCGACTGCCTGCGGCTGCAACCGGCCGAGCGCATCACGATCATCACCGACGAGGTGACCAAGGACATCGCCGCCGCGCTCCAGCGCGAGGTCGAGGAAGTCGGCTCGGAATGCGCGACCTTCGTGCTCGAACGCCACGCGCCGCGGCCGTTGAAGGCCATGCCGCGCCCCATCCTCGACGACTTGGCAAAGTCCCAGGTGAGCATCTTCTGCGCGGTCACGCAGACCGGCGAACTAGGCTCGCGCATCCAGATGACCACCGTCGTCAACGCGCACAAGATCCGCCACGGCCACATGGTCAACGTCAACCGCCAGATCATGCTGGAGGGCATGCGCGCGAACTTCCGGGAAGTGGACGCGCTCAGCCAGCGCATCATCGAGCGCGCGCGGCAGGCGCGGACCGTCCACTGCAAGACGGCGCAGGGCACCGACTTCGAGGCGGAACTCTCGCCCGACCTGCGTTGGGTGAAAACGAGCGGCATCATCTCGCCCGAGAAGTGGGGCAACCTGCCCGGAGGCGAGATCTTCACCTCGCCGCACAACACGCGCGGCGTGTTCGTGGTGGACGGCGTGGTGGGCGACTACCTTTGCCAGAAGTACGGCGACATCGGCACGACGCCGTTGACCATCGAGGTCGAGCACAACCGTATCCGCGCGTTGCACTGTGAAAACGACGAACTGCTCAACGAGTTCCGCGCCTACACGAGCACGGACGAGAACAGCAACCGCGTCGGCGAGTTCGCCATCGGCACGAACACCGCCTGCACGCACGTTATCGGGCACATCCTGCAAGACGAGAAGATCCCCGGCATCCACATCGCCTTCGGCCACCCGTACGCCGAGCACACGGGGCAGACGTGGCTGTCCACGACGCACATCGACTGCGTGGGGCGGGACTTCGACATCTGGTTCGACGGCGAGCAGATCATGGACACGGGGAAGTTCTTGGTGTGATCGGCGGCCATTCGCTTTGATTTGTCCGAACGAACAGGCATATTTGCCGTTGCATGGGCACTTTCCGCGTCGGCTGCAAGATCGAGAATCATGTGGACCGCAAACAGGCAGTGACCGTCTCTAACGCCCTCGTAGACACTGGCAGCGGGTATACTTGGATTCCTGCCAAAACCCTGGAAAAGATCGGCGTGAACCGCGAGAAGAAAGACCTCGCTTTCACCATGGTGAACGGGCAGACCATCACCCGTAGCGTCGGTTTTGCTATTTTACGCGTGGATAAGCACTTCACCATTGATGAAGTGGTGTTTGCTGAACCAGGAGATATAACTCTGCTGGGAGCACGCACCTTGGAAGGTCTGTCGCTGGTTGTCGATGCGCGCCACAAGAAGTTAGTCGCGGCCGGTCCGTTGCCGGCCGCCTGAGCAAGCGCAACATATTGCCGGCTTCCATTAGCGTGAAACGCCGCACCCAGTTCCCGGCCGATCTGTTGGTGCTATTGCTCGTGCCAGTTTTCGCAATCACCATCATTGGAGCCTTGGTTCATTGCGGATTTACATTCTTAAGTTGGTTGTTGGCGCATCACTGAGCCTTATGGACCCAACTCAACGCGCCCGCTTCAACGCCGCCTTCACCCCGGAGGGCTACGCCCGGCTCGTGCGCGGTGCCAACGAGACCGAACGCTGGCCAACCGACTTCCGGGTCTCGGAGACGCCGATCTTCCTGACGCGCGAGTTCGCCGACGAGGTGACGCAGGCCGGTTGGGAGATCGTCCGCCAACTGCAAA
>CAXUIU010000174.1:0-2359 GCA_964250955.1 uncultured Chthoniobacterales bacterium | reverse complement strand
GGCACGCGCAAACGGCCATCCCGGCCGGGCTCACCGTGCCCGGCGAGACGCCGCACCCGCTTTTCTTGCAGGTGGACTTCGGGATCTGCGAGGACCCGACCGCTCCGGGCAAACTCACACCGCGGCTCATCGAGTTGCAGGGGTTCCCCAGCCTGTACGCCTTCCAGCCGTTCATCCTGGGCTGCCTGCGCGTGGCGTACCCGGCGATCCCGACGGACTGGAGTTCGTTCTTCTCCGGGCTGGACGAGGCGGCGTACAACGCGCTTTTCGCCCGCGTCGTCCTCGGCGGCCACCCGCCAGAGAACGTCATCCTCTTGGAAATCGACCCCGCCGGGCAGAAGACCCGCAGCGACTTCGCCCGCACCGAACGGCTCCTCGGCGGGCGGCCGGTCAACATCACGGAAGTCACCCGGCGCGGGCGCGCTCTTTTCTACAAGCGCGACGGCCGCGAGACGCCGGTGCGGCGGGTCTACAACCGGCTCATCTTCGACGAACTTCTGCGCCGCCCCGATCTCGACGGCCAGCTCTCCTACCGCTTGCAGGACGAGGTGGACGTAGAATGGGCCGGGCACCCGAACTGGTACTTCCGGATCAGCAAGCACTCGCTGCCTTTTCTGAAGTCGCCGCACGCCTCGCCCGCGTTTTTCGCCGACGAGTTCCCGGCGGGCGAGACCCTACCTGACTACGTGCTCAAGCCGCTGTACTCCTTCGCCGGCCTCGGCGTGGACGTGGAACCGACGCACGCAAAGCTGCGCGCGCTCCACCGTCCGCACGACTGGATTCTGCAAAAGAAGGTGACCTACGCGGAGTTCGTGCCGACGACCGACGGCCCGCGCTCGAAGGCCGAGATCCGGCTGATGTTCCTCTGGCCGCCCGACGGCGAGCCTGTCCTGGCGAACAACCTCGTGCGCATGAGCCAGGGCAAGATGATGGGCGTGGACTTCAACCGCGAGAAGACCTGGGTGGGCTCCAGCATCGCGCTGCTGCCGCCGGCTTGAAACCGGGTCAGATATTTTTCTTGGCCGCAGGTTCTTCTGCGCTACGCTCCGCATCGGTGCGCACCGCGGGAACCTTACCAACCACATGAAGAAAGCTCTCCTCTCCACCCTGCTCGCCTGCACCGTGCTCGCCGCTCCGGCCCTAGCCGGCACCTTCAAGGTGCCCAACGACGACTTCGGCATCGCCAGCGTCAGCATCCCCGACGCCTGGAAGCCCGAGACCATCGACCGCGGCGTCCAGGCCAACAGCCCGGACAGCGAAATCTACCTCGCCGTCGAGGCCGTCGGCAGCGACAAGAGCATCAGCGACGCTCTCGACGAGACCGAGAAGATGCTCAAGGAAAACAAGGTGACGGTCGACGCCTCCAGCCAAAACAAAAGCATCTTCCAAGTCGCCGGCGTCGAAGCGACCGAACTCGACTTCAAGGGCAAGCAGGACGGCGAGGCGCAGACGGTGTCCGTCGTGTTCGTGCCGCTCAAGGGCAAGCTGGTCATTATGACCTATTGGGCCACGGCGTCCAAGGAGAAGGCCCACGCGGCCGAGATCGGCAAGATCGTCAACAGCTTGAAGGCACTCTGAGGCCGCGTCGGTCTAGAATGCACAGAGGGGCGGTTCGCTCAGGACCGTCCCTTTTCGTTTGTCCGCCTCCGCTCAGGCAGTTTCCTCGTGCAGGTGCGTGAGCGCGAAGGTCGCGCAGTACGTCGAGAGCAGGAACAAAAACGCCACGCTCACGAACGCCACCACCCCAAACTGGCCGCCCGTGTCCTCAACCGCCTTGAGGCTGTCGCGCACCAGACCCTTCGGGTTGCTCAGCACGTCCCAACTGTTCCAGCGCAAGAACCGTCCCATGTAGATCCCCACGCTGCCCAGCAGCAGCATCACCGTCACGAATCCCCAACTCGCCCAACGTCCGAACCGCGCCCGGGCGATCTCCTGCATCAGGTACAAGGACAGATAGCCCAGGCACAGCCCCGTCCACGCGAACGAGGCGATCATCAGCAAGTCGAACCACAGCGGCACCGGCGGGCGGTGTTGCAGGTGGATGAAATCCGTCACGATGTACGGCGCGTTCGGGAAGAAGAAAAACCAGGCCGCCACGCACACGCCCAGGAGCAGGTTGGGCCGGTCTCCACGCGCGTGGAAGCGGTACGTGACAAAAGCGAACGCCATCGGAATCCACGCCAGCAGCAGGTTCCAGGGCAGAAAGCGGTACTCGGAGAGAAAATCTCCCACGTAAAAGCCGCGCACGGCCATCATGGTCAACGACGCCGCGCTGGCGAAGGCGAGTGCCGCCAAGGTCAGGAGTGCCCGTGGCCGACCGATGCGGCGCACCCGGACGGAGGTGGACGGCGGGGGTTCG
>CAXUIU010000173.1:0-8001 GCA_964250955.1 uncultured Chthoniobacterales bacterium | reverse complement strand
CGTACTCGCGGTGCCGCTCGCTTTGTTCGAGCTTGGCTTTCGCCCACTCCTGTGCGGGCAGGAAACCAGCGCCGCATGCCAGCAGCACTCCGACGATCAGGGAAGAGGAAAAGAAACGGGTCATGAGAGGGATTTCTACGGGGTCAGCGATCTAGACTAAGAGAGCTTTTGGCTTCTGTCTGCCATGACTTCCTGGACGAGGGGGCGCTGGTGGTAATTCTTGAACGCTAGACGGTGGCCCGACGCGCGGCTGGTCGGCAGGTTCGCCCGAAAGGGCAAGGCGGACAGCGCAGGTGCCGCTGGTTCGCGGGAAAGAGCTGTCACGGCGCGCGTTTGCCGTCCACGTGAGCGACAGGTCGCGGCGAACGCTGCAAGCCGGCGTCAGCCACTCGCAACCGACCGTTAGCACGTCGGAATTGCCCTGACTATCCTGCGCCCCCTCATGCGGAATCCGACCCGCTGGACCCAGCGTGCCTTGATCGCCCTCTCCATCGCGTGCGCGGCCGTCGGACCGTCGCGGTCCAGAGGTCAGGACATGATGCGGGATACCCCCGCGACCGCGGACGAAGTCGGGTGCGTGGTCAGCGCCACCCAGGCACCCGAGACCGAAGCTCCGGTCCTGGATGCCACCACGGCCACCCGCCTGCCCGCGCGCATCCTCGACAACGACCGCGCGGTCGCCCCCCTACACTTCGGCACCTTTGGTAGATGGCCGGTGAAGGTGCTCTGGTGCCTGGGCGGAATGGCACCGGGGGTCCTGGCAGCGAGCGGTTTCCTCGTCTGGCAGACGCGGGGTAGGTCGAGGGCCAGAAAACTTAGGGATGCGTCGGGGACACGTCCGGACCAGCCGGTTTGGATGCGCCTGCGGCGCTAGCTACCAAGGGCGCGCGACTACTCGTCGTTGCTGAAGATTCCTTGGAGGGTGCTTAGGTCGTGGCGACGCGTGAAGACCTGGAAATTCTCGCCCTTCTGGCGGTGGCGCAGGTAGCCGCGCAGCATCTTCTCCAACGTCGGCTTCAGGCTCTCGAAGGACACGCTGCGGAAAAGTTCGCGCGCGACCCCCTGGTCCTGGCCGAAGCCGCCTCCGACGTAGACGTGGTAACCCTCCCGTTTGTCGGAGCCGACCTTGGTACCCAGCAGGCCGATGTCGCCCATGTAGTGCTGCGCGCAGGAATTGGGGCAGCCGGTGAGATGGATATTGATCGGCAGGTCGTGTGCGCCGCGGCCCACTTGCAGCCCGTCGCGCCCGTGCAGGCGACGAGTCCGCCGCTGACGCTGCTCGCTTCGTGGTGGAAGCCCATGCGTACGAGGTTGCGCTTGAGCGTTTCCACGAAGCCGTCGGGCACGTTAGGAATGAGGAGGTTTTGCCAGACGGTCAGGCGCACCTCGCCCGTGCCGTAGTTGCGGGAGAGTTCCGCCAGCCGCCGCATCTGCTTGGCGCTGATGCGGCCGACCGGGATCACCACGCCGACGTAGTTGAGTCCGCGCTGCCGCTGGCGGTATACGCCGACGTGGCCGTGCGGGATCGTGCGCGGGCGCGGCTCGCATTGGTCCAGCGGCAGGCGGGCGAGCTTGAAGGCGAGCTTCGCCTCTGCCAAGGCCAGGAAACCGTCGTAGCCCAGGCGGTCCACGACGTACTTGAGCCGGGCTTTCTTGCGGTTGGTACGGTCGCCAGTTTCGTTGAAGGCGCGCAGGATCGCCGCGCCGAGGGCCACGGTCTGCTCGGGGCGCACGAGCACGCCCACGTCCTTGGCGAACTGCTGGTGGCCCGTGATGCCGCAGAGTTCCAGCCGGAAGTACACGCCGGGCTCCACGCCGGCCGTTTGCGCGGCGGTCTCCCCCACCCGCACGGCGATGAACCCCACGTCGTTCGTATCCGCCGCTGTGTCGATGGCCCCGCCGCCGTCGAAAGCGATGTTGAACTTGCGCGGCAGCCCGTACAGGTCGCGGTTGTTGAGGATGTAATGGTGCATCGCCTTGGCCAAGGCGCGCGTGTCGATGAGTTCGTCCCGGTCGATGCCGGCGGTGGGCGTGGCGGTGATGTTGCGCACGTTGTCCACGCCGGAGCCCTTGGCGGTGAGGCCGAGTTCCTGCAAACGCAACAGCACCTTGACGCAGTCCCGCGGGGCGATCTGGCGGATTTGGAGATTGGCGCGCGTGGTGCAGTCCAGGTAGCCCCCGCCCCAGTCCTGGGCGATGTCGGCGAGGCCGTCCATCTGGGTGGCGGTCAGTTCCCCGGCGGGAACGCGCATCCGCAGCATGAGCGACTCCTGCGCCGGGCCGACGAAGAACATACCGTGGTAGCGAAAGTAGAACGTGTCTTTCTCGTCCGGCAGTTGGTCGCTCTCGGCGGCGGCGAGCAGGCGGTCCCAAGTGTCGAGACCGTTTTGTTCCAGCTTCCAGAGTTCGGGCTTGGAAAGTTCGGAGACCGGGGTGCCGTAGACATTAGCCTCGGCCGGTTCGATGGAAGCGGCGGCGTTGGGCAACCCGCTGGCGGGTTCGCTCGTGATTGTCCCGGCCGCCGTGTGGCCGACGAAGGGCACGAAGCCCGCCTGCCGGACCCCGGCCATGAAGCCGGCGAGGTATTCCTTCTGCGCGGCAGTGAAAGGTCCGGGCGGCGGGAACGTGGCGCTGTCTGGCGATGGCTGGATGCTCATGGGACGTTAGAAGCAATCAGTACACGTCGCGCTGGTAGCGTTTTTCCTTCTTCATGGCGGCCACGTATTCCTTGGCTCCATCCTCAGTGCGACCACCGGCCTCGCGGATGGCGGCGTGCAGGGTGTCGTCCACGTCCTTGGCCATGCGCTTGGCGTCGCCGCAGACGTAGAAGTGTGCGCCTTCCTCCAGCCAGCGCCACATCTCGGCGGCGTTCTGCTTCATGCGGGTCTGGACGTAGATTTTCTCGGATTGATCGCGCGAGAAGGCGAGGTCGAGCCGTGTCAGGCAGCCGCTCGTCTGCAAGGCGGCGAGTTCCTCCTGGTAGAAGTAGTCCGTGGCAGACTTCTGCGCACCGAAGAACAACCAGTTGCCGCCGGTCGCGCCGGTGGCCTGGCGTTCCTGCAAGAACGCGCGGAAGGGTGCGATGCCCGTACCGGGGCCGACCATGATGACGGGCCGTTCCAACTTCTCCGGCAGGCGGAAATGCTTGGCCTGCTGGACGAAAACGGGCAGCTTGGTGGTCTCCGTCACGCGGTCAGCAAGGAACGTTGAACTGACCCCGTGGCGTTTCCGCCCGTGCGCGTCGTAGCGAAGGGTGTCCACGGTAAGATGCACCTGCTCCGGGTGGGCCTTGAGACTCGATGCGATGGAGTACAGACGCGGCTGCAACTTTCGCAACAGCTTGACGAACTCGTCCGGCGTAAACCCGAGTTTGGGTGAGTCCAAAAGGAAGTCGATGATCTCGCGCCCATAGAGGTATTGGTCCAGTTCCGTGCGGATGTTCGGATCGAGCAGGTCGCGCAGGAAGGTGTTGGCGGCGTCGCGCTGGGACACGGCGGCCAGGAACTCCTTGTGCGGCGCGCGGATCTGGTAGTCGTAAACCAGAGCTTCGCGGAGCCCCTTGGTCTTGCCGTCGTGGCTGGTCACGGCCTCCTCGCCGTTAAAGCCGAGCGCGTCCAGAATTTCCTGCGCCAGTTCGGGCGAGTTGGCGGGCAGGAGGCCCAGCGCATCGCCGACCTCGTACGTCAGGCCGGAGCCTTGGAGGCCGATCTCGTAGTGGCGCGTGTCCTTGTCCGAACCGTCGAGCGTCAACTTGCGGCTGGCGAGCAGCCGGGCCGGGAACGGGTTGGTGCGCGAGTACGCGGCAGCCGGAGGAGCGGCGGCGACGGACGCGCCGTTGCCGTTCAGCGTCGGCACCTGCTGGCTGCGCACGGGTTGGCCTGCTTTGACGAGGTCGTCCGCGCCGGGGTCCGCGTGCTTGGCCTCGTCGTGGTGGCCGGCGGCCGTGTCCGTTTTCTGGTCCGCGTCGGCAGGTTGTTGGAGGATGGGCAGCACCGCGTCCAGCCACGCCTTGGCGGGGGCGTCGTAGTCGGTGTCGCAGTCCTGCCGCGCCAGGACGCGTTTCGCACCGAGAGCGGCGAGGCGTTCATCGAGCTTGCGCCCGCAGCCGCAGAAGTCCTCGTAGTTGCGGTCACCCAGCGCGAGCACGGAGTAGCGCAGGGTCTCCAAACGCGGGAACTCGTCGGCCGCGAGCTTGTCCATGAACCCGGCGGCGTTGTCGGGCGGATCGCCCTCGCCCCAGGTGCTCGTGACGACGAGGAGGTTCTTCTCCTTGGGCAGTTCGGCGGCGTCGAACTTCGCCATGTCGAGGAGTCGGGGGGTGAAGCCGCCGGCCTTGTCCGCCGCCGTCTTGACCTTCTTCGCCAAGCCCTCGGCGTTGCCGGTCTGGCTGCCGAAGAGGATCAGCACGGGCGCGGACGGCGCGGCCAGCATCGGCGCGGAAGCCCGGCCGAGCAGGGCAGCCGGGTCGGCGGCGGCGTCGGAAAACAGGCCGGCCAGGAAGCCGTTGAGCCACTGGCGCTGCTCCTCGTTAAAGGGAGCGGTGTCGGGGATAAAGGGCACTCGCCGCAGGGTGGTCGTTTCCATGGATCAAAGGTTCAGGCCCCGTGCAGAACGGCGGCGGCTTCGGCTTCCGCTGACCGCCAGACCTCCACACGCACAGGGCAGTATTTAAGTTCGGGTTGGTGGGATTCCGGACAGGCGTTCTCGCTGGTCACCTCGTTGACGGCTACGCCGGGCGCGAAAGAGTCGTTCCAGTGCATGGGCGCCCAGCAGCAGCCTGGCTGGATGGATTCCGTCAGGTGCGCGGGCAGGCGCAGTTCGCCTCGGCGCGAGGTGATGCGCAACGGGTCGCCTTCGCCGACGCCCAGGGCCGCGGCGTCCTCCGGGTGGATTTCCAGGTAAGGGGCCGGGTTGAGCTTGTTGAGGCTGGGCACCTTACCCGTCTTGGTACGGGTGTGCCACTGGTGCGCGACACGGCCGGTGAGCAGCACGAAGGGGAACTCGTCGTCGGGCATCTCGGCGTTGGGCAGGTAGGGCCGCGCCCAGAAGCGCGCCTTCCCGCTCTCCGTGGGGAAGCGCAGCGCGCCGTCCGGCGTGACGTAGCGGCGTTTCCCCTCCACCGCACCGTCTTGTGGCGGCAGCGGCCAAGTTCGTGCTCCCTCGCGCGCGAGCCGCGCGTGGCTGAGGCCGCGCACATCGTAGCCGGTGCGCGCGTTGGCGCTGCCGCGCATCTCGTCGAAAATATCACCCGCCGATTGGTAGGGAAACGCCGCGCCGAAACCCAGTCTCCGCGCGACCTCGCAGACGAGCCACCAGTCTGGGCTCGCGTCCACCGGCGGCGGCACCGCGCGGGGCGTGAAGGTCACCATGCGCGAACTGTTTGTCATCGTGCCATCCGCCTCCGCCCACACCGTTCCCGGCAGGAGGACGTGCGCGTAGCGCGAGGTCTCCGTGGGATGGTAGGCATCCTGCACGACGACGAGTTCCGCTCGCTCCAACCCGCGCCGGACGCCCGCGCGGTTGGGCAAGGTCACGACCGGGTTGCTGCCGATGATCCATAGCGCCTTGATCTCACCGCGCTCCATCGCGTGAAAGAGTTCGATGGCCGGCGGGCCGGGCCGGGGACGGAGGGTGCCGGCGGGCAGCTTCCACAGGGTCTCAGTCTCCGCGCGGTCCTGCGGCAGGTGCACGCTGCGCTGGCCCGGCAGACCGCCGCTCATGTAGCCGACCTCGCGCCCGCCCATCGCGTTGGGCTGGCCGGTCAGGGAAAACGGCCCTGTGCCCGGCCGCCCGAGCTGGCCGGTGGCGAGGTGGAGGTTGCAGATGGCGTTGACGTTCCAGGTGCCGCGGGCGCTCTGGTTGAGGCCCATCGTCCAGAACGACATCCAGCGCGGGCAGTCGGCGAGGATCTTCGCCCCGGCGATGAGGTCGTCCACCGGGAGACCCGTGATCTCCGACACGCGCGCGGGCGGGTAGGCGTCGAGGGTCTCGCCCATGGCGTCCCACCCTTCCGTGTATCGGTCGATGAACTCGCGGTCCACCCGCCCCATCCGGACGAGCAGGTGCAGCCAGCCGTTGAGCAGCGCGAGGTCCGTGCCGGGGCGGAGCGGCAGGTAGAGCGTCGCGCCGACGGCGGTGGCGGTGCGGCGTGGGTCCACCACGACCAGCCTGGCCCCGGCGGCAACGCGGCGGCGCATCCGCTGGTGCAGGATGGGATGGCACTCGGCCATGTTCGAGCCGATGACGAGGAAGCCGTCCGCTTCCTCGAAATCCTCGTAGTGCCCCGGCGGACCGTCCGCGCCGAGCGAAAGTTTGTAGCCGCTCGCGGCGCTGGCCATGCACAGGCGCGAGTTGCTGTCGATGTTGTTGGTGCGCAGGTAGCCCTTGGTCAGCTTGTTGGCGACGTACTGCGTCTCGGTCGAGAGCTGGCCGGAGACGTAGAGCGCCACGGCGTCGGGTCCGTGCCGGTCGATGGTGCGCCGGAAGCCGTCCGCCACCGCGTCGAGCGCCACGTCGAGGGGCACGCGCTCGAATCCCTTCCCGCCGGCCCCGCGCCGTTGCGCGTGGGCGAGCCGGTCGGCGGTGTGAACCGTCTGGTGGACCGTGCTGCCCTTCGTGCAAAGGCTGCCGAAGTTGGCGGGATGGTCCTTGTCCCCGCTGACGCGCGTGATCCGGCCGTTCTCGACGTGCAAAACCATCCCGCAACCGACCCCGCAGTACGGACAGACGGTCTTGAACTGACCGGAAGCTGGCGGTTCGGCGACGGTCACACGGAGGACGCGGTTCTCAGGCCGGCTCGGCCATCGGCATCTCCGGCGAGGAACCCGGGTGCGGCGTGACGAGGGTGTTCGTCAGCGCCCGGCCGCCCGGGGCGATCCACTTGCCCACCCAGTACCGCTGCACGATGCGCAGGCCGACGAACACCAATGCGGCCAGGACAGCGAAGCCCACGAAGCCCCAAGAATACGAGCCGGCGTACTGCTTGGAGTAGCCCATGATCTTCGGCACGATGGCACCGCCCAAGGCGCCGATCTCGCCGATCATGCTCCCCGCCACGGCGGCCGTGAGCGGCCAGCGCAACGGCACGAGCTGGAACAAGGCACCGTTGCCCAGACCCAGCACCGCGAAACAGCACATGAAGAGCAGCGCGGTGACGAGCAGCGAGGGCGCGACGCTCGTGGCCAGGAACGCCGCCGTCACCCCGAGCAACACCACGGAGAGCGCCACGATCCCGCCGAGCTTATCCGCCACGTACCCGCCCACGGCCCGCATGATGCTGGCAAGGAAAGCGGCACCGGCCGTCAGGTAGCCGGCGTGGATCTTGGTCATGCCGAATTCCTCGGTGAAAAACGTCGGCAGAAAGAGTGAAAGGCCGATGAAGCCGCCAAAAGTGATGACGTAGATCAGGTTGAACGCCCAACCGTCGGGTTCCCATAGGCATTTGATGTGGTCGATGAAATTGTGTTCGCCCTCCCGGTCCGGCGGTTCCTTGGCGAAGAAGAGCATCACAAAGAACGGCACCAGCATGATCAAACCCGCGAAGCCGTAAACCTTCTGCCAGCCATAGTGGGTGGCAAGGATCGGCGCGAACAACGCGGCAAGAGCTGTCCCGCTGTTACCCGCCCCCGCGATGCCCATCGCCAGCCCCTTGTGCTCCGGCGGAAACCAACCCGACCCGAGTGCCAACGCCACCCCGAAACTCGCCCCCGCGATGCCGAGCAAAACGCCCATCGCCATCACGCGGTCGAAGCTGTTGACGTAGTAGTACCCGAAGGCCATCGCCAGCATGATGCAGCCCATCTCCAGCAACGCCGCGTTCTTGCGCCCGATGTATTGCGAGAGCACGCCGAGGGGGAAACGCATGAGCGCCCCGGCCAGCGGCGGCACGGAGAGCATGGTACCGACCTGGAGCGGGGTCAGCTGGAACGCTTCTTTAATGAAGGGGCCCATCGCGCCGTTGAGCACCCAGATGGCGAAGGAAAAGTCGAAGTATAGAAAAGC
>CAXUIU010000172.1:5506-8053 GCA_964250955.1 uncultured Chthoniobacterales bacterium | reverse complement strand
CCCCCGGCCCCGTGCCCGGCGAATGGGAACTCGTGCGCCCGTCCGCGGTGGCGGTCACCGATGCGCAGCCGACGCGCCAGACGTTCGCCTCCCTGGAACTCGCCGCCGCCAACCTGGAGGACGCCGAGCCCTTCGTGCTTGCGCTGCCGCTCTCGCTCGGGCTGGTCCAACGCCTCGCCCTGCCACCCGTCGAACCCGGCGAGCTCGACGAGATGGCGCGCATCCAGTTGGAGAAAATTCTGCCTTATCCGGTGGAGGCCGTCACCCTGGCGTTGACGGAGGTCGCGCGCACGGACGCCGAGGCCGCCGTCGCTGTGGACACCGTCAACAGCGAACGCCTCGCCACGCTCTGCCGGCCGCTGACCGACCGCGGCGCGTGGCCGCTGCGGGTGAGCTTCTACGCGCGGGCACTGGCGGCGAACGCGGCGCGCGGGGAGAACGTAGCGTTCTTGTACAAGGAAGAAGGGCATGCCGTGCTCGGGATCTGCGAGGACGGCCGGCTCGGCTTCGCGCAGGCGGTCGGCGGTCAGACGGCGGAGGAACTCGCCGTCGAACTGCCTGCCGTCCTGCTCGGCGCACAGATCGACGGTGTGCCGACGGGCTTCAACGTCCTGCACCTCGACCGGCGAGCGGAAGACTGGGCCGACGCCCTGCGCACGACGCTCAACGTGCCCGTCGATCTTTTCGACCCCGAACGCGCCGCCCTCACGCAGGCCGCCGCGGGCGGGAGCGTCGCGGGCGACCTGTCGCCGGCCGGTTGGCGGACGGAGCGGTTGCGGGGTGAACGGAGCGCACGGCGGCGGCGGCGGTTGCTGCTCGGGGTGGGGGTCTACCTGGCGGTGCTGGGATTGTTATTTGTCGGCGCGGGGGCGCTCTGGGTGCGCGCGAGAATCCAGCGGGCGCAGCTTGCCCGCTTCCGCGCCCCGGCGGAATACTCGCAGAATGCCGCCACCCACTGGCGCGCGCTCGCGCCGGCCATCGACCCGTCGCACTACCTGACCGAGACGATGCGCGAGGTCTACGAATGCCTCCCGGCCGACAGCAGCGTGCTGTGGACGGGCTTCGACCTGACGCCGCGCACGCTGACGGTCACGGGCGAGGCCCCGAACGTCTCGGCGGCAGTGGATTTCACCGAGAAACTCCAGGCGCGTCCCGGGCTGCGCGCGTACAAGTTCGCCGTTGAGCCGCCCGCCTCGCTGCCCAACGGCAAGGCGCGCTTCCACGTCACCGGCACGCTGCCGGACCGGTAGTCGGTCTCCTTCCTCCATGCGCCTGCCCAATGCTCTCCTCGCTTGGTTCCACCGGTTGACCGGCCGCGAACGCGCCTTGACGCTGATCGTCGCCGGGACGGTGTTCGTCATCGTCAACCTGGTGGCCATCCGCTTTCTGCTCAACACCTACTCGATCCTGACGAGCCACTACGCCGAGGATCGTCGCAACCTGCTTTTGCTGCGCGCACTGGCGGATCAACACGGCACCTGGACGCAACGCAACGATTGGCTCAAGTCCACGCAGCCGGTCCTGAACAACCGCGACCGCGCCGCGACCGCGCTCTACGAACAACTCCAGGGCATCGCCCGCGCGCGGCAGGTAGTCGTCAACACCTTGCAAATCCGGGCGGCGGCCACGACGCCCGGAGCCCCCGTGCCCGACGACGCGCCGCAGACGGTCAGCGTCGAAGGCGACACGCAGGGAGATTGGGGTGAGACCGTGCGCTTCCTCGCGGAGGTGCAGAAGCCGGAGAATTTTCTTGTTTTTGACTTGGCTTCGTTGCGGACCAGCCCGACGGACGCGCGGTTGATGAAGTGCCATTTCCTGGTTTCAAAGTGGTATGCGCCGGCCCCGAAATGAATTAAGCTGCCAGGTGGTGAGATCGTTTCGCGTGCTTTCTTTGCTGCTGGCGCTGACCGCGACGGCGACGCTGTTGCTGCGGGCAGACGACGGCGTGGTGCCCAAGGGATTGCCACCGGCGCGCTACGACGCGATGGCATCGCGCTCGCCCTTCACCGCGCCAACGGCCGCCGCGCCTGTCGCCACCCCGTCGCCCGTAGCCGCCGGACCGCACTGGTGGGACCAGATGTTCCTGACCTCGCTGATGGACCGGGGCGGGGTGTACTACGTCGGGTTGGTGGACAAGGCGAGCAACAAGCACTACCTGCTCGCCGCTGGCCGGGCGGACGAGGAAAGTCAACTTGTGCTCAACAGCGTGCAGTGGAACGACCACCTCGACCAGACCACGGCCATGGTGAGCAAGAGCGGGGAAACCGCGCCGCCCATCCGCTTCGATGCCTCGGGTGCCTCCGCCCCGACGACTCTGACGCAGCCAGCGATGTCGGTCCCGCGTCCGTTGTCCGGCGCGCAGGCTCCGGCGCTGCCGCCCGGCTTCTCGAACGCGGTCCCACCGCCCCCGCCGAGCGTGAGCGCCCCGGTGGTGCGACGGCCTAATCCGATTGCCTCCCGTCCCGGCGCGACCCCGCAGATTCCGCCTCGCGGCGTGGCCCCGCCGCCCGGCAACGGACCGCGGCGCATCATCGTGCCGAACGGGGA
>CAXUIU010000172.1:1920-5406 GCA_964250955.1 uncultured Chthoniobacterales bacterium | reverse complement strand
CTCATGCGCGGCGGTGAGCAGCGGCGTCGGTTCGCCTGACGCCCGGTAAACCGTGTCGAAGACCAGCGTTCCCGCCGGGATCGCCGTGGCCGGCAGCGGCGAAACGTCCCCCGCGTGCAGGCCGACGGATGAGGCGTTCACCAAGAGATCAACGCCGTCCAAAGCCCCCGCTGCTTCCTCCCACGGCACTGCCGACGCGCCGAGTTTTTCCGCCAGTTCGCGCGCCTTCTCGAAGGTGCGGTTGACCAGAATGACCCGCCCGCAACCTTCGAGCATGCATTGCGCGGCCAGGGCCCGCCCGGCGCCGCCGGCCGCGCCAAGGATCAGCACGCTGGACCCGCGCAGAGTCAGATCAAACTCTGCCCGCACCGCACGCACGAAGCCGGGGCCGTCGGTGTTGAACCCACGGAGAGTGCCGTCCGCCTCCACGCGCACCGTGTTGACCGCGCCGAGATGGGCGGCGTGTGGGTCCACGGCGTCGAGCAGCGGGAGCGCGGCGGTCTTGTGCGGGATCGTCAGGTTGACCCCGACGAACCCCGCCCGCGCGACGTGCGACAGGGCGTCGGCGAGTTCGTCGGGCCGGACGTGGACGCGGGTGTAGCGCAGGTCCAAGCCGAGCGCGGCCAGCGCGGCGTTGTGCATCGGCGGCGAGACCGAGTGCGCCACCGGGTCGCCGAACACCGCCAGCCGCAAAGGGGGATGCACCCCCGCCGTCGTCGCCGGCCAGTCGCGCAGGTCCGCCGCCGTGTAGACGCTGCGTTCCGACGAAGACACGGCGGGAAAAGTTTTACTGCGCCGTCTTCGGCACGGCGGCGCGCAGGCGGGCGACGACTTTGTCCTTCCCCAGGATGGCAAGCAGATGGTACAGGCTCGGCCCGACCGAACGGCCACTCGCGGCCACCCGCGCGGGGTGGATGAACACGGCGGTTTTTACCCCTGCGCCGGCCGCGAGGGATTTGAACGCCTCCTCCAGCGCCACGGCGTTCCAATTCTCGGGTGTGACGGTTTCCAGGTGGGCGGCGAGTGCCTCCAGACGCTCGCCGGACCCCGGCGCACGCAGGGTCTTGTTGACCGCCTCCTCGTCGAAGGGGAAATCGTCCGTGAAGAAGTACGCCGTCCATGCCGGCAGGTCCTTGAGCAGCTTGACCTTTTCCTTCACGGAAGCCAGGACGTGGTCGAGGTAATCGTTGCTAAACCCTCCGATGGGTAACCCGGCGCTTTCCATGACCGGCATGCACAACGCGCGGAACCGCTCCGGACTCATCTCGTGGATGTACTGGCCGTTGAGCCAGAAACATTTGTCGGGATCGAACGCGGCGTTGCGACGGTTGATCTTGTCCAACTCGAAGAGAGACACGACCTCGCTCAGGTCGAGCTTTTCGCGGTTGTCCTTGGGCGACCAGCCGAGCAGGCAGAGGTAGTTGGCCACCGCCTCGGGCACGTAGCCGTCGTCGATGTACTGCTGCACGCTCGCGCCCTGGTCGCGCTTGCTCATCTTGCCGCCGGAGCGGTTGAGGATGAGCGGGATGTGCCCGTACTTGGGCGGCTGGACGCCGAGCGCCTGGAAAAGCTCGATGTGCTTGGGCGTGTTGGAGAGGTGGTCCTCGCCGCGGATGACGTGCGTGATGCCCATCTCGATGTCGTCCACGACGTTGACGAAATGGAAGATCCACGAACCGTCGGGCCGGCGGATCGTCATGTCGGGCTCCAGGTCGCCGAGGGGGTTGATGGGTTTGGAGCGGTCCACCACGACGTGCCCGCAGACGAGGTCGTCCATGACGATCTCCTTGCGCGGGAGCTTGAAGCGCACGGCTCCCTTGTCCTCGTAGACCGCGCCGGCGGCCTGGAGTCGTTCGAGGTACTGGATGTAAACCGCGTCACGCTCGCTCTGGAAGTACGGCCCGCGGTCCCCGCCGACGCCAGGGCCTTCGTCCCAGTCCAGGCCGAGCCATTTCAGGCCGTCGTAGATGACCTGCACGGCCTCGACGGTGTTGCGCGCCTTGTCGGTGTCCTCGATGCGCAGCACGAACGTGCCGCCGGTGTGGCGGGCGTAGAGCCAGTTGAAAAGCGCGGTCCGCGCCCCGCCGACGTGCAGGAAGCCGGTGGGCGAAGGGGCGAAACGAACACGGACGGGAGACGAACTCATAAGCGGCAAAAACAGGCGACGGGTTGGACCGGCAACTTGGCGCAGAACTTCTTTCCCCGCAATTTCCGATGTTGCGACGCGCCCGGGACCCGGCGGAGAGTGCCGGCCATGGACCTGAACGCCCTGCTCCGCGACGAAGACTTGCGCCGACGCGAGTTCCCGGTGTGTGCGGAAAAAACTTTCCTCGCTCACGCCGCCGTTTGTCCGCTGCCGCGCGTGGCCGCGGACGCCCTCCACGCACACGCTCACACCGCGACGACCTCCGGGCCAGAAGACTACGTGACGGCGCTCAAGCAAATCCGCTCCGCCCGCGAGACGTGCGCGCGGGCTCTTCCCGGCGCGACCCCGGAGGAGATCGCGCTCCTCGGACCCACGTCGCTGGGTCTGAGCCTGTTCGCGGGCGGGCTGGACTGGCAGCCGGGCGACGAGGTCGTCTACTACGCGGACGATTACCCTGCGAACGTTTATCCCTGGACAGACCTCGTGCGACGCGGCGTTGTGCCGCGCGCGTTGCGGCCGGACCGCCCCGGCGAGATCACGCCGGCCGTCGTGGCGGCGGCGCTCACCCCGCGCACGCGGCTCGTGGCGTTGGCGTCGGCGTACTTCCTCAACGGCTACCGCATCGACGTGGACGCCATCGGCACCATGCTCGGAGCGCGGGGAGTGTTGTTTTCGGTGGACGCGATCCAGACGCTCGGAGCGTTCCCGCTGCCGGTGGAACACGTCGATTTTCTATCCGCCGACGCGCACAAGTGGATGCTCGGGCCGCTGTCGATTGGCATCGTGTACGTGAAGCGGTCGCGCTTCGAGACGTTGCGACCGATCCTGCTCGGCGCGTCGAACGTCCGCTCGCCCGACTTCATCGCGCAGGAGGAAATCCGCTTCCTCGACACCGCCGCGCGCTACGAGCCCGGCGTGCTCAACCTCGGTCCGATCCTCGGCATGCAAGCGTCGCTTGAGCTACTGCAAACCGTCGGCGCGGAGACGGTCGCCGCGCGCATCGGTGCGCTCGTGCGGCGACTGGCGGCGGGCTTGGGAGAACTTGGCTTCGAGCCGACCGGTCCCGTCCAAGGGCCGAACGCCTCGGGCATCCTGGCTGTAACCCACCCGCGTGCAGAGATGTCGGGCGTGTTCCAGTTCCTTCAAGAGAACCGGGTGACTGCTTCCTTGCGTCATGACCGCGCGCGGCGTGAATACCTGCGCTGGTCGCCGCACTTCTACACGACGGAGGAGGAAGTGGACCGCGCCGTAGCGTTGGTGGGCAAGTTCCTGTCGTAACAACTGGCGCTTTTCCAGAAAATGTAGGGATTGCCTCGGAGAGGCATCCCTACCATCATTTA
>CAXUIU010000172.1:0-1910 GCA_964250955.1 uncultured Chthoniobacterales bacterium | reverse complement strand
CCACTCACCAAGGGTAACTCCCCGTCTAGCCGTGCGGCGAAGGTCTCGCCCACATGCGTGGCAAACTCTTCGACACCGACGGGCGTGCTGCGTTCGGCGGAAACGGCGGTCATCTCTACTCCCGCCAACCCGCACGGCGTGATGGCGCGAAACGGCGCGAGCGTCTCGCCGCCGGCGACGTTGATGGCAAACCCGTGCATGCTCACCCAACGCCGCACACCGACGCCGATGGAAGCAATCTTGCGCGGACCGACCCACACGCCGGTCAGACCCGCACGACGCTCGCCGCGAACGCCGTACCCGGCGAGGGTTTCGACAAGCGTTTCTTCCAGGAAGCGCAGGTAGCGGTGCAGGTCGCGTCCGCGCCGGGCGAGGTCGAGCACGGGGTAGCCGACGAGTTGGCCCGGACCGTGGTAGGTCGCCTGGCCGCCGCGGTTGACCGTCTCCACCGGGTGCGGCAAAAACGCGGGCGCGAGCAGGCTGGAACGATCCGGCGTGCGGCCGATGGTGTAGACTGGGTCGTGTTCGAGCAAGAGGAGGGTGTCGGGGGTGGAGTCCGGCGCGGCGATTTTTGCTTCGACGAGAGTTTCCTGCCGGGCGAGTGCGTCGCGGTACGCCACCCGCCCGAGCCACTCGACGCGAAGCGCGGGAACGTGCGCCGTCATATCCGTGCGAGCGCCGTGACGGTGCGCAGCGGGCTGCCTTGCGCCCGCAGGTGGGTCAAGCCGATAGCGATGGCGTCGGCGGCGTCGGCCTGTGGGGTCTCGGTCAGGCCGAGCAGCGCGCGCACCATGAAGGCCACCTGGTTTTTGTCCGCGCCGCCGCGGCCGACGACGCACTGTTTGACCTCGCGCGGGGCGTATTCGTAGACCGGCAGCCCGCGCCCGGCCGCGGCCAGGATCGCCGCGCCGCGCGCCGCGCCCATCGTGATCGCCGTGCGGTGACTCTGCACGAAGATGATGCCCTCCACCGCGCAGCAGTCCGGCTCGTGTTTGTGGATGATCTCCGCCAACCGGTCGTGGATCGCCACGAGGCACGAACTCGGCAGCAGGTCGGCCTTGTTCTTGATGAAACCGTAGTCGCACGCGCGTGCCTTGAGCGGGGTGCCCATCAACGCGGCGGACGCTGACAGGCGGCCATTGGCGCCGCTGGCGGGTGCGGCGGCTTCGAGCACGGCGTAACCCGTGGAGCGTAAAGAGGGATCGACGGCGAGGACGCGCATGGAAGCCGTCAGAATAAAAATGCCAGCGGCAAAAGTCCAGAACTCCGCTTAGTTTGCGCCCGCCATGTCCATTGCCACCCGCACCGGCGACGACGGCACGACCGGCCTGGTCTTCGGCCAGCGCGTGCCCAAAAGCCACGCCCGCGTCGAAGCGGTCGGGCGCTTCGACGAACTCAACGCCGCCCTCGGCGTCGCCAAATCCGCCGCGCCCGCCGGCGCGCCGCTCGTCACCGCGTTGGAAAACATCCAGCGCGACCTCGTCAACGTCATGGGCGAACTCTCCGCCGCCGACACCGACCAGGAACGCTACGCGCAGAGTCCATTCGGCAAGCTCGCGCCCGATTCCCTTGAACGCCTCGACCAAGGCGTGCGCGACCTGGAAAACGGCGACCCGCCGTTGCGCTTCGACGGCTGGGCGACTCCGGGGCGCACGCCGCTGGCCGCCGCGCTCGACGTGGCGCGGGTGACCGCCCGCCGCGCCGAACGCCACCTCGTCGCCATGGGTGAAGCCGGCCACCCGGTCCGCGTCCTGCTTCTTCAGTACACCAACCGCGCGTCCGACTTGCTCTGGCTGCTCGCGCGGCAGGCGGAGCAGTGATGCTCTGAACAGGCTGCAACGCGGCCGGTCCGAAACCGTCTGGTAGGGACGCCGCTCCCCGGCGGCCCAAACATTTATGCTCAGGCAGGG
>CAXUIU010000171.1:2625-8065 GCA_964250955.1 uncultured Chthoniobacterales bacterium | reverse complement strand
TTCCTGCGGGTTCGTGTAATTTCACGCGGCGATGACGAAACTCGACATCCCGCGCAAGACGGTTTACCGCCTTTCGTTGTATCAGCGCGGGCTCCAGTTGCTCGAACGCAACCAGGTGGACACCGTGTCTTCCGCCGCGTTGGCCAAGGCGGCCGGCGTCAAGCCGACCCAGCTCCGCAAGGACCTGACGTACTTCGGGCAATTTGGTACCCGCGGGTTGGGGTACGACGTTTCGGCGTTGAGCAAAAAGCTCGACGAGGTGCTCGGTACCACGCGGCTTCAACCCGTCCTGCTTGCTGGTGCCGGCAATCTCGGCACGGCGCTGCTCGGCTACTACGACGGCTTTGCGAAGGAGGGCTTCGAGATCGTCGTGGCGCTCGACGTGGAGGCGGGCCGCCGGTCCGTCGGTGCAACGAAGGTGATCGTGCGTCCGTTCATCGAGACCGAGGACACCGTGCGCGAATACCGGGTCAAGATGGCCATCGTCGCGGTGCCCGCCACGGTGGCGCAGGAGGTGGTCAACCGTCTCGTGGCCGCCGGGGTGCAGGCGATCCTGAACTTCGCGCCCATCATCCTCCAGGTGCCGCCGAACGTGGTCGTCAACAACGTGGACCTCGCCATCGAACTCGAAAACCTGAGCTACTTCATCCGTTGACCGCGCCAGAGTTCGACTTGGCGGCCACTCTGAACTGCGGGCAAGTGTTCCACTGGCGTCGATCCGGTGACGGCTACGTCGGAGCCATCGGCGAAAAAGCAGTCTACGTCGAGCAACGCGGCACCGAACTCCACGTCACCGCCGGTTGCGAGGAGTTGGCGCGCCGGTACTTCGCGCTGGATCATCCGCTGGCGGAGGTGTACGCGAGTTTTCCCGATGACCCGGCGATGCGGGCGGCGCTCGCGGCCTGCCGCGGGCTGCGGATCGTGCGACAGCCACTCTGGGAGTGCCTAGCGACGTTCATCACCTCGGCGCTCAAGCAGGTGCCGCATATCGCGCAGATCTCGCACACGCTACGGGAAAGGTTCGGCCAACAGGTAAACCGGGTAAAAGATGTAGACGTTTACTCTTACCCGGATCCGGCGCGGGGGGCGGCCCTGGAGCACCCGGCCCGGCGCGCGGGCGGGGTGGGCTCCCGGGCGCGGAGCCTGGTGGAGACGGCGCGGGCCGGCGCCACGGCCCCCGACTCCTTGGAAGGACTGCGCACCCTGCCTCGACCGGGAGCGTTGGCGGCGTTGACCCACTTCCGTGGTGTGGGCACGAAGGTCGCCAACTGCGTGCTCCTCTTCGGCTACGAACACCTCGACGCCTTCCCCATCGACGTGTGGATCGAGCGCGTGCTGCGCGAACGGTACTTCCCGCACGAACCCGACGCGTCCCCTGGCCAGTTGCAAACCTTCGCCGACAAGCACTTCGGGCGGTACGGCGGCTACGCCCAGCAATATCTCTTCCACCACGCCCGGACGGTCGCCCGCCGCGCGCCGCCTCCAGAAGTTGCCGAGGCTGCCGCCGCCGAGAACGCCCCGCCCACACGCCGGGTGAAGAAAGCGGTTTCCGTCCGGCCGGCAAACCGTTAGGGTCGGCCGCGCGCACGGCTTTCTTATGTGGGAATCTCTGTTCCGGTTGAGGGAAAACGGCACGACGGCGCGGCGCGAGGTCGTCGCCGGGCTGACCACGTTCGCGGCGATGGCCTACATCTTGGCCGTCAACCCAACGATCCTATCGGCGACGGGGATGGACCGGGGCGCGCTCATCACGGCGACGGCCTTGGCGGCGGCGTTGACGACCGCAGCCATGGCGTTTGCCACGAACTACCCCGTGGCGCTCGCCCCGGGCATGGGGCTCAACGCGTTCTTCGCTTTCACGATGTGCGGGGCGCTCCAGGTGCCTTGGCGAGGAGCCTTGGGGCTGGTGTTCTGGGAGGGGGTTGTGTTCCTGCTGCTGACGCTCTCGGGCGTGCGCCAGAAGATCGTCGAGGCACTGCCTGCCAGCCTGAGGGCTGCCATCGGCTGCGGCATCGGGCTCTTCATCGCTTTCATCGGACTGAAGAACGGCGGCGTGATCGTCGCACATCCTGAAACACTGGTGGCCTTGGGCGACCTCTCCAAACCTGCACCGCTGCTGGTGCTTGTCGGGATCGCGCTAACGGCGGTTGGGCTCCTGCGGCGCGTGCCCGGGGCCATGATCCTGACGATCGGGCTGCTGACCGTCATCGGCATCTTTCTGCCGGGGGCAACGAAGCCTGCGGGGGTAGTCTCCGCGCCGGCGTCCCTGCTGCCGACGTTTCTCCAGCTCGATTTGTCGTACCCCTTCGAGCATCCCGGCCAGTCATGGTCGTTGCTGCTGACGCTGCTCTTCGTCGACCTCTTCGACAATATGGGTACGCTCCTGGCCGTTTGCCGTCGCGCCGGTCTGCTCGACGACCGCGGCAATCTGCCGCGCCTCGGTCGCGCGCTGCTCGCCGACGCCGGGGCCGCGATGGTCGGCGCGTGTCTGGGTACTTCAACGACGACGAGCTACATCGAAAGCGCCGCCGGGGTCGAGGAAGGCGGCCGGACCGGGCTCACGGGTCTGGTTGTGGCCGGATGTTTCATGCTGGCGGTGTTCTTCCACCCGCTGATCGCCGCCGTGCCGGTGTTCGCCACGGCCCCGGCGCTGGTGGTCGTCGGCGTGTTGATGATGCAGAGCGTCCTGGAGATCGACTTCAAGGACTTCGCCGTGGCCGTGCCGGCGGTGATGATCCTGCTCGTCATGCCGCTGAGCTTTAGCATCAGCGAGGGGATCGCGGTGGGGTTCGTCTTTTACGCCGTGCTGATGCTCGCTGCCGGACGGGGTCGTCAGGTCACGCCCGTCGCCTATGTGCTGGCGGCCTTGTTCCTGGCGCATTTCTTTTTTCGCCAAGCCTGAGGACCCAGGCGGCGTGCTCTCTCATATAGATGGGTTGCATCTCCGCCGGCGCGGGTACGTTGGCGGCGTGACTGAACAACTTGTCACCCTTTGCTTCATCGTGCGGGACGACCGCGTCCTCCTGATGCGCAAAAAGCGCGGCATCGGCGCGGGCAAGATCAACGCGCCCGGCGGCAAGGTCGATCCCGGCGAGACCCCTCTGGCGGCGGCCATCCGCGAGACGCAAGAGGAAGTCTGCGTGACGCCGATCCGGCCGCAACTGCGCGGGGAACTATGGTTCCACTTTGCCGGCGGGCCGACTTTGCGCTGCTTGGTCTACCTGACGGGCGACTTCGAGGGTGAACCGCAGGAGACGGCGGAAGCAATCCCGCAGTGGCACCCGACGGCGGCAATCCCCTACGAAGAAATGTGGGACGACGACCGCTACTGGCTGCCAGCCCTGCTCGCGGGCCGGCGTTTTAAGGGGCAAGTACAGGTGGACGGAGAGACGGTGACCGCACAGAACATTCAATTTATCGAAAATGATATTAATCTATCATTATAGATTTATCATATTTGAGATAATTGCCTTGTCTTTGCAGAGTCGATCTGACGGAAATTGAGGTTTTTCCCAGGGTAAATGCCAAATTCGGCGTGCGGGTGGCATCGGGTGCATGGGGGTTGCTTAAGTAAGTCTCAGCAACCAACCAATCGCTTTCCGATCCATGAAAATCATCGCTCTTCTCACCGTGCTGACGCTTTCCCTCTCAGGTTTGACGCAAGCACAATCCCACCGCAACGCCGCCCGCACCCAAGCTGCCGACGGTAACCTGACGCAAGAGGTCATCAGCGAACTCAACCACGTCCGCACCAACCCGCAAGCCTACGCAGCCTACCTGTCCGAACATCGCAGTCTCTATACGGCCGAGGGTTACCTCAAGCAGCCCGGCCGTCCGCTGCTCCGCACCCATGAAGGTGTCGCCGCTCTCGACGAAGCCATCCGCGAACTCAGTCACGCCCGCCCGCAGGCCCCTCTGAACGCCTCCGACCTGCTGGTCGGCTCCGGTCGCCTGCTCATCGACGAACAATCCCAGAACGGCGAGACCGGCCACGGCAGCATGCCCTTCGACCGCATGGCGCGTGCCGGCGTCGTGGGCGGCAGCCGTGGTGAGGACGTGGCCTACGGGGCGCACACCGCCGAGCAGATCGTCTACAACCTGGTCGTGGACGACGGCGTGCGGGACCGCGGCCACCGCCGCAACATCATGCAAACCATGTTCAGCGAGGCCGGGGTGAGCGTTGGCAGCCATCCGGTTTACGGCACGATGTGCGTCATCGACTTCGCCGGCCGTTTTTGAGCAATCGCTGCTCCCTTCTCCAAACCCCCGAGTTTCCCGTCCGCCGTCCCCGTCGATCAACGCAGCCGCCGTCCGCGGCCAAGAGCAAAAGGATCGGAAAGCCCTCGCGCTTCCGTGTCCGGCGCTGCGTTGAAAGATTGGTTCTGCGGACGGGTTTTTGTTTGCACCGAAAGCCGGCTCAGAGTTTCCAGCGGCCGGCCTGGTTGTTCTCGCGCACAGGCTCGGGCCGCAGATCAGCGAGGGCGACGGCCGCCCGGTCGTGCCCGGCGGGCGTCAGGTCGATGCGCACGGATATCGGCTCCTGCCAGGCGATCTCGCGGTGCCCGGTGGACCCGCAGGCGTACATGAATAGCCGTCCAAGGCCCTCGATGAGTGCCGCGCTCTCGGTCACGCGCACCCCTGGCGAGGCCTTGTCGGCCGTCAGGCTCAGGTCGGTGCCGTCCGACGCGAACTTGCCATCTGCCGACGCGATGCCGCCGTGGCAGCGGTGCAGCGGCACAACGACCCGAGCATCCCCGGTCGGTACGGCGTAGAGCGAACCATCCAGCGTCCAGCGGTAGAGCGCCTTGCTGCCCGGGGCGGCGTGCGGGTTGTGGTAGAAGGTCAGTTCGGCTTCCAACACTTCGAAGGAAGGGAGGTCCTGCAAAGGGGCGAGCAGCTTGACGAGTTCCTGGCGTCCGGCGGAACGCACCGCGCCATCGGTGGCGTCGAACCACGGCACGTCGAAGGACGGCTGCCCGCCGGCCAGTCGGACGACGAAGGGAGCGCGTTCGGTTTCGACGTGCAGCGCGACGACCTGCAAGGGGCGACCACGATGTCCGCGGCCGGCGGGGACATTGTACGCGCGCACCCGCGGCGCGAGGCCGTCGAAGTGCCGCGATACGCCCGCGAGCCACTCCTCCAGACCGGCGGCTTCGGCCCCGGTGACCTTGCCGTGGCGCACGCCGACAAGCCAGAGCAGGTCGCGCCCGCGAGCGGCGTTGGCGTGAGCGGCCAGCCGACGGGCGGCGGCGAGCGGCGGGCCGGGCCAAGAGGGAAAACACGCCGTCGGACCGCCGACAAGGTGCTCGTTGCCTTCGAGGAATTGGAGCGTGCGGTATTCCAGTTCGGTCGGCGTCTTCATGGGTGGGAGAAAAAGAAGCGGGCGGGCACCGGAGGTTGTGCTACAGGTGCGGCGGGTTTCGAGGGCAGGGCCATACGG
>CAXUIU010000171.1:0-2615 GCA_964250955.1 uncultured Chthoniobacterales bacterium | reverse complement strand
CACCGGAAGCATCCTTTCTGCCATGGACGTTGCCATTCTCGGGGCCTCGGGCGACTGCGGGCGGGCCATCGCCGGCCAACTCGTCGCTTCGCGCCTGCTCTCGACCACCGAGCGCCTCCAACTCGTCGGCCGGCGCGAGGGCAAGTCGGGCAGCGTACTCCATGGGCTCATGTCGGACCTCACCGACGCCCACGCCGAGCACGTCCCCCACGTCGACGTGGCACTCTCACCCGAGGAAATCGTCGCCGACCTGTGGGTGGTCAGCGTCGGAGCGACGATCCCGCCGCGGCTCGACCGGCCAATTCCCACCCGCGCCGACCTCGCCGCCGCCAACGCGCCCGTCCTGCGTGCGGCGGCCCAGGCGCTCGCCCGGTACGGACAGGGCACGGAGATCGTCATCGTCGTCACCAACCCCGTCGAACTCGGCGTCGCCTACTTCGCCGAAGCCATCGGGCGCCAACGCGTCATCCGCATCGGCGCGTACTCGGACACGCTGCGGTTCCGGCGTGAGATCGCGGCCGACATCGGGGTGCGCCGGCAGCGGGTCAGCGGGTTCATGCTGGGCGAACACGGCGACGGGCAGGTGCCGGTCTGGAGCAGCGTGCAGATCCACGGGATGGCTCCACCGGAGCGTGACGCCGCCATCGCCCGGCTGCGGCAGGGAATCGGCGCGGAGGATTTCGCCGCGGTGGTCGCCCACGAACGGCACGAGATCAATCACCTGCTGCAAACCGGCCGGGTCGCGGAGGCGTTCGCGCGGGTGGACGACCTGCCGCCGGACGTGCGTGTGATCGTCAAGCCGTACATCACGCATTTCTCGGGCAGCAAGACCGTGCTGGCGACGGCGAGCGTCACCGTGGACCTCCTAAGCACGCTCTACGACGGCAGGGAAGTGCTCGTCGCCGGGCAGGCGATGCTCGAACCCGCCGACTTCCACGGCCTCGTCGGTCCGCTGGGCGTGCCGGTTGTGGTCGGGGCCGGGGGCATCTCGCGCGTGGTGCAGATCCCGCTCACCGACGCCGAGCACGGCCAACTCGCCGCCGTCTCCCGACGCCTGCAAGGGCAGGTTCAAACCTGGATGCACGAAGCCGCTCCTGCCATGGCATGATGAACCCCGCCGAAGTTCCTGCCGACTACGCGTTCGTGCTCAAGCTCACCGACCAGGTCGGCAGCATGGAAATCATCGCTGCGACGTTCGCGCACCGCGGCGTGTCCCTGACAGGTTCACTCGGCAGCGACGGCACCGATGATCCGGAGGGGCGTGCGACGGTGATCGTGACCTTCCGCGCGCCGCCGGCCAAAAAGGAGATCATCCGCCGCGCCTTGAGCCGGTTGTCGCGGGTGCGTTCCCTGGCGGAGTACCCGATGGATTCGCCGCATCTGCGCAAGAGCGCCGTGCTGCGCGTGGCGGGCCAGCTCCCTCCGAGCGACCCGCCGCCAGCCCATTTTGAGCGGATCGTCCGTGACGAAGCGGCGGACGAGACGACGTACCTGCTCGTGGATCGGCCGGACGCGGTGGACGCATTCTTGGAACGGGTCCGGGCTGAAGGTCGCTTGCGCGACGTGACCACGACGGTGATCGGGCTGTGAGATTGCCCCGGCGGTGCGCGGGTCAACCTTCCACGCCGTCCGGCTGCGGGGCGTCGGCCAGGCGCAGAGCGGCGGCCTGCGTCGCCACGTCGTCGCTGCGCATGAGCGCCTCGCCGACGAGGATGGCATCCACCCCGCAGGCGCGCAGCCGGCGGCTGTCCTCCGCCGTACGGACCCCGCTCTCGCTGACCAGCAGGACCCCGGCGGGCACCTGTTCGCTCAGGCGCTCCGTGGCGGCCAGATCCACCTGAAATGTCGTCAAATCTCGGTTGTTGATGCCGATGATCGTCGCGTCCGTGGCGAGCGCGCGGTCAAGTTCCTCCAAGGTATGCACTTCCACCAGCGCATCCAGTTGGCACGCCGCCGCCACGTCGAGGAGTTCTTGCAGTTCGTCGTCCGTCAACGCCGCGACGATCAGCAGCACGGCGTCCGCACCCGCAGCCGCCGCCTCGTAAATCTGTATGTCCTCCAACACAAAATCTTTGCGTAGCACCGGCAGGTCCACGGCCCCACGCACCGCCACCAGATCATCGAGACGGCCGCCGAAGAAGCGTTCGTCGGTCAGGACCGAGACGGCGTTGGCACCGGCGGCCTCGTAGCGACGGGCGATGGCCACGGGATCGAAGCTTTGAGCGATCACCCCGGCGGATGGAGAAGCCTTCTTAACCTCGGCGATGAGCGAGAGCGTGAGCCCGCCGTCGCCAGCCAGGGCACCGGCGAAAGAACGGAACTCGTTGCGCCGCAACGCCGCCGCGCGCAGCTCCGTCCGCCGGGCGCGGACGGGGGCGAGGATCGAGCGTTTGTGGTCGAGGATTTCGGTCAGACGGTTCATGCGGCGGGAGCGGTCAGGCAGAGTAGTCCGGGAGGACGCGGAGTCAAAATCGTTCGCGTCCGCAAAAGAAACCGCTTGCGTGCGCCGCCCGGCTCTGGTAGCGGTTGAAGCCTTGTCTGACGCGGGTGTAGCTCAGTGGTAGAGCACTTCCTTGCCAAGGAAGACGTCGCGAGTTCGAGTCTCGTCACCCGCT
>CAXUIU010000170.1:0-8274 GCA_964250955.1 uncultured Chthoniobacterales bacterium | reverse complement strand
GCCTTGCGGCGGGTGCGCGGGCGGGAGGAGGAACTCTGGGCGGCACGTCTCATCGCTCTATCAATCGTGCCGCGCCGCTCGGTTGGTTTCCCCTGACCGCGGGACGGCCGGACAAAGAGGCATCCCGGCAGGGGGCATTTGACGTTATTGGACGTGCGGCGCAACGTGCGCGCCCGCGCCCGCTCTTCGATGAACCGCCCCTTGATCCATTCCTTCGATTTTTCTCGTCAGCCGAGCGCGTTCTTCCCGCTGGTGGACCGGCCGCCAGCCGGGGCATGCGAGCTATCCGTAGCCATCCCGGTCCACAACGAGGAAGCGGGCCTTGCCGTGACGCTCGGCGCGCTGGCGGCGCAGGTGGATTTTGAAGGGCGGCCTCTGGACCCGGCGTCGTACGAGACCCTCGTCCTGGCGAACAACTGCACGGACCGCACGATGGTGGTCGCGCGGGCGTTCGGCGCGGCGCACCCGGAGTTTCGGCTGCACGTCATCGAGGTCACGCTGGAACCACCCCACGCCCACGTCGGCGCGGCACGGCGGCTGGTGATGGACGAGGCGTGCCGACGGCTGGCGTCGTTGGGCAAACGGCGCGGTGTGGTGGCGTCCACCGACGGCGACACGCAGGTGCGCCCCGACTGGGTGGCGGCAAATTTGCACGAGATCGCCGACGGTGCGGACGCCGTGGGCGGGCGCATCGAGGCCAGCGCGGCGGAGATAGCGGCCCTCGACCCCGGTGCGCGGCGTTACTACCGCCACGACCGGCTCTACCGCACCCTGCGCGCGGCGTACGAAAGCGCCTTGGACCCCGACCCTTTCAACGCCTGGCCCCGGCATCACCACTGCTTCGGCGCGAGCCTGGCGGTGACGGTCGAGACGTACCTGGCCGCCGGGGGCATCCCGGTCGTGACGTGCCTGGAAGACATGGCGTTCCACCGGCAACTGGAGCGCATCGGCGCACGCGTGCGCCAGAGCCCGCGCCCGGTCGTGCTGACTTCCCTGCGCTGCACGGGCCGGGCGGAGTTCGGGCTCTCGGGGATGCTCGGAGTCTGGACGCGTGCCGCGGCGGCGGGCGAGCCGTGCCTGGTGGAAGCGCCCGCGGCCATCGAATTGGAATCCGTCCACCGCGCGAGGGTGCGGGCACTCTGGAATGGGGAAATTACCTCCGTGCGGGCCGGGCAAGCGGCGGCCGAACTGCAAGTGGGGGCCGGTTGGTTCGAGGCAGCTTGGCGCGCGGCGGAGAGCCACGGGGCGCTCTACCAGGAGGTACGCGCCTTTCAACAACGGGCAGGCATCGGTCCGGTGGCGGTGCCTCTCATGGAAGTGCGCGCCGCCGTGGCCGGGTTGCGGGGGCGGTTGGCGGTCCATCGGCCGGGCCTGCGGCTGGCGGCTAGACTCGCTCGAACAGGTCGAGCCGGTACTTTTCCTCCCGGCGTCCGACCAGATGCTTCACCGGGCCGTCCGGAGCCGTCGATGCCAGGAAGGTCTCGTGAACCTCGTCCCCGGTCAGGGGATAATCGTGTACGAGCGGCGTCCAGTGCACGAGCAGGAGATGACCGGCGGGCGCGAGTCCTCTGAAGGCGCGTTCGCGGAACGCCAAAAGGTCGGGCATGGCCAGGTAATAACCAACCTCCGAGACGACGATCAGATCGAACGCGCCCTCCGGGAACTCCCCCGGCAGGGTGCGTTGCTCGAAACGCACGTTGCCCAAACCCGCGCAACGTTCCCGCGCCGCGCCGAGGGCGCGCTCGGAGATGTCCGCGGAGAGGAGTCGCCCGCAGCGGCCGGCGAGTTGCGCGGTCAACACGCCGATGGAGCACCCCGCCTCGAACGCCGCCGGGTAGTGCGGGCGCGGCAGGGCGGCGAGGGTGGCAGCGTACTTGGCGGCTTCGTAAGGATTGGTGACAAAGCCCCACGGGTCGGGGTTGGCTCGGTACACTTCGTCGAAGTACCGGGAGTCAAGGCTGTTGGGGGCGGCAGGGTTGGGCATGAGCCAGAATTTGTCCGCAGATTACGCAGATTTACACAGATTTCAGAAGGAGAGGAGGGAAGACAGAATTTTCTACTCTTCTTCCCCTTCTCCTCATCTGCGTTAATCTGCAGACAAATTCTGGTGAATTTCAACGCCCCGACGGCCACATCGCGCTGGCGGGGCGACGATCTTCGAGGACGTGCCGTCCGACGCGCTCGATCACGGCGTCGGGCGCGGGCTGGCGCAGGTACATCGTCAGGTCGCGCACCATCCGGCCGAAGGGCGCGGGCCGCATCATGCCGCGCGCGCCAACGGTGCGCTCGACCTCGCGGATGACCGTCTGGCTGATTTCCTCGATGGCCGTACGCACCATCGCCGCGTAGGTGCCCGTCAACGCGCCTTCTTCGAGCGGGAGTTCCCAGGCCGCCGCCGCGCCTTGCAGCCAGAGGTTGCCAGATTCGATGGCCATCGCCATCTGCGAGGCCCGCAGACGTTGGGAAGGATGGTCGGTGCGGCCGAGGTCTTGCAGGGAAAAACGTGCCGCGTCGTAAAGACCCTCCGCGCCGCCGAGTTGCACGGCGGCGAAGCGGATCGCGCCGCCATTGAACCACGGGTCGCGGTAGTACGCGTCCGGCGGCCCGATGAGGTCCTCGGGGCCGAGTTCGATCCCCGTGAAGTCCACCGCTACGCTGACAGTCGCCTCCATGCCGACGGGCTGCCACCAGTCGTGGTCCACCCGCGGGGAAACGCGCTCCATCGGCACAATCGCCATCTGCCAGCCGCCGCCCGGCAGCTTGCCCGTGACAATCGGCCGCGTGACGTGCCCGAACCCCGAACAAAACAGCTTGGTACCTTCCATCCGCAGCCGTCCGCCGTCCGCTTCCACGAACCGGATGCCACCCGCCTCCTCGGCGTTCCAGACGCCGAAGACCCGGCGGTCGTCGTGCACGTCCGCGGCGGCGCGGGCGAGTTGTGCGGAGGTGCCGAAGAGTGCGACGAGTTGCAGGGCGTTGACGTGCCCCTCGTAGATCCGTCCCGTCGGCAGGCTGCCGCGGCCGACGTGTTTGAGCAGACGCAGGAGCGGCAGGATCGTGCCCGGACCGGCACCAAAACCGTCGCCCCCGTGTTCGCGCGGCAGGGCGGCGGCCAGGAGCCCGGCGTCGGCGAGCCAGGCAAATTCCTGCACGGGGAACCCGGCGGCGGGCCCTTTGTTGGCGTGCGCGGTGCAACGCTCCGCCACGGCCGCCCCCCGGGCGAGGAGGTCACGGATGTCGTCGGGATCGGGGCCGGGAGGAACGGTGTGCACGGGTTCGTGGAGTGGCAAAACAAAGCGCACCCGTTGCCCTTGGCAAACACAGCCGCGCACGTTGGTACGATTCGCGGCCGGAACGAGACGCGCGTTGTTCTTTCTCGCTACGCGCCACGGAGCCAGAGCCCGTCACTCCTGCCAGTGGGGCAGCTTGACGGGATGCACGTAGAGACAGCGTGCGGGGAAGTTTTCCAACAAGTCCGAGAGCCGGCCGTGGTGACTCTCCCAAAATTTGTGCCGGTCGGCGTCGCTCCAGAGTTCGAGGCCTCGCGTATCCAGGTCGCGTTCCAGGCTGAGACTCCCCGTGGCGAGCGCCAGCGCCGTGACGGCGGCGCACTCGACGAACACCCCCATCGCCGCGAACACCCCGCACAGATGGCAGAACTCCGGCATCGCCGCCGCGGGCACCACCAGGAGGTCGGCGTAACCCATCAGCAGCGGGTAAGCTTCCTCCCGCCGGCGTAACAGCCAGAGTGCCTTCAGCCATTCCTCCACGCGGTGCCGCCACGGGCCGGGGGGCATTTCGAGATTGCGCCAGCCGAGCGGCCGGACGGTCAATCCGTGCGTGAGGAGGCGGGCGACGGCCTCGGCGCGGGGGGGAAGCTCGGCCCGGGCGTTGACGAACTCGTCGAAACGCAGCGCGCTCAGTGTCCGGTTGAAGTGCGTCCAACGCGAGGTCATCGACGAGAACGGTTCGAGGTACTTGGTGTACCCGCCGCCGGGCCGCAGCCGCAGGTGCAGGTGGAGGTTGCCCTCGTGGATGGCGGGGTTGAGCAGGAGGTCGTCGGCGACGAAGACGTAGTGGCTGATCCCCTCGGCCGCGAGGTGGCGCTGCGCCTGCGCGAAAAATCCCTGGAACGTCGCCGAACTCTCGAACACAGGAATCACGTCGCGATCCTCGCCGCGGTAGAACGGCACCAGGAAGCGCACGGTGGAAAAACGCCCCCGGTACAGCGCGCGCAGCAGGGGCAGATTCCCCTCGAAACGGTGGTTGAACACCACCACCAGGCAGAAGCGGAACTCGGAGGTCATCGGCGAAAGAACGCAGGATGGACGAGGAACGGCCAAGCCGGAAGGCAGAAAAGGAACGGTCCCGTTCTTCCGCCCTTGAACCTCGGGCTGCCATCCTTGAACCTTGGGCCTTGAACCTGGAACCTTCCCGCTCCAACCGGCCCGCCGCCGCGTGGCCGCTCTTGCTGGCGGGCGTGTTCCTGCTGGGGGGGGTGGGGTATTTCGTGCACGCGGTCCTCGTGCGCAACGCCGGGTATTGGGAGTACCCCATCGACGACGCCTACGGTCACCTCGCCGTCGCCAAGAACCTCGTGCGCCACGGCGTCTGGACCTACAGCGCGCCCAACGGCTTCGACTCGGGCATTTCCTCCCTGGCGTGGCCGCTGTTGCTTGCCGCCAGCTTCCTGGTCACAGGCGTCAACGCGTACGCCACCTTGGTTCTTAACGGGCTGTCCGCCCTTGGCCTGCTGTGGTACGCGTGGGCCATGCTGCGCCGCGCCGGGGCGTCATCCGGGTTGACGGTCGCCGGGTTGCTGGCCGTCGTCGTGTTCACCCCGCTGCCGTTGCTGGTACTCGTCGGCATGGAGCATTGTTTTCATGCGCTGGTCAGCCTGGTGTTCCTCGATCTGGCTGCCCGCTCGCTGGCGGAGGGAGAAGTGACACGACCGTCGCGCTGGGCGTTGCCGGCGGCGGCGTGTGCGCTGACGATGGCGCGCTACGAGGGGATGTTCCTCGTGGGGACGGCCGCCTTCCTCCTGGCGTGCCGCCGCGAGTGGCAGCAAGCGCTGACCGTCGGCCTTGCCGCCGCCGCGCCCATCGTTGGGTTTGGGCTGTTCTCGTTGACGCAGGGCTGGCCGTTTTTGCCGTGTTCCGTCCTCCTGAAAGGCACCCGGCCCGCCAGCCTGCACCTGCCCGATCTGCTCACCTATGCGGCGCGCGGCTACGTCCAGATGACGGATAATCCGCACATGCTCTTCCTCGTGCTCGCGCTGGCCGCGTTGTTGGTGGTGCGGTTTGCGTGCGGGCGGGGGATGTGGGACTACCCGACGCTGCTGCTCGGCTTGACGCTAGCGGGCACCGTGGCCCACCTGCAACTCGCCGCGCTGGGCTGGTTCTACCGCTACGAGGCTTACTTGATCGCGGCGGGGTGCGTCACGATCACCCTCGCGTTAGGCGACCTGCCGCTTGGAGGGCTGGCGTGCGGCTGGCGGCGGCCGACCACATGGCCCGCGCCGGCGGTCGGGGCACTCGCGCTCGCGCTGATTACGCTGCCGTTCTGGCAACGCACCGTCGAATCCTGCGGAACGCTCGTGGACGGATGCCGCAACATCTACGAACAACAGCACCAGATGGCGCGCTTCCTCCACCGCTTCTACGACGGTGAGGGTGTAGCGGCCAACGACATCGGCAACATCGCTTTCTACACCGACACCAGCATCTGCGACACGGCCGGATTGGTCAACCAGGAGGTCATGCGCTGGCTGCGAGCAGGGACCTTCGACCAGGACGACCTGCGCGGTTTGCTGTGGAGCTACGGCGTGCAGGTCATCGTCGTCTACGATACCTGGTCGGGTCTCTACGGCGGACCGCTGCCGGAGTGGGGCGTGCCGATCGGCCGATGGACAATCCCGGGCAACCGCGTGTGCGCCTCGGAGACCGTGTCCTTCTACGCGCCCCGGCCTGAACTCGCCCCGCGGCTGACCAAGGCACTCCAAGATTTCGGCGCCGAACTGCCCGCCGACGTGACGCAGGACGGAGTCTACCGCGGCACGCCGCCGCCGCACGCGTTGGGGGTGTACTACCCGGACTTCGACGGCGAGGGCACCTTTTACGCGACCTCGCACTACGCCGACTTCTACCTGCCGCCGGACAACGGCTGGCCCGCGCCGCCGCCCGACTCGGCCTTGGCGGTGAGCGTGCGTCCACGTACGGCAGGCCAGACTCTCGAAGTCTCCGTCAACGGCGAGGTCACGTTACGCCGGACGTTCTCGCCCGCAGAGGTGGACCAATGGACGCCGCTGCTTGTGCGCGGGCCTTGGAAGCAGGGCGTCAACGTCCTCTCTTGTGTGGGGCAGGGCAAGACCGTCACCGCGCCCGGCGACAACCGGCCGGTGCTCTTCGCCGTGCGCGAACCGCGCTGGACGGTCGTGCCGCCGTTACCTTGAGACGGCGTTGTCCACGCGCCGGAAGCGGACCTCGCGCAACCCGAGGCCGATGGCCGGCTTGGGCGGCTGGACGGCGAAGGCGTTGGGCTTCGGCGCGGGCAGGGCGTCAGGCAATTCAAAGAGCAGCCGGCCGTGCAACGCCCCCGGGACCGTGGCGGCGTTCCAGCGCGCGGCGGGCACGCGGAAGGCCAGGGTGGCCGGGTCCCGGGTGAGCACGGCCTCCGGCCCGAGCGGTTTCCCATCGAAGAACACCCGCAGCCGCTGGCGTGTCGGTTCCTGGTCGGGAGTCAACACGGAGTCTAGGTCCGCGAGGGTGATCTCCACCTCCGCGCCGTCGTCTGGCGTGACCGGCACGGGCTGGAAGGCCAGCAGCGCGTGGGCGTCGTCGATCCACGTCTGGCCGTCGTCGGCCGTGAACCAACCGCCCGCCCCGTAGCGCGGCGCGTCCCCACCGGGACCGAAGTGAATCGTCAATCCCGCCGTCGGATCGACCGCCGGGTCGGCGGGGCGCACGGCGAGGTCGTCCGGTTCGTTGAAGAATGTCCGGAGGTACGGCGAGGTCGTCAGGTGGACGCCGGGCGGGGCGGGGGGAGTGTGCGCGAACCGCCACACCTGCACCGGCGCGCCGGGTTGCGAGGCGGGCGAATGGGTCCAGTCCTGCGCGTCGCCGAGGTAGGCGTGCCAGCGGTTCTCGGTGCAGAAGGGGCCGCCGTCGCGGGCGCGCTGGAGCGCGACGCCCCCGGCCACCGGCGACGTGTCGTACTCGAAGTGCAGCAGCCGCACGGGGTTCGCCGCCGGGTCGGTCAACGCCGCGCGAGCTTCGGTTTCCAGGCGTGCCACGTCGGCTCCGAGCGCCCGGGTGGCTTCCGGGCTGGAATCGGTCAGGCACAGGGTGGGTGCGTAGACGATGGCCACCACGCACACCGCGCCCGCGGCGACGAGGCGTTCCGGCCAAGCCGGCGCGCCGCGGCGCAACGCCGCACAGCCCACCGCCAGTGCCACCAGCGCCGCAAAGTGGTAAATCGCGAAAGTGAACCACGCGTTGAAGTAGAACATCTGGTCGTCCTGCTTGCAGTTCCAGCGTAGGGGCAGTAAGACGAGCATCCCCAGGATCGTCGCCGCCCAACCCTGGAACCGGCCTTCCGCGGTGGTCCGGCGGTGGGCGGCGACCAGCGCCCATCCGACCGTTGCTGTCACCACGGCCCATAGAAGATAGAGCGCCGCGTGCGCCCGCAGGTAGGCCCACATCCCGGCGTGGTCGTAGGCGGCAAACTCGTTGTCGAGCGGGTTGTACGCCGTGTAAGCCCCGAACATCAGGAAGTAAAACACGGCGCGTTCCAGCGGCTTGTGCGTGTTGTACTCGCGGAGGTGCTGCCAGATGATGAGAATGTTGGCGTCGCGCCCGCGGGTGAAGTCGTAGAGGAACGGCAGCGCGAAAAACAGCAGGATCAGCCCCGCCGCGACGTGCGCCCGCCCGAACGCGCGCCACGGCCGGCGCGTGCGCCACGCCAGCGCGCCGTACGCCAGCGCAAAGGTCGGGAACACGAAGAGCGGCTCGGCAACGTGGAGCTGCAAGAGGTAGCCGCTCGCCAGCGCGAGGACCGGGAGGTCTTCCCCCCGGCCCGCCGCCACCGAACTCCCCGCCGCCAGCAGACACAGGAACGGCAGCACCAGCGCGTGCGCGCTCCACGGGCTCAGGAACGCCGACGGCCCGCGCAGCACGTCGTACGACGGCACCCGCCCCATCGCCGTGAAGTGCGGCATTGCCAGCACCAGCGCCACGCACACGAACCACCACCGCGCCCGGCCCGTCAGCCATTGCG
>CAXUIU010000169.1:6570-8323 GCA_964250955.1 uncultured Chthoniobacterales bacterium | reverse complement strand
AGATGGTTCTACGCGGTGGCTCTGCGACAGCGAGCAGTCGTGGCCGTTGGCGACGAGGCGGCCCGCGTCGCTGCCGTGCACCTGACCGCCGGGCCAGGAAGGGTACGATGCCGCGCGCCCACAGCCACTCGCGTTGTGCCTGGCTGGAGTGTTGAGCAGCATGATGATCGATAGTTTTCATCAATAGACATCCCGTTTGTTAAGGGACCATCAAGGCGGGCACGCGAAGTTGTAAAAGGCAGGAAAGTTCGGGGCAAAAGTTTTTGCCGGATGCAAAACACCTGCTGTGCGGTCCGCCATCTTGTCGTGTTCAGCGCATGCCGTCCGAACCGTTGAGGCGCAGCCAGCGGTCGAGTTCCTCTTGGCCGGCGGGGAGCGGCTCCGTCTTCGGTAACTGATCGAGCACGGCTCGCATCTCGCGCAGCGTTTCCACAAAGGCTCCCTCGTGGCCGGGGTAGCGCGCCACCAGGAACACCGCTTCCAGACACTCGGGATCGAAGGCGGCGGTGCTCACGTCGGGCTGCGCCTCGGCACGTGTACGCATGGCGGCCACCTCGGCCCCCAGCGCCTCACGTGCCTCCGGGATCGAATCCGCCGCCAACGCTGGCAGGCCACCACCACGGACAAAATCCAACACCAGGGCGCGTGTCGGCGCATCGTCGCGGCGCAAACATCCCACGAGATCAAAAGTGAGGTGCGGGCGCGCACGGATGGCGTCCTGTGCGCGGGTGGTGACCGCGGGCATCCCCACCATGGCCGTGAAGGGCAACCATTGCTCCACCGGCGCATCCGGGGCAAGCCGGTCGAGTTGTGTCAGCGTGGCCTGTTCCTGGGTATGGCGCTCGGCTGCACGCGCAGCCTCCTTGCGGCGCAGTTTCTGCGTGTCAACGTGCTCGCGCCAACCGACCGCCACCCCGGTGACCGCACCGACCAACACACAGGCGGCAAGTGCGCCGCGCCACCAAGACGACGGCGGCGGGTTCGTGGTTGCCAACCGCCCAGCCACCGCAAGAAAGGAGATGATCACCGTCGGCACAGCGAGCGAGACCAACGCGGCGAGTCCACGTAGCCAAAGGGGCACGGGCGGGCCGGTCTCAGACATCTCCGCCAGACAGAAAAGTGAGGCCAGGCCGATGCCCAAGTGTGCTCCTGCCAACACGAGCCAGTGCGCGCTCGTCGGGAGCGGGACCCAGCGGAAGCGCCCGGCCTGCAACCCGGTTCCCAGCGCCAGCGCCAAGCAAAGCCAGCGCGGAGTGCAGAATACCAGCCACTGCACGCTGGCCAGCGCGCCGCGTGTTCCCCAAGGATGCAGGTTACCCAGGACCATTGGAGTCAGCAGAAGCGTCAAGCCGCCAGCCGCGAACAAGGAAGCAGAAGAAAGGGAGCGCATGGAACAGGCCACACCTTACATCCTCATTTGCTGGGCTCGTTGATCAAATCCAGCATCGCTGATTTGGCCTCTTTCCGCCCTGCCTTCCGATAGCATCAATCAACATCGGCCGTAGCTTGAATATGCTGGTCCGATCATCGTTCGCACGCGAGGTGATGGGCAAACCAAGCCGATGCACCAGAGCGGTGACGACCACCCGGTCCGTCACCGTGGCAAAGCGCAGGAAAGACACCATGTCCTAACGCAAAGGATGATCCGGGTCTTGCAGAACGGATTCGATGAGCTTGGGAGCCTACAACCGGTTCCGCGGCCAGTACTGCTGCCACCACGAGTATCTGGTCAACACGATCTTGAAAGGCGAGT
>CAXUIU010000169.1:3834-6470 GCA_964250955.1 uncultured Chthoniobacterales bacterium | reverse complement strand
GCGTGGAGCGGCTTCCGGTATTCCGCGGTCGAGCGCACGCTCTGGTTCGCGCCGGCGAGGCCGGTGGCAGGGCGCAAGGCGTTCCAGACTTTTCTTCTCGGCCGCGAGCGGCTTCGGCACGATCCGCTTGGACAAACAGGCGCTGACGGTTTCGATAATCGAAGGCGAGCTGCTCGTCGAGCAGGCGGTAGTCCGAACCGGTCGCCGCCAGGTCACGCTGCACTCGGGAGAGACGGCGCAGCCGGGTACTCCTCTCCGGCTTGGACTGCCGAAGTCCGCACCGTCTTTTACAGGGCGGCGTGATCCGGGATGATCGCAGGCAGCACGACCGCGCGTTGGCAGAAAGATTATGCAGATTGCGGCAACGGAGCGCGGGTTGAATCGGGAAAAATCCCTTGTTCGACCCGCATTCATTTCTAGGATGGCGGGATGCGTCCCGTCACCGTTTTTCTTGGTCTTCTCGTCCTCGCTGCCTTCCTTCCACGGGCGTCGGCACAGACGTTCCTTCCCGTGCAGGACCGGGATTTCTCCGCGGTGATCCCGCCCCCGCCCGCCGACGACTCGCCTTCCGGTCTGGCGGATCTGGACACGCTCCTGCAACTGCAAAAAGATCGCACCGCCGAGCAGGTGGCCCGCGCGCAACGCGTCAGCAAGGAGACGCCGTTCACTTTCGCCCAGCCCGTGCTGGGCAATTGGTTCACGGCCAGGAACCTGCCACGTACCGCCGTCATTCTCGAAGAGGTTCACCACGAGATCGACGCGGTCATCGACCCCCTTAAACACGCGGCGCACCGCTCGCGCCCCTACGTGCGTGATCCCCGGGTGACGCCGGTGGTGGAAAGGCCCACCAACGAGTCCTATCCGAGCGGCCATGCCGCCAACGCGACGGTGTACGCGGCGGTGCTCACGGCCGCTTTTCCCGAGCAGGCTGCCGCCTTCCAGGACGGGGTGCGCGAAACGATGTGGGGCCGGGAACTGGGCGGCGTGCACTATCCGACCGACACGGAGTCCGGCCGGCTCATCGGCGCGGCCATCGCCAGGAGGATGCTGGCAAATCCCGCCATGAACGAGGCGCTCACCGAGATTCGCGCGGAGGCAGCGAACGCCAAGAGGATGGCTGGTTCAAGCCAGGACACGCCCGACAATGCGGGCACGCACAAGCCGTGATCGCCGCACCGATTCCAAGTTGACACACCCGGCAGGCTGGCAGATGCACAACCGTCGCCGCCGGATGGACCGGACGCGTCAAACCCCAAAACCATGAAGTTCCCCCTCCGCTTCCGTTCCCTCGGCCTCGCGCTGTGCGCCGCCGCTCTGCCCGCGCTGCCAGCCTCCGCCGCGGACAGCAAGGCCAAGCCGCGCGTCGCGCTCATCATGAAGTCGCTCGCCAACGAGTTTTTCCAGACGATGGAAAAAGGCGCGCAGAGCTACCAGTCACAGCACTCGGACGACTTCGAGTTGATCTCCAACGGCATCCGCAACGAGACCGACGTGAGCCAGCAGATCAACCTGGTCAACCAGATGGTCGCGCAGAAGGTCGATGCCATCGTCATCGCCCCGGCGGATTCCAAGGCGCTCATCCCCGTGTGCAAACGCGCGGAGGCGGCCGGCATCCTGGTGGTCAACATCGACAACAAGTTCAACGCCGACGTGCTCAGCCAGGAGAAGATCAAGATCCCCTTCGTCGGCCCCGACAACCGCAAAGGGGCTAAGACCGTCGGCGACTATCTTGCCAAGCAACTCTCGGCCGGCAGCAAGGTCGCCATCCTCGAAGGACTGCCCGGGGCCTTCAACGGCATCCAGCGCAAGAACGGCTTCGACGACGCCATCAAGGACGCGAAGCTCGACCTCGTGACCTCGCAGGCGGCCGATTGGGAGACGGCGAAGGCCAACCAGATTGCCTCCGCGATCATCACGCAGCATCCCGAGGTCACCGCGATGTTCTGCTGCAACGACAGCATGGTGCTCGGCGCGGTCGCCGCGTTGAAGGCCGCCGGCAAGGAAGGCAGCGTGAAGGTCGCCGGCTTCGACAACATCGCCGCCGTGCAGCAGCTCATCAAGGACGGCAAGGTGGCCGCCACGGCCGACCAGCACGGCGACCAGCTCGCGGTGTTCGGCATCGAGTACGCGCTGGACGGCTTGAAGAACAAGGGCAAGTCCACCGAAGACCGCGAAACGGCGGTGGACCTCGTCGACAAGGACACGCTGAAGTAAAGCGCGCAGCGCGTTCGTCACCAATGGTAGGGATGCCTCTCCGAGGCAGTCCCTAAATCTCTCGAAAGGGAACGTCCGGCCGTTGTGACGCCGCCGCAGGGAAGCGGCGGGAGGCATCCCCATGAAAGTGCTCCTCCAAACGCGCGGACTCGCCAAAAGCTACGCGGGTCCGGTGCTCTCGGGCGTAGACTTCGACCTGCGCGCGGGCGAGGTCCACGCGCTTGTCGGCGAGAACGGTGCGGGCAAGAGCACGCTCTGCAACATCGTCGCCGGCCTGCGCCAGGCCGACGCCGGCGAGATGACCCTCGACGGCGCGTCCTACCGCCCACCGACCAAGAAAGACGCCGAGCGCCAGGGCGTGCGCATCGTCCTCCAGGAACTCAGCCTCATCAACACCCTCACCGTCGCGGAGAACTTGTTCC
>CAXUIU010000169.1:0-3824 GCA_964250955.1 uncultured Chthoniobacterales bacterium | reverse complement strand
GCGGACTGGGCATCGGTCAAAAACAACTCGTCGAGATCGCCGCCGGACTTTCGCGCGAGTGCCGGGTGCTCATCCTCGACGAACCACCCGCCGCGCTGACGGCCACCGACGCGCGCCGCCTCTTCGCCCAGGTCGAAAAACTCCGCGCCGCCGGCGTGGGGATCGTCTTCATTACCCACCACCTCGACGAGGTGCAGGAGATCGCCGACCGCGTCTCGGTCCTGCGCAACGGCAAGCTCGTCGCGGTCAAGGAACGCGGTGCGTACAGGGTCGACGAGATCATTAGTCTGATGGTCGGCCGCAACCTTGACGCCCCTCTCGCCCAAGCCGAGGCCGTAACCCAGGAAAGGGTCATGTTGCGCGTGGAGGGCTTGCGTGCGCCGCCGGCGGTGCGCGACGTGAGCTTCGAGGTGCGGGCGGGAGAAATTCTTGGTGTCGCCGGACTGATGGGCGCGGGACGCACCGAGACGCTGCGCGCGATCTTCGGCGCGGACGGGCGCGCGGCGGGCAAGATCATCCTGGAAGGCCGCGAGGTGCGGATCAACCAGCCATCCGACGCGGTGAAACTCGGCATCGGATTCCTGACCGAGGACCGCAAAGCCCAGGGACTGCTGTTGCCGAAGCCCCTGCGGATGAACATCACCTTGGCACGCCTGCGCGGGGAGGTCGGCAACGGGGCGGGCTGGATCCGTCCGGCGGCCGAAACGCGCGTGGCCGAGGAATGGATCGGCCGCCTGCGCGTGCGGACCTCCTCGTCCGAGCAGAACGCGGTGGACCTCAGCGGCGGCAACCAGCAGAAGGTCGTGCTGGCCCGCTGGCTCTACCGGGATTGCAAGGTCCTCCTCTGCGACGAACCCACCCGCGGCATCGACGTGGGCGCGCGGCAGGAAATCTACCGCCTCCTGCGCGAACTGGCCGCGGCGGGCAAGGCGCTGGTCGTCGTTTCTTCCGACCTGCACGAACTCCTCACCGTCAGCGACCGCATCGCCGTGCTGTCCGCCGGGAAGCTCGCGGCGACCTTCGCCCGCGGCGAGTGGACTGAAGACCGCATCATGGCGGCAGCCTTCAGCGAGTTCACCCGCGGGGCCGTGCCGGCCGCGGCGGCTGCCTGATCTTTCTTTCCATGCCCTCCGACCTTCCTCCTCTTGCTGAGCCGGCCACCGCACCGGCAGCCTCCGTCGCCACCGCGACGGCTGTGCGCCGCTCCGGGCAGGTCCGCGAGATCATCGAGAACAGCCTTGGGCTGGCAGTGGTGCTGGCTCTTTTGATCGGTCTGTTCAGCTTCAAGACCACGCACTTTTTCTCGGCGACCACCTTCCAGGCCATCGCCAACGAGATCCCGACGGCCATCTTCATCGCCATTGGGATGACGTTCGTGCTGATCATCGGCGGCATCGACCTCTCCGTCGGGTCCGTCCTCGCCCTGGGCGCCGGCGTGTTCGGAATCGCCCTGGTGCGATGGAATTGGCCTCTATGGGCGGCGACGCTCGCGTGCATGGGCACCGGTGCGTTCTGCGGACTGCTGAACGGCATCCTGACGATCCGCTTCCAACTGCCCTCCTTCATCGTGACGCTCGGGATGCTGGAGGCCGCCCGGGGTGCCACGTACCTGGTGACGGACTCGCAGACCATGTACATCGGCCCCGCCGCCGAGCGGATCAACAGCCTGTCGCTTTTTGGGTTGTCCTTCTCGTTCCTCGCGGCGGTGGCGCTGGCCCTGGTCGCGCAGGTCGTCCTGACGGGCACCGTGTTCGGCCGTTACATGATTGCGCTCGGCACGAACGAAGAAGCGGTCCGCCTTTCCGGGATCGACCCGCGGCCCGTCCGGTTGTGGGTGTTCACGCTCAGCGGCCTCCTGGCGGCGGTCGGCGGGATTTCTTATTGCGCGCAACTCTCCTCGGCGGACCCCAACGCCGGCAGCGGCTTCGAGTTGGCCGCGATTGCGGCCGTGGTGATCGGCGGCACGAGCCTGATGGGCGGACGCGGGTCGGTCATCAACTCGCTCTTCGGCGTTTTGATCATCGCGGTGTTAGGCAGTGGCCTGGCACAGATCGGCGCCCAGGAGTCGGTGAAGCGGATGGTGACCGGGGCCGTGATCATCATCGCGGTCATCGTGGACTTCTACCGCACGCGCTACGCGCAGAACGCGTCCCGCGCGGGCAAGTAAGTTCAGGAGAACGGGTGGCGGTCGTCGCGGCAAACAAAGAATCCTCAGGCGACCTCATCTTCTTTCCCGCCAGGAGGCGTGCTGCCGGGCAGGTAGAAGTGGATGACCGGACCGTTCGAGTTGGTCGTATCGCCGTCGTCTCCCAGGAGGTGCACGTGCATCTCCTCCCCGGCGGCGAGGCTGTCGAGCCGCGCGTGGAAGTTGAGCACGGCGTTCATCGGGATGGGCGGACGGTTCGGTTCCGTGGTGTCGCCGGTACCGGGGCGGTGCACCCTGACGTAGAAATGGCGTTTCTTGCGGGAGGAGCGGCCGGAGCGGGACTTCGGTTCAGCCATGATCGGGGAATAAGGAAAGGTTCTGGGTTGGACTACTGCGCGTACGAAAAGTGGAGCGTGCCGCTGGGCACCTGCGTCATCAGCTTGGCTAAGTCGGCGTGGTCCTTGTCACTTTTGATGGGGAAGAGGACCGTGAACGCCCCGCCGCCCGAGGTGGTTTCCAGCGTCACGAGGATACCCTCCGCGCCGATGGCGGTGGGGATCGCAACGGTGTGGATGCCTGGCGTCTCGCCGCTGCCGCTGATCGGCGCGCAGACCGCGCCGTTGAGGTCGAGCGCGTCGAGGTTCCTGCCCTGGAGGAGCACGCTGAAGGAAGCCGGCGACTTGGACGTGGGCGCGGTGCCGGTGAGCGTGAAGGGGCTGGCCGCGGTGCCGTTGCCCTTGGCGGGGGCGCGGACGCCGTGCTGATGACGGGCAGAAGGTCGGCCACCGGCTTGGAGGCGAGGGGTGGAACGACCAGCGCAGTGTCCACAAAGACCGGGTCGGACTGCACGAACCGGTCGGGCACGAGGAAGTAGCCGGGGATGCGCTCGGTGGTGTTCGCGCCGAAGTACGAACTCGACAGCGCGTCGTACTCCTGCTGCGCCTCCTTGACGACAACGCTCGGTGCGGTCGGTGCCCGGTAGCCCTGTTTGACCAGGCGCGCTTCGATCTTTGCCTGGCGTTCGCGATACCTCCCGAAGTCTTCCAGCCGGGCTTCCCGCTCCAGTTTCTCGCTGGGTTGGGCCTGGCGTTTGTTGCGCCACGGCGGCCAGAACACGTGGTCGGTGCGGTACCAGCGATGGGAGAAGCGGATGTTGAGCCCGCGTTCGCACACCTCGATGCGGCCGTCGTCGTCGTTCTTGAGCACCGGGCGCAGGTCGTCGGTAGTGACGGCGACGAGGAAGAGAACCGGGAAGGTCTGGCGGTCGAGCGTCTGGGCCGGGGCGGAGTTCCGGTTGGCCGGCTGGGCCAGGGCGCGCAGGCGCGGACCGATCTGGAAGCCGACGTGGTTGCCGCTGAGCGTGTAGCTGTTGGCGGTGGCGACCGCGCTGCGCGGCGCCACGTCCTGGCGGCGCTGCTTGATGAAGCGTTCGTAGGCGGACGCCTGCCCGCGCAGACCCGCCCGGGCCAGGGTTGCCGAGAGGAACAGGGCGATGTCGTCCTGCCGCGCGATGCTGCTGCTCTCGTCGAGGTTCTGGTTGTCGGTCATCGGCGACACGGCGGCGACCAGGGGGTCAGCCTTGATCTGGTGGGGCAGTTCGTTGAACACGGTCTGGCTCGCCTGCTCCAGGGCGCTGCCGCGCTGGTTCGCCAGCGCGTCGGTGCGGGCCTTCGCGGCC
>CAXUIU010000168.1:0-8328 GCA_964250955.1 uncultured Chthoniobacterales bacterium | reverse complement strand
GGAAGCTCGACCGGCAGCCCTCCATCTCCCCCGCCCTCGACGAGCTCGTCGCCGGCCCGCCGCCGGAGGAACTGACCACCCGCTGGCAGGACCTCATCGACGATCCCGCCGTCGAGGTCGTCGTCGAGTTGATGGGCGGCATCGACGAGCCGCTCGCGCTGATCCGCGCCGCCATCGACGCCGGGAAGACCGTCGTCACCGGCAACAAGGCGCTCCTCGCCGAGCACGGCCAGGAAATCTTTGCCCGCGCCGCCGACCGGAAGGTGCCCGTCTTTTTCGAGGCCAGCACGGCGGGGGGCATCCCCATCATCAAGACGATCCGCGAGGCGCTCATCGCCAACCACATCGTCTCCATCCACGGCATCATCAACGGCACGAGCAACTACATCCTCACCCGCATGACCGATGCCGGCCTGTCCTTCGCCGCCGCGCTCGCCGAGGCGCAGGCGCAAGGTTACGCCGAGGCCGACCCGACGCTCGATGTCAACGGCTGGGACGCCGCGCACAAGGCCGTCATCCTCGCGTCGTTGGCGTACGGGTTCTGGGTGGGCACGGACAAGCTCTTCGTCGAGGGCATCGACCGGTTGACGGCCACCGACATCCGCTTCGCCGGGGAACTCGGCTACCGCGTCAAGCTCCTGGCCGTCATCAAGGCCGACGGCGGCGCGGGCGACGGCGGCGGCGTGGAGGTGCGCGTCCATCCGACCCTCGTGCCGAAGTCGCACGTTCTGGCTTCGGTGTCGGGGGTCTTCAACGCCGTGGCCGTGCGCGGCGACGTGGTGGGCGAGACGCTTTTCTATGGCCGCGGCGCGGGCCAGGACCCGACGGCCAGCGCGGTCATCAGCGACCTCGCGGAAGCCGCCGTCGCCCTCGGCGGGCAGCACCGCAGCTACGGGTTCACCCCGCACGGACTCTACGGGACGTGCCGGGGGCTGGAGGAAATCGTCTCACGCTACTACCTGCGCCTCGCGGTGGAGGATCGTCCCGGCGTGCTCGCGCAGGTGGCGGGCATTCTGGGCAAGAACGACATCGGCATCTCCTCGGTCGTCCAACCCGAGGCGCACGACGCTGCCGACCGCGCGCAGTTGGTCCTCATGCTCGACCGCGCCAGCCACCGGCAGATGGGCACGGCGCTCGACGAGATCCTGCGCCTGCCTTACGTGACTCCCCCTGCGGCCCTGCTGCGCGTGGAGTCGTTCACCACCGACTAGCCCCGCATCAGCCCCAAATACCACGCCACGATCCCCGGCCCGGCGAACAGCCACAGCAACGCTCCGACCGATAGGTACGGACCGAAGGGAATCTTGAGCGAGCGCGACTTCGGCCCGAGCGCCAACAGCGTCACGCCGACCACCGAGCCCACCAGCGAGCCGACCGCCACGGTGAAGAACACCGCCCGCCAACCCAGGAACGCTCCGATGCCCATCAGGAAGTACACGTCGCCGTAGCCCATGGCCTCGCGCGGAAAAACGTATTCCTTCAACCGACCGGAGAACGTGTCCAGGGTTTCGAGCCCGTAGGTCTGGCCGTCGAGTTCGAGCCGGTTCCAGAAGCAATGGAGGGTGGCGGCGGGATGCGCGCGGCCGGCAAGCTGGAGGGGTTCGCAGAAGAGGATGAGCCGGTCGGTGGGCCGCGCGAAGTATTCGCTCCAGAGTTCGCGTTCGCCGCCGATGACCATCTCCGCGTCGTCCTCGCCGACCGGCCGCCAGGTGAAGTCCACCGCCTCCGGTAAGACGACACGCTTCTTGCCGAACGCCAGCTTGCCCGCCTGGACCACGCCCCACAGCAGCCCGTAGCCCGCTGTCGCGCCCGCCAGCGACCACAGGAAGCCGGCAACGTGCGCTTCCTCGCCCATCAGCAACGGGATGGCGAAACTCAGCCCTAACCCCGCGCCGAAGCAGCCGAAGGTGATCTCGTGCGGAATAATGAAGTGATCAAAATCAATGAACGTCGCCACGATCACCAGCCCCACGAAGATCCAGTACGGTGGAACGAGAATCCAGGTGTCGTTGAAACGCCGCCACACCGCGAAGAACAGGACGGCGGTGAGCAGTTCGACCAGGGGATAGCGGACCGCGATGGGTTCCTTGCAAAATCCGCAGCGCCCGCGCAGGACCAGCCACGAAAGAACGGGGATGTTGTGATACCAGCGGAGCTGATTCTTGCAACGCGGGCAAAACGAACGCTTGGGCTCGTTGACTGCCATGCCGAGCGGCAGGCGGTAGATGCAGACGTTCAGGAACGATCCGATCATCGCCCCGAGCACGAAGGAGAAAACGTCGAAAATCCGCTCGTACACGACGGCGGGAACGGCAGGATCAGGAGGCATGGGCAACGGCTAGCCTAGCAGGGAACGTGCGCGCCTCTCGCCGGACGGACCGCCGCGGGTCATTCGCCGCGCGCCTTGGCCTTCTTGCTCTCGCACTCCTCCTGCAAGCGCCGGACCTCGCGCGAGAGCTGGAGGCGTAGGTCCTCGGCGTCGTTGGCGTTGCCAGCGGTGAGGGCCTTCTGGAGTTCGGATTGGAGGAAGACTTCCCGCTCGGCGATGCGGGCCTTGTAGGTCGAGTCGATCTCGGCCAGGGCGGCGCGCTGCTCGTCGGTGACCTTGGCGGCAGGCGTGGACTTTTCTAGCCGTTCCATGGCGAGTTCGTAGGCGGATTTCATGGCGGTGGAGAAAGCTTTACAAGGTCAGGACGCGACAAGCAACCGGCCGGTGTAGGGTGGCGTACTCTTTTGCCTTTACGACGACATGACGCGCGCGCCCGTTCTCCTCATCAGCACCGACTTCGACGGCACGCTCGTCGAGCACGGCAATCCCGCGCCGTTCTCCCCGGAACTCGTCGAAATCTTCCACGTCCTGCGCCGCCGCGGGGTGCGCTGGGCGATCAACACCGGGCGCAGCCTGCCATGGATGGTGGACGGCCTGAAGGCGTTCTCCCTGCCGATCCAGCCGGACTTCGCCATCACCGCCGAACGCGAAATCCACGAGCCCGCTCCCAACGGCAACGGCTGGCGCGACCTCGGCGACTGGAACGCCGTCTGCCGCCAGCGGCACGAGGCCCTCTTCGAGGCCGCCGCGCCGGTGTTGGGCAAGATCGTGCGCTTCGTGGAAAACGAGACGAACGCGGAGGCACGTTTCGCCCGCCACGCGGACCCGCGCGAGCCCGTGACGACCCGCGACCCACGCGAACTGAGCGGCTTCGTGGCGACGGACGACGCGGAGATGGATCGCATCGTGGCCTGCGTGGACCGGCTGCGCGGACCGGTGCCGGACTTGTCGTACCAGCGCAACTCGATCTACCTGAGCCTCTGCCACCGGGCTTACGACAAGGGCACGACCCTGGCCGAGTTGGGCCGCGTCCTGGGCGTGCCGCGCGAGTCGATCTTTGCGGTCGGCGACCATCAGAACGACCTGCCCATGCTCACGGGCGAACACTCCGGGCACGTCGCGTGTCCGGGCAACTCCATCGCGCAGGTGAAAACGACCGTCCGTGCCGCCGGCGGCTACGTGGCCGAGGCAGGCTACAGTGCGGGCGTGATCGAGGCGTTGCGGTACTACTGCGACGACCTGCCGTAAAAGCTTCCCGCCGCGTCCGCGCGGCGTTCGTCCAGGGTCCTGTTGCCTCTCCGAGGCAATCCTAAATTTTCTGCCTACCCTGGACAGTCAGAAGTCCCCGTTCGTAAACGACCCCTTGAGCAGGTCGCGGGATTGCTTTTCGCGTTCCTTACGCGGGGCTTCGAGTTCGTCCCACTTCGGGCGGTTGACGAACACCAACACCGCCCCCTTGAAGTCCGAGCCGCTCTTGTACAGGCAGTACGCCTTCCGTCCGACCCATTCGCGGATGTCGAGTTCGGCGGCGGTCTTGGCGTAGGTGCGGGTTTCCTTTGTGTGGTCGCTGCCGTAGTGAGTTTCGAGGTAGCGCAGGACCTTTTTGACGTTGTTCGGTCCGGCCACGTCGATGTCGATGGAATACAGCTCTTCCTTGAAGAAGTTGTAGGTGATCCCTGAAATCTCCGCACCCTCGAAGACCATCTTGTCCCCGGGCCGGATAAAGGTCAGAAAACGGCCGGTGTCTTCGGTCTTACGCAACCCTTGGAAATTGCGCAAGTTCGCGCCGAGTTGCGCGTCGGGCAGGCCGTTGTCGTGGTCGAGGTCTTCGAGGTTGCCGTCTGCTCGGGCGTGCAGCGCGAGGCCCAGCGCGAGGATCGGCAGCACCAGCCAGCCCCAGCGCGAACGCCGCGCGGGGGGAAAAACGGGGTTCGGTCGAGTTTGCATAAGCTGGCACATTGCATACGCCCGCCGCCGCCCGGTGGCAAGTTCGGTCCGCCCGGCACGGCGGCGGCGGACGATTTCGTCTGCGTGCAACGTTTCTCCGCCCGCTGGTTGTCGTTCGCCGCCCTGTTCGCTCTCGCCGCCGGCCGCCTATCCGCACAGGACGCCGCGGGCGGTGATTGGACCACCGACGCGCCCGGGGTTCGCCACAAGGTCTCGCTCGAACATCTGCCGCCGCCGTTCGCCACCAAGTCCGCCGGCAACGGGCCGCACATCATCCGTCACCCTGACGGTGCAACCCTGCGCGTGCCCGAGGGCTTCGTCGTGGAGCCGTACGCGGAAGGCTTCAAGAACCCGCGCAAGCTCGTCACCGCGCCCAACGGCGACATCTTCGTGGTCGAGAGCGGCCCCGGGACGATCCGCGTTCTGCGCGGCGGCGAGGGCCAGGGCCGGCCGGAAACGAACGAGGTCTTCGCCGACGACGGGATGAAAAAACCTTTCGGCGCGGCCTTCTACCCGCCGGGACCCGACCCGCAGTTCCTCTACGTCGCCAACACGGACTCCGTCGTGCGCTTCCCGTACCACAACGGCGACCTCAAGGCCGCCGGTCCGGCCGAGAGCCTCGGCGTGACGCTCTCCAGCGGCGGCCTGCTCACCGGCGGCGGCCACTGGACGCGCGACCTCGCCTTCTCGCACGACGGCCAGCGCATGTTCGTGTCCATCGGCTCGAAGTCCAACGTGGACGAGGGCAACAACCCCGAGGAAAACCAGCGGGCGCGCATCTTCGAGTTCAAGCCCGACGGCACCGACCAGACCGTCTACGCCTCGGGCATCCGCAACGCCGTCGGCATTGCCGTACGCCCCGGCACCGACGCCGAACTCTGGATGAGCACCAACGAACGCGACGGCCTCGGCGACGACCTCGTGCCCGACTACATCTCCCACGTCACGCAGGGTGGGTTCTACGGCTGGCCGTGGTTCTTCATGGGGAACCACCCCGACCCACGCAAGAACGGCGAACACCCCGAACTTGGTCCCAGGACGCTGACGCCTGACGTGCCCTTGCAGAGCCATTCGGCGACGCTGAACATCCTCTTCTACACCGGCAAACAGTTCCCGGCGACCTACCGCGGGCGGGCGTTCACGGCGATCCACGGTTCGTGGAACCGCACGACGCGCACGGGCTACAAGATCGTCTCCGTGAAGGTGGACGAAAACGGCAAGACGGACGGCAGCTACGAGGATTTCCTGACCGGCTTCGTCGTGGACAACGACCGGGTGTGGGGTCGGCCGGTGGGCCTGACGGTGGCGCACGATGGCAGCCTGCTCTTCAGCGAGGACGGCAACAACACGCTCTGGCGCGTGCGTTACGCCGGGAAATGATTCGACGCACAATCTACTAAAACGATGAACCCTAGAACTTTCCTCCTCCCGCTCGCCGCCGCGGCCGTGCTGCTGCCGGCGACGCTGTCTGCCGATCCGACCGAACCCGCCGTGCCACCCGCGCATGGCAAGGCCGTGCTTGTCATTCACGATAGCAGGGACGCGCAGACCTTCAACGCCGAGGGCCAGGATGTGACGGTCAACGGCAGTCACAATAAGGTCACGATCACGGGAACGTGCCACGCGCTGACGATCAGCGGCGACGCCAACGCCGTGACGGTAGAGAGCGTGTCGAGCATCTCGATCACCGGCGCGGGGAACGAGGTTTCCTGGTCCAAGGCGGTGGACGGCGAACGCCCGCAGGTCACCGACCAGGGCAAGACCAACCGGATCACACATCCCGGCGGGTAAGTTTTCACACCGTCTGCGGAATCCGGCTGAACTTGGACCGAGGAGCGATTGATTTTCACCAATTACCATGGCTGAAGGCGAATGGATCGAGACCGATGTGCCCGCGCGCATGGACCGCTTGCCATGGAGCGGTTGGCATTGGTTGATCGTCACGGCGTTGGGCGTGACGTGGATTCTCGACGGTTTGGAGGTGACGCTCGCCGGCGCGCTGGGCGTCACCCTCAAGAACCACGAGGCGCTCGGGTTGACCGACGCACAGGTCGGCCTGAGCGCGTCGAGCTACCTCGCCGGGGCGGTGCTGGGCGCGCTGGTGTTCGGTTACGGCACGGACCGGTTCGGGCGCAAAAAACTCTTCTACGTCACGTTGGGGCTGTACCTTCTGGCCACGGCCGCGACGGCGTTTTCGTGGAACTTCGCCTCGTACGCGGCGTTCCGCTTCCTGACCGGCGCGGGCATCGGCGGCGAGTACGCGGCGATCAACTCCGCCATCGACGAACTCATCCCCGCCCGCCGCCGCGGCCAGGTGGACCTCATCATCAACTCCACTTACTGGATCGGCGCGGCCCTGGGCGCGGTGGCGACGGTGTTCCTGCTCAACCCGAGGTACCTGCCGGTATGGTTGGGATGGCGGTTCGCGTTCGGCATCGGGGCGGTGCTGGGATTGATCGTCCTGTTCTTCCGCCACTGGGTGCCGGAAAGCCCGCGCTGGCTGATGATCCACGACCGCAAGGAGGAGGCCGAGCAAATCGTCGCCGACGTGGAGAAGACCATCCAGCAAAACGCCGGACTCCAACTCGCGCCGCCCGAAGGCAAGAAGACCCGCCTGCGTGAGCGCGAACACACCCCTTGGCCCGAGATCTGGCACGCCGTCGCCCACGAACACCGCCAAAGCTCGTTCCTCGGGCTGTCGCTGATGGTGGCCCAGGCGTTCTTCTACAACGCGATCTTCTTCACCTTCGCGCAGGTCTTGGAGAAGTATTACAACATCCCCGCGCACGAAGGCAGCTTCTACCTGTTCATCTTCGCACTAGGCAACGCCTTCGGGCCGATCCTGATCGGCCACCTCTTCGACACCGTCGGCCGCAAGCCGATGATCGCCGGCACCTACGCGCTCTCGGGCGTCTTGCTGGCGATCACCGGCTGGATGTTTAACGCCGGGATGCTCACGGCCACCACGCAGACGGCGGCGTGGACGGTGATCTTTTTCGTCGCCTCGTCGGCGGCGAGTTCGGCGTACCTGACGGTCAGTGAGATTTTCCCGCTGGAGATCCGGGCGCTGGCCATCGCGCTTTTCTACGCGGTGGGCACGTTGGTGGGCGGGGTGGGCGCGCCTTACCTTTTCGGCTGGCTGATGGAGAAAGAATCGCGCGAGTGGCTCTTTGGCGGCTACCTGGCTGGCGCGGCGCTGATGGTGGCAGCGGCTTTGGTAGAACTGCGCATTGGCGTCCAGGCGGAGGGACGTTCGCTCGAAGACATCGCCGCGCCGCTGGCTTCACGCGAGGCAAGATGAGGCGGCTTTCTTTATACGTTGGCCTTGTGGAAAGAGGCCGGCTCCGTTACGCTTCACGGTTGCCATGATCGGATTTGAGCGTTCGGACGATTATCAGCCGTTGTTCTGGGTGCGCGGCCGGCCGGTGCATGTGACCACGCTGCTCGTGGCGGTGCACATCCTCTCGCTCGTGGCCGGCTCTTTGCTACGAGGCTTCGGGCTGCTGAACCTGCCGTACGCGATGATGTTTAGCGCGTCGGCGGTGGCCCACGGCGAGGTGTGGCGGCTGGCGTCGTACGTCTTTGCGCACGACGTTTCACTGGGGACGGTCTTCGGGTTGTTCATCCTGTTTTTCCTGGGGCGCGAGGTGGAGCGGTTCTTCGGCCGGACGATGTTCATCTGGCTCTACGCGGGCTTGACGCTACTCGGCTCGCTGACGCTGCTCAGTCTGCACTATCTCCCGAGCGCCAATGCGGGCGACGCGCAATGGATCGACGGGGGCAGCCTCGTACTCTTCGGCGTATTCATCTCCTTTGCGGTCGTGTACCCGAACGTGCAGGTCTACTTTTTCATTCCCTCGGTGTGGATTGCCTACGCGCTGCTGGGGGTGGCGACGCTGGCTTGTTTCGCCAACCACCAGTGGCACCTGATGACCACTATTTGGCTGAGCGTGGCCTTCGCCTTTTTCTACACGCGCTACTCCCGGCTGGGCAGCGAGGCGTTCGGCCCGCTGGCAAACTGGCGGTCGTACCTGCCCCGCCGTCCTGTGCGC
>CAXUIU010000167.1:5907-8387 GCA_964250955.1 uncultured Chthoniobacterales bacterium | reverse complement strand
ACCTGCGCGCGGTCCTCGTCCGGGCCGAACGCGCCGTTCTCGCTCCCGCCAAGGACACCGAAAAGGCCCGCGCTCTCGTGCCGTTCGTGGACTGGGAAACGCGTGTGCCGGCAGCGCAACGCGAGGCGTTCCGGTGGTTGTTGGAAGAATTCCGTGTGTCGGTGTTCGCGCAGGAACTCGGCACCGCGCAGCCCGTTTCCGCGCAACGCTTGCGGACGGTTGGCGGGCTGTAGCCTGCCCCGGGGAATGTAGACGAGGAATCCACCGGGTTCCGGTGAGAGGATGGTTGGCACATGGCCTGCTTTTCGGTGGGAGAAATCATCAAAACCATCCTGACTCATCCCACTGCGCCCGTGCTCAATCATCCTCGGTTGTCCCTTCTCGCAGGCACGGCTTGTGCCATCGCTACCTTCCTCCCGGCTCCCCGTGCCCAGGTGGATACGCTGAACTGGGGCACCAGCGGCTACACCTACAACGCCACGACGCAAGTCGGCACCACCGGCACAGGAGGAGCCGTCACTACGGTCAACGCCGGTACGGCCAACGCCAACACGATCAGCATCCAGTACAACACGGCCTCTTACTTCAACAACTCCTACGTCACCAACAACGCTGCCACCAACCAGCCCAGCCCGGGCGTCGGCACCAACACCGGCACCACCGACAACACCACCCAAAAGACCGTCTACACCGACGGCGGCACGAACAACGGCACGGCCGGCACCGGCAACCAGGCCCTGCAAATCCTTTCCAACTTTGACAACGGCACTGCCTACATCGCCGGCTCCGGGATCACGGTGACCGTCTTCTTCAGCAAACCCGTCTCCAACCTGCTGTTTTCCTTCTGGGACGTGGATACCTCGGTACCCGGCAGCGCCACGCCGTACAACGACCAGATCACCAGCCTGACCGGCAAGAACACCCTCGGAGCCTTCGTGGCGCCCGTCTCGATCGCCAACGGCGCGGCCAACACCTACGGCACCGGCACCTTCGCCAACAACGTCAACGGTGGGGGCGCCTACGCCACCATCACCGGGAAGGGCAACGCCATCCAAGGTGTCGGCACCCCTGGCGCCAACTCATCGCCGGCTGCCGCTGGCGTGGCCACCGTGCAATTCACCGGCACGCCGATCACGCAGTTCAGCTTCACCTACCAGGACACCGGGGTCACCGGCACCAACGGGCACGCCGGGATTCAGATGTTCGCGCTGAGCGATCTGACGTTCAGCACCGTGCCGGAGCCCTCGACCTGGGCGTGCTTCGTGATGGCGGGCGGCCTGGGCGTGTGGACGCTGCGCCGCCGGGCGCGCCGGACGATCTGAGCGGCTTCACGATTTGCTTGGAGGCCAAAGGGCGCGTCCATCGAGGGCGCGCCTTTTTTCGTTTCTCAAAATTGGCTGATCCGCCGGAACTCCCCTCGGCGCGCGTCGAGGTCCGCGTTGTTGAGCGTGCGCAGTCGCTCCAGGCTGAATGCCTCGACGTTGAAGGAGGCAACCACGCTGCCGCTGACGACAGCTCCTCTGAGCGCGTCGAAGGTGATCTCCGCTTCGTTCGCCTTGGCGAGCGCGCCGATGAACCCGCCCGCGAAGCAGTCCCCCGCCCCGGTCGGATCGTGGAGATTTGCGAGCGGGAAGGCCGGGCAGGAGAAGAACTCCTTTTTATCCGGATTGCCGAAGAGCAGGCAGCCGTGTTCGCCCTTCTTGATGGCGACGTAGCCGGGACCGTAGCCGCGGATGAGTTCGGCGGCGCGGATGAGGTTGGTTTCCCCGGTGAGCATCTTGGCCTCGGAGTCGTTGAGGATGAGCAGGTCCACGCGCTTGAGGAGGGCGAGGAGGTCTTCCTTTGCAATCGTGATCCACAGGTCCATCGTGTCGGCGACGACGAAGCGCGGCCGGGCCATCTGGTCGAGGACGTGGCTCTGGAGCGAAGGCGCGATGTTGGCGAGCAGGACGTAGGGCGTCTGGCGGTAAGAATCAGGCAGGTGCGGGGTAAAATGCTCGAAGACGTTGAGGGCGACGGAACGGGTCTCACGCACGTTCATGTCGGTCATGTACTCGCCCGACCAGCGGAAAGACTCGCCCTCGACCTGCTGGAGGCCGGCCAGGTCGATGTTGCGCGAGCGGAAATACTCGACGTGCGCCGGGGGGAAGTCGCCGCCGACGATGCCGACGAGCTGTGCGTCGGTGAAAAAGCTGGCGCTCACCGCCGCGTACGAGGCCGAGCCGCCGAGCAGGTCGGCGTGTTCTTCGGCGGGGGTTTTGACGGTGTCCAAGGCGATGGAGCCAACGATGAGAACGGGCATAGGACGCCACCGATACCCGAAACCGCGGCAAAGGAAAGCGGGAAGATGGGAGGCGTGGCCGCCGTTGCGGTGTGCCCTGCGGGCACGTTGTGGGTTGCGGTGTCTGCTGCGCAGACGTTGCGATGTGCCCTGCGGGCACGTGGCCGGAAGGTTCCTTCTGCCAACGTCCCCGCAGGCG
>CAXUIU010000167.1:0-5897 GCA_964250955.1 uncultured Chthoniobacterales bacterium | reverse complement strand
GCCATGGCGCTATTCTTTCTCTTTGCCGCAAAGGGTCAAGACTGCGCTAACGTTTACTCAAATTCAGGCGGTATTGGCCTAAGTGAGTCCGCCGCAAGCGCAGCGGCGCGCCGAACGCCTCCGACAACCGCGCCGTCGTGAGCACACGCGTCTTCTCCCCGGCCGCCAGCACCCGGCCCGCACGCAAGAGCAGCGCGTGGGTGAATGCCGGGCCAATCTCCTCGACGTGGTGCGTGACGAGCACCAGTGCCGGACCGTCGCGGCGGCGTTTCCCGAGCCGGTCCAGGAACCGCACGAACCGTTCGCGCGCCACGGGGTCCAACCCGGCACAGGGTTCATCGAGGATCAACAACGGCGGCGCGGCCAGGAGCGCGCGGCCAATGAGCACGCGCTGGCGCTCGCCCTGCGAGAGCACGCCCCAGGGACGTTCGGCGAGCGGCGCCGCCTCCACGCGCCGGAGGACCGCGAGAGCCGCGCGGCGTTCGGCGGGCGAGAAGGGTCGGGAGGGATTGAGCACGGCGTCACGGCCGGAGGCGACCACTTCCAGGGCCGTCGCGGCGTCGGCGATCATCTGACGGATCGACGAACTGACGAGGCCCACGCGGCAGCGGAGGGCGCGCCAGTCCGTGCGGCCGTACGTCGCGCCGAGCAGTTCGACGGTGCCGGCGGAAGGCGTCAGGTACGCGGTGAGCGCGGCGAGGAGCGACGTTTTGCCGGAGCCGTTCGCGCCGAGAATGACCCAATGTTGTCCGCGCTCCACGTGCCAGTCGATCCCGTCGAGGATCACGTCACGCCCGCGCACGACGCGCAGACCCTGCACACGCAGGATGTCGGCGGGAGCCTTCACGCCGCCGCGCGCAGGAGTTCCCCGGCACGGCGCGCATAGCCGGCCACGTCGTCGGCCAGCAACAGGCCAGAGACGATCACCACCCGACGCGCGCCGGCCGCGAGGATCGGCGGGAGGTTCTCCAGTTTGACGCCGCCGATGCAGAAGATCGGCCGGTCGGGAACCTCCGCGTGGACGCGCGCGATGTCGTCGAGGCCGATAGCGGGGTAGTCTGGCTTCGTCGGCGTGGCGAAGAGCGGGCCGAAGCCGAGGTAGTCCGCGCCTTCATCCCGCGCGGCAAGGGCCTGTTCGACGCTGTGGGTGGAACGGCCGACGATAGTCCCTGCGCCGGCCTTGGTGCGCGCGGCGGCGAGCGGTCCGTCGTCCTGGCCGATGTGCGCGCCGTCGGCCCCGGCACGGGCGACGAGCCAGGGATGGTCGTTGATGATGAGCGGCACCCCGGCGGGCTCGGTCAGCGGTCGGACGAGCGCAGCGAGCGCCAGGATGTCGGGGGCGAGGAGGTTTTTCGCGCGGATTTGCAGGATGTCCACGCCGCCGGCGACCATCTGGCGGGTGACTTCGGAGACATTCAACGGCGCGACGTAGCCGAGGTCGAGAATGCCGTAAAGTCGGCAGTCGGAGAGGGGTTTCATCGGAGAAAGAGGCGCGGTATTATAGCGCGTTTTCTTTTGGCTTCCTCCCCGCTCCGTTTCCTCTTCGTGTGCAGCCGCAACCAGTGGCGCAGCCCCACGGCCGAACGGCTTTGCGCGGGACAATCCGGGGTGGAGGCGCGTTCGGCGGGCACGGAGCCGTCCGCGCGTGTGCGGGTCAACGCCGGCCACCTGCGTTGGGCCGACCGCGTCTTCTGCATGGAACGCCGGCACGTCCAGCGGCTGCGTGACTCCTTCCCAGACGAACTCACCGACAAGCCCGTAATCTGCCTGGACATCGCGGACGACTACGGTTTCATGGACCCGGAGTTGGTCGAACTCCTCATCGCCGCCCTTGCCGAACACATGCCCGACGAAATCGAACGCAACCTCGGGGCGCAACCCCTCGCCGCGCTGCTGGCCGAACTTTCCCTCAAGTCCACCGACCTCGTGGCCGCCTCCGGCGAGCAACTCACCCATAAGATGGTCGCCCGCGCGTGCAAGGGCCGCCGCCTGACGCCCAACGTGCAAGCCAAGATCCTGCGTGCGCTCAACGCCGCCAGTGGCCGGCAGCATACCCTGGAACAATTGTTCAATTACCGTTAAACCCATGAAGCCATCCGTCATCGCCTTTCTCTTCGCCGTGCTCGCGGCTTCAGCGCAGGCAGAGGAACCGTACCCGCCGGCCGGACTCCAACGCACCGGGACGGCGTGGTGCGCACAAGGGCACTTCCTTCAGGTCATCTACGAAAAGTCCCCGGGGGAATTTACCGGTCAGTGCCAACTCTGGTTGGAGCCGAGCAACTCGGAGTCCAAACCGCAACATCTGCTCACCTACACCAACCGTATTTCCTCGTTTGTGGACGACTCAGGCAACCATCTTGCCATCCAGCACCACGCAGGCAACACCGACAACCTGTTGTACGTCTTCTTCCGCAAAACCGACGGCGTCTTCCAGCGCGTGCCGGCGGAACTTCGCGCCGCCGCCCTCCAGGAGTTCTGTCGTCAGACGAACCTCAAACTGACACGGGCCGACTTCGACCACCTCGATTGCGATCCTGACCAGTGGTCAGAAGGCGGTTTGCTCCAAGCGCATATCCAAGGAGACACGGAAGGCACGGGCAAGAGGTTCCATCTGGAACCTTGGCGTTTCATCTACGACGTGGAGCACCAGAAGTTCGTCCCGCAAAACTTTCCCAAGAACAAAAACGCCTTCGTGCGTGACCAGCACTGATTCAGCCCGCACATCCGGCGGAGTGTAACTCGCGCCCACGTGCAGGCGGAGATGTTACACGCTCAACGCCGCCAGTGCTCGTCAATGCACGCTGGCGACGTTGCTCAATGATTTGGATGACGCTCTGGTCTTATGAAGCGGTCACCCTGCATGGACTCGCCCTTACTGGGGAGTAGCCGCGTTGTCGGTCTTCGGGGTGGCGTCGCTGCTGGTGCCGGACTTCCGGTGGGTTACGTGTCGGCCCGTGTTGGCTACCTTGTGGCTCTCGTGCCTGGTCGTGTTAGCCACCTTGTGTGATTCCTTCCGAGTCGTGTTAGCCACCTTGTGCGACTCTTTGCGCGTCGTGTTGGCTACCTTGTGTGATTCCTTCCGAGTCGTGTTAGCCACTTTGTGAGTCTCGTGCTTGGTCGAGTCAACCGTCTTCTCGCCGAGGGACTTGTCGGAACTGTCTTGCGCACACAAAGGGCTGGCGGCGGCACCCAACAACAGAACAAAAGCCAGGAAGAACTTGGAAGTTTTCATCGCATGGATACGCGCGGGGCGTGCCTTTTGGACTGCCCGAACTTCACGCCCCCACCTGCGCTTCCATCCGTGCGTGGGTGCGTTTCTCGGCGTGCAGGCGGCCGAGATCGTAGCTCGTCGGATCGATGAACCGCATCGCGCCCGCCAGCGCGCGGTGCTCCGCCTTGTCGCGGATCAACTCGAACATCCGGTTGCACACGCGCCGGTACTCGGTGTGGCCCTGCTCCTGCGTGCGGAGTTCGAGCAGGTGCATGGCTTCGCGGGCGTTCATCTGCATCGTGAAGCGAATTTTGTACGCAAAGGGCACGCCGTATTGCGCGACGAGCGTGCCGTGTTGCGCGCGGACGGTTTCCGCCAACGCCGCCGCGCGCTCCATGTGGCGCGTCCATTCGTCGGCGCTGCCGGGCACGAGCGCGAGGTCTTCGGGCAGCTTGTGGCCCAGCGCCGTGCCGAGCGGCTGCCAGTCGACCGTCAGCATCCGGTGGCGCTGCAAATCGCGGAAGCACCCGTAGTCCGTCACGCAGTCGAACTTGTAGTCCGTCCGCTCGAACGCCCGCCCCGGCCGGTGGCGGCGGTTGGTGCGCTCGCCGACGTACGCGGCGAGGATGGCGGCCTTCGTGTCGGCGGGCATCGTGGCGACTTCCGCTTCAAGCGCGGCGCTGGGGTGGTCCGTATACTCGAAGAGTGCCGCCGCCGCCACCTTGTCCTCGCCGGACGGGTCCCAGGAGACGAGATCGACCTCGGGCCGAGGGCCGATCCCGGTCAGGTCGAGACCGGCGGCGAGATCGGTCATGCGCGCGTGGGTATCCGCGAAGTACGCCGACCACCGGCCGCCGCGCTCGGGCATGTCCACGCGGCGCAGGAAGGCTGGGATGATCTTGCGTAGTTCCGCGAGGATGGCGGCGGCGCACTCGCGCGCCTCGGCGAGGGGGTGCGCGAACATGCGCAGGAGCATCATCTCGTACGCCTGGCCGGACGCGTACACGCCGACGTTGGAGAGCACGGCCGCCGGCAGGAGACCGCGCGCCACGTCGCACGCCTTCGCGCGGATGCTCGCCTGCCAGGGGGCGAGCGGCGTCTTGTCGTCGCGTGGGAAGACCTCCTCGTAGCGCGCCTGGAGTTCGCGCACCAGCCGCGCGTAGAACGTGAACAGTCCGTCCATGACCGCGTAGAACTCCCCGCGCAACGCCGGGTCGGCGATCTCGGCGGGCGCGCGGAACTTCCAATGCCCGTCGTCCGCGCGGCGCTGGTCGTAGACGATGTAGCGTGTGCTCTGTTCGAGATAGGATGCGAGCCGTGGGCGCTCGATGATCTTCGTCAGGACGTTGGTGATGTCCTCGCAGGCGAGGTGCGCGCCGCCGAGCTGCGCCACGGAGTCGTCGCCGTACTCGGTGAAGACTTTTTCGTAGAGTTTTTCCGCGCGGTTCTGGCCCATCGCCTCGTGCGGGGCGACCTCGGTCTCCGCCAAGGCAGCGACCCCCTTGGCCGAGTCCTTGAGGAACTCGTCGAGGAACAAGCGCCGCAGCGACTTCGGCGAACGGCTGTAGCGCGCGAAGAGCGCCCCCTTGACGACCTCCGGCAGGTTGATCAGCCCGAAAACCGGCTGGTCGGAGTTGGTGAAGTAGCGGGCGAGAAGCCCCTGTTCGTCGGGGGTGAAGGCGTCGGTCATAAGCGGTCGGGCGGCCCATGCTACACGCGCCGGGCGGCGGGGGGAACAGCTTTTCCTCCGGAGTCTCACCACCGGGCTTTGTCACAACATCGTCACATGCCCCTCCTGGCTCCGCCGGCTGTCGAGCCGCAAATCTACGAGGAAATGTCCGCTTCGCCCGTGCGCTACCGCACCGCGTGGATTTCCGACCTGCACCTCGGCACGCGCGGCTGCAACGCCGGGGCGGTGCTGCGGTTCCTACGCGAGGTCGATTGCGAGACCCTGTACCTCGTCGGCGACCTGATCGACGTGTGGAGCCTGCGCCGCTCGCGCTACTGGCCGCAGACGCACAACGACATCATCCAGAAAATCCTGCGCAAAGGCCGCAAGGGCACGCGGCTCGTCTACATCCCAGGCAACCACGACGAACTCCTGCGCGGCTTCCTGGGTGAGTACGGGAATCTGTCGATCGTGCGCCGGGCGGTTCACACCCTCGCCGACGGCCGCCGGCTGCTCGTCCTGCACGGCGACGAACTCGACACCGTCATCCAGAACGTCAAGTGGCTGGCCTACGTCGGCGACGTGGGCTACCAGCTTTTGCTGCGGCTCAACCGGCCGGTGAATTTCCTGCGCCGGCTCCTCGGGTGGGGCCATTGGTCGTTGAGTGCGTACGTCAAGCACCGGGTCAAGAACGCGGTGGCGTTCATCGGGGAGTACGAGCACGCCATCGTGCGTTACGCCGAACAATATGGGGTGCAAGGGGTACTCTGCGGCCACATCCACAACGCCGCCGCGCGCGAGGAGCCGGGCCGGACGGCGTACTACAACAGCGGCGACTTCGTGGAAAGCTGCACGGCGCTGGTGGAGCACGCTGACGGCCGCATCGAACTGCTCACCGGCTGGCAGGTGGATGTTGCCGACGCACCGGTGGACGAGGAAGAGGAAGCCATTCCTCTGCCCGCCACGGCCGCGGCGTTCGTGGGGGGCAGGGGGGGGTGGGGGGGGGGACGGCCGGCC
>CAXUIU010000166.1:0-8388 GCA_964250955.1 uncultured Chthoniobacterales bacterium | reverse complement strand
CGGCCAACCGGCGCAGGCCGTTTTCCAACGCTTCTTCCTGCGAGGGCTGCAATCCCTTCTGTGGACCGTAAATCCGCGTCGCCCCACGGGAGCCGAGCAGCGGATTCTGCACGTCGCAGGCGGCCCGCACCGGACGGTGGAGCCACGGCTTTTCGGCCGGCGAGAGGATCGTCGCCAAGCGCCCGAGTTCGGAAGGCAAGGGCGGCAGCGGGTCGCCCGCCCCGTCGAGGAAGACGTACCCCAGCGCCGCCGCCATCCCGAGTCCGCCGTCGTTGGTGGCGCTGCCGCCCAGGCCGACGATCACATGCTGCACACCCGGTTCAGCGAAGGCGTGCCGGAGCAGTTCGCCGGTGCCGAACGTGGAAGCGCGTGGCAGGTCGCGCTCGCGTGGGGCGACAAGCCCGTACCCGGACGCGGCGCTGCATTGCACGAGCGCGGTGCGGTCCGCGGCTGGGCCGACGAGCGCGTAGCGTGCGTGCACGGGACGGCCGAGTGGGTCCCGGACGGTATGTTCTCGCCATTCGCCGCCGAGCGCCGCACAAAGGGCCTCGGCCGTGCCCTCGCCGCCATCGGCCACCGGACGGCAGACGATTTCCGCCTCGGGCCAGGCGTCGCGCCAGCCCGCCGCCATCGCCGCCGCGGCGGCCTCCGCCGTCAGCGAACCCTTGAACTTGTCCGGGGCGATCAGGACGCGCACCAGGAACTTCCTCAGGCCGGCAACGGGGTCGGCACCTCGCGTTGCCGCCACGCCAGCCACCCCCAGAGCGCCGCGCCGAGGATGAGAACCGTCGGCAACAGCAACAGCGCGTGCGGCAGCCCGGCGTCCGGCCGACCGGGCCGGGCACCCTGGTCCGCCAGGTAGCCGACCACCGTGGGGCTCAGGAGGTCGCCGAACAGGTGGATGGTGAAGATCGAAACCGCCATCGCGCTGCCCCGCAGGGCGACGGGCACGCTCTCGACAGTCAGCGTGTTGATCGGACCGGTGGAGAGGAACAGGAAAAACATCGCCGCCGCCAGGCAGGTGATCGCCGACGCGGCGCTGCCCACCAGAAACGCGGCGTAGGCCACCGGGATCGCCAGGACGACCGAGATCGTGGAAAGCAGGGCGTACCCGGCCGGGTTGCGCCGCTGCCACGCCGTGGCGAGCAGGCCGCCCACCATCGTGCTGACGAGGCCGGTGACGGCGAGGATCACCCCGAAAAGGAAGTTGGCCCGGCTCAGGTCCATCTCGTGGGTACGGTGCAGGAACTTCGGTGCCCACACGGCGAAGGCACCCAGCGCGAAGGTGTACGCGGTGTACCCGAGGACGATGAGGAGGTAGTTCGGGATGGCGAACAGGCTGCCGACATCGCGCACGGTGGGCTTGCCCACGGGCGGGCCGCCGTCCGTCCCCGCGTCGGCCGCGCCGCGCTCGGGTTCGCGCAGCAGCAGGAGGAGCACCGCCAGCAAGAGGCCCGGCACGCCGGCCCACAGGAAGCCACCGCGCCAGCCGCCGTGCCCGAGCGCGATGCTGCCGGCCTCGTACCCCAGGGCCGACCCGACCGGGATGGCGACGTAGAAGATCGTGAAGGCGTTGTTGCGCCGGGCGGGGGAGAACAGGTCCGAGATCCACGAGGGAGCCAGGGTGGCGTAGCTGGCCTCCCCCAGGCCGACCAGCACGCGGCACGCGACCAGCGGCCAATAGGAATGGCAGAATCCGGTCAGGATCGTGCCCACGCTCCAGAAGAATACCCCGATGGCGATGAGCCACTTGCGCGGCGAACGGTCCCCGAGGTAGCCGAAGAGAGGCGCCGTCAGGAAGTAACCCACCATGAACGCCGAGGCCAGTTGGCCGCCCTCGGCATTGTTGAGCCCGAGGTCGGTCTGGATGGGGTCCAGAACCGAGGAGAGGACGTTGCGGTCGAGGTAGTTGAAGAGGTTCAGCCCGGTCAGGAATGCCAGGCCAAGGAATGCTCCTCTCGCCACCGTGGGAAGCGGCGCGGAAGGATGCGGGGACAGGCCGGGTTCGTTCGACATGGGTGAAGGCGGCTACTGTCTACAATCCTCCCGGCACTTGCCCAGCCCAAAATGTCACTCCGGCACACCCGCCGCGTCGAGCCGGCCAATGCGTCGCAACGACGGCCAGATCAGCGCCGTGGCGAGGACGACCAAGATCGTGCCGATCCCGCCGGAGGTCACTGCGAAAATCGTGCTCGTCCAGTGCGCCACCACGCCGGACTCGAATTCTCCGAACTCGTTGGAAGCGCCGATGAACAGGCTGTTGACCGCCGACACGCGGCCTCGCATCTCGTCGGGCGTGAGGATCTGCACCAGGGTTTGCCGCACCACGACGCTGATGTTGTCCAGCGCGCCGCAGACAAACATCATCGCCAGCGACAGCCGGAACGCTCGCCGCGGGTCGAGGAACACCGGAGCCACGCCGAAGATCGCCGTCGCCACGCCAAAGCCTGCCACGGCCAGCAGCAGGGTGCGGCCGGCGTGGCGCATCGGCGGCAGGTGCGCCAGCAGCAGGGCCATGCACACCGAGCCCGCCGGCAGCGCCGCGCGCAGCCACCCGAGGCCACTCGGACCCACCTGCAGGTAATCGCTCGCGTACACCGGCAGCAGCGACGTGGCCCCGCCGAGCAGCACGGCAAAGAGGTCCAACGAGATCGTGCCTAGGATCGGCGGGGTGCGGAACACGAAGCGCACTCCCGCCGCCAAGCTCTCGAAGTCCATCTTGCGCCGGATGACCGGGGCGTCGGCACGCAGTACGATGCCCGTCATCATCAGGCAGGAAACCACGCCGGCGACGACGTTGAAGGCGTAAACGGCAGTCGCGCCTTTGGTCGCCGCGATGGCGAAGCCTCCGGCGGCCGGTCCCAGCGTGGCGGAAAGCTGGAAGGCGCTGCTGTTCCAGGTGATGGCGTCCGGAAGTTGTTCGCGGGGCACGATCTGGGGTAGGAGGGCTCCGTTGGCCGGTTGGAGGAAAGACCGCGAAACCCCGCTGACAAACAGCAGGGCATACGTCAGCGACACCGGGGCGTGGAACCAGGAAACCAAAGTCAGGCCGACGCAGCACAGCGAGGTGAAGCCGACCGACCATTGCAGGATGCTGCGCCGGTTGTACTGGTCCGCCACGTGCCCCGCGGGCAGGGTCAGCAGGAGCATCGGCGTGATCTGGGTCAGTCCGACGATGCCCAGGGCGAGCGCCGAGTGGGTGCGGTCGAAGATTTCCCATCCGACCGCCACGCCGAGCATCTGCTGTGCAAACGAGACGACGAAGCGCGAGACGACGTAGAGCTGGAAGTCACGCACGCGCAGGATCGCGTAACGATCCGGGGCAGGGGTGGGTTCACTCATCAAGGAAAGGCCCACCGTCCGCTAACTCGCCGGATCGTCAACCCGGCAACCGCGTGCGGGAAAGCGTTTGCGCCCCGTGCCCGGCCGGTGAACTTTCCGCGCGTGCTCCCGCGTGCCCTGCTGCTTGTCTTGCTGCTGGCCGGCGCGTTCGTGCGGGCCGCGGCGGCGGACACGCCGGACCTCGTGCCCGTCCGACGCTGGCTCGCCAGGCAGGAGGAACTCCGCACGCTCCAGGCGGACTTCACGCAGACCCGTTCCTACAAGAACCTCCGTGACCCGCTCGCGGCCCCCGGCCATCTCTGGTACAGCGCGCCGGGGTCGTTCCGATGGGAGGTGGGTGACCCGCCGAAGACCGTCGTGCTGCGCCGAGGTGAGGATTACTACGTCATCACCCCCGGCAAGAAGCGCGCCGAGCGCACCCCGACCGCCGTCCTGAACCGGCCCGGCGGTGCAGCGCGCGCCCCCATCGTGGACTTTCCCTTCGCAAAGAACTACGACGACTTCTCGCGCCGCTTCGAGATCCTGGCCGTCACGATGCAAGGCACCCGCTGTCACTTGGAACTCCTTCCGCGCGACGCGCAGGCGAGGAGTGCGCTGGCGTCGGTCCGTATCGACTTCGACACCGAGACGGGCCACTTGGCGTCCTTTGAGTTCGTGACGCGCGACGGGTCGTCCTTGCGCAACGAGTTTTCTAACGTGCGGACCGACGCGAAGATCGACCCGCACGAGTACGACTACGATTTCAGGGGCTACGAGGTCGTCGATGCGAAGTAGCCGGCGTGGACTCTACTTCTGCCTGGCGGCGGGGCTGTTGGTTTTCGTGGCGGCTGGGATCAGCCGGATCAGCTTCAACGTCGACATCCTCAAGCTGCTGCCTGTCCACTTGCGGCAGGTCCAGGGGTTGTCGCACCTGCTCAAGGAGTTCGTCGAAGACGATGAACTCATCATCACCGTCGAGGCCTCGACGCCCGAGACGGCCGAGTCCAACGCGGACGCCGTCGCAGCGGCGTTGTCGAACTCGCCCGATCTGGTCAAACGCGCCTACGCACGTCCGCCGTGGGAAAAGGACGCCGGTCAGCTTTCCGAACTCCTCGCCTTCCTGGTCCTCAACCAGTCGCCGGAAAAAGTCCGCGCTCTCGCCGACCGACTCTCGCCCACCAACGCTCCTGCGACCCTGCGCGACACGCTCGAACGCCTGTCCAACTCGCTCTCGCCGCAGGACATCGGACTGTTGAGCTACGATCCGTACGACATCAGCGGGTCGGCGGTGGGCTCGCTGATGGGCGGAGGCGGCGGGCAGGCGAAGTTCGCTTCGGCGGACGGCAAGTTCCACGTGGTCTTTGTGGAAGCGGCGAAACCCTTCGCCAACTACAACGAGGCCATCGCGTGGGTCGAGGCCGTCAGGAAAGTGACTGCCCCTTGGCAGGGTCGGGACGGCTGCCGGCTGGGCTACACGGGCGAACCCGCCATCACCGGGTCCATCGCCGGCAGCATGGACCACGACATGCGCGAATCGGGCGCGGTGACGCTCGTCATCATCGCGTTCATCTTCTGGTTCTGTTACCGGCGGTTCCGGCCGCTGTTGCAACTCCAGGCGATGCTGTTGCTCGTCTTCGCGCTGGCGCTGGGCATCGCCGGGTTCTTCCTGAGCCAACTGACCGTCATCGGCGTCGGCAGTTCGGCCATCATGATTGGGCTGAGCGTGGACTACGGCTATTTCATCTACCAGCGTGCGCAGGGGTTCCGCGGCACGGTGCGCGAACTCCAACGCCAGTGTCTGCGCTACATCATGTGGACAGCCGGGACGACGGGCGCGGCGTTCTTCGCGCTCAACGTCAGCAGTTTGCCGGGGTTGTCGCAGTTGGGCAACCTCGTGGGCATCGGCGTACTCGTCGGTGCCGTGGTGATGCTGGTCGTGTATGCGCCGCTGGTACTGCGGCGCGTACAGAACGAACAAGATTTACCACCTTCCGCCGTCGAACGCGCCGTCCTCTCGCCCCGCTTCCACCGGGTGGGCGCGTGGGTCACGGCCGGCTTGGTCGCGACGCTCCTCGTCGGCTTGGCGTGGAAGGGGCCGCCGGCGACCGACTTCTCTGACCGCCCGTTGCGCCCGCGCCGGAGCGAGGCGTACGACGCGCTTGACCGAATGGCGGCGAAGCTCAGCGACCAGGCTGATCCGCTCAACCTCCTGGCCGAAGGCGACAGCGTGGACGCCGTGCTCACCCGCCTGCGCACCGCCGAAGCCCAACTCTCCGCCGCCCAGACGCGCGGCGACGCCCTGGGCTTCCGCACGGCGCTGCCGCTCTGGCCCGACGCCGCCAGCCAACGTGAAAACCTGCTCGTCCTCGGCGCGTTGTCCGCCGACGCCACGCGGCTGCGGCAGGCTGCGACGGACGCCGGGTTCAAGGACGAGGCGTTTGCGCTCACCGGTCGCCTGCTCGCCCAATGGGCTGCTTGGCAAAATCGCCCGCCGCCGATCTGGCCCGACAACGACGCGAGCCGTTGGGTGCTGCGGCGTCTGGCCCACCAGGACGCGAGTGGACGTTGGTACGCCCTCGGGTTCGTCCAGCCCGCGCCCGGCCGCGAGGAGGCGCTCCTGGACGAGGTGGGCGGCGAGGGCATCTACGTCACCGGCTGGAAGCTGCTCAGCCTCGAACTGCGCCGCGCCATCCCGCGGGAGTTCGTGCGCGCCATCGTCGGGGTTGTGGTCGTGGTGCTCGCGCTGCTGGGGTTCGCGTTCCGCGACGCGCGGGCGGTGGGCCTGTTTGTGGCGGCGACGAGCCTTGTCTTCGCGTGTTTGCTAGGAGCGATGTCCCTGCTCGGGATGACGTGGAATTTCTTCAACCTCGCCGCGCTCCTCTTGCTCTTGGGCACCGGCACCGACTACAGCATCCTCCTGCTGCTCGCCCTGCGACGCAACGGCGGCGACGTGCCCGCCGCGCGGCGTGAACTCTTCGTGGTGATCTGCCTTTGCGCGTGTTCGGCGTCGGCGGGGTTCGGCTCGATCTCGTGGGCGAACCACCTCGGATTGGCGAGCCTCGGGCAGACGTGTGCCCTCGGGCTGCTGCTTGATGCAGCAATCTCCGTCTTCCTGATCCCGCCCGCGTGGGCGTGGCTGCACCGGCGGCGGCCGGTCAACGTCTGATCTTGCCGCTGGCCGTGCGCGCAATGCGTTCGACGACTGTGAACTGCACCGGCACCTTGTACGCGGCGAGGCGCTGTCGGCAGCGTGTGGCCAGCCTCGCCCCGTCCGGCGGGCGCGCCGGATCAACAGCCTCGATCTCGGCGGCCGGCACCGCGCCGAAGCGCGCGTTCGGCTTACCGTAGGCGCGGGCGGCGGCGACGCCGGGGATTTCGTTGAGGACAGCCTCGATCTCCTCTGGGAAACACTTCAGCCCGCCGACGTTGATCACCGAATGACTGCGCCCGAGCAAGGTGAAGTCGCCGTCCGCATCCACCTCCGCGAGGTCGCCCGTGCGGAACCAGCCGTCTTCGAGCACCTCTTCGCGCCGCCGCCACGGCCGCAGGTACGCGTCGAAGGTCCCGGGACCCTGCACGTAAAGCTCACCGCCCGCGCGCACCTCCGCACGGAAATCCGGCAGCGGCCGACCAACGGACGCCGGCTTCTCGCGGGCAGAGTGGAGATTGAGCAGCGGCAGCCCGACCTCGATGATCCCGAGGCCTTGCGAGAGCGGCACCCCGAAGCGTTCGTCGAAAAAGCGTGCCGTCTTCGTCGGTAGCCCCGCCGCCACCGACACCGCCAGCCGCAGGCTCGGCCACGGCAGGCCGGATGGGTCAGCGGCGAGCAACGCGTGGTGGAACGGCGCGCCATACAGCACCGTCCCACCATGCCGCCGGCCGGCGGTCAGGAGGTCGGCGGCGAGGTGGGAGTTGACGATGACCGTCGTCGCACCCGCGTGCAGGTAGAGCATGATCGACACGGCGAAATGATGCGCCATCGGCAGCGTCCAGACGATCCGGTCCGCCGGCGTGATCCGCAGGCCACGGTTGGCTGCGGTGATGCGGGCGAGGAGCGTTTCGTGCGAGATGACGACGCCCTTGCTGGTCCCCGTCGTGCCGGAACTGAACCGGATGAACGCCGGGTTGAGCGCCTCCAGGGCCGCTTCGTCAAACTCCGCTGCCACCAGGGTCTCGCGCACGGACCCATCGGCGTCCACGACTGCCCCAACGCCAGTTTCGTGCAGGATGCGCTCGCGCTCAGGCGGGGCGAGTTCACTGGCGAGCGGCACGAGGCACTTGCCCGCGCGCACGATGGCCAGGGCGAGAACGACGTGGGCGACGCCGTTGGGACAGTCCAGCGCCACCCGGGCGACGCGGAGTTTCCCGATGTGGAAGGCAGCGGCCTCCGCCCGTTCGATCAGCGCGGCGTAGGTGACCTCCTCATCCCCGCAGACCAGCGCCACCGCACGGCGGTCGGCGTTGGCGAAGAGGGGTTCGACAAGGTTCATCCGGCGAGGCGGTCGCGCGCGCCGCGGACCGCCGCGGCGTCGTGGACAGCATCGCGGGATTTCAGCGCAGCGGCAAGCCCTGCCGCCTCGCCTGTGGCCAGACAGGTCCCAATCACGCGCAGGGACGCCTGCGCCTCATGGCTGCACGACACGCAACGCCCGGCCAGAAAGAGCGCGTCGTCTTCCGCCGCCCGCAGGCTGCGCAGGGGCACGCCGCAGGGTTCCTCGCCCGTGGGGAAACGCAGTTTGGGACCGCGGATGTTCTCGCGCAGTTCCATCGGCCAAGCGGTGAAGGCCACGGCGTCGTCGAAACTCGCGCCGGCCTCCACGTCGGCGGTTTCGAGCCGGTAGCGACCGAGCACCCGGCGGCTTTCGCGCACGCCCGCACGCGAGGGCCAGGCGGCGATATAGCAGCGGGCGAGTTCCGGATCCTCGCGCAGGAGGGCGACGAGGCCCTCAGCGAGACCGCGGCCCTCGGCCTCCAGGTGAGACAAACAAGCCGGGTCCAGCGGGTCGAACTTTTCGCCGCCCGACAGGTCGATGGTCACGAACGCTTCGCCCGGCTGCGGGCTGGCGC
>CAXUIU010000165.1:1727-8490 GCA_964250955.1 uncultured Chthoniobacterales bacterium | reverse complement strand
CCAGGCCCGGCCCGACCGGGTCGAGACCCACGTCGCCGCCGAGGGCGTATTCACGAGCGCGAGCGTTGTCGCCGCCGCCCGCGGGGCCGAAGCCGGGCTTGGCGTCCACGCCGCAGCGACCGCCGTCGGCGTCGATCCATACGTCCATCGGGATGCCCTGCGAGGCGGCCTCGTCGCGCGCGTATTCGGTGAGCGCGAGCAGGCGCTCGGCCTCCTGGTCAAGGTTGTGCCCGCGCATCGAACGCGACAGCCGCGGCACGGCGACGGCCGCCAACGTCACGAGCAGCGCCATGACGAGGACCAGTTCAATGAGGGTGAACGCTGCGCGGGTCTTCAAATCAAGCGTCGTGCAAAGTTACTTGCCGCCCCAGCTCGTCACGTCGTCGTCCGTTCCGGCGCGCTGGTCAGGGCCGGGCGACATCAGGTCGTAGGTGCCGTGCTTGCCGGGATAGTCGTACGTGTAGTTGTTGCCCCACGGGTCGGCGGGAATCTTGTCCATGTACGGCCCCTTCCAGCCCTGCACGCCGGAGGAGACGAGTTCGCCGAGGTTGCCCCCCTTCGGGTAAGCGCCGGTGTCCACCTCGTAAGAGTCAAGCGCCTGCTTGAACGCGCTGATCTGCGTGGCCGCGGCGGTGACCTTGGCCTGCTGGCTGCGGCCGGCCATCTTCGGGATGACGATGGCGGCGAGCGTCGCCAGGATCACGAGGACCAGGAGCATTTCGACGAGGGTGAAGCCGCGTGCGCGGCGGAGATTCGTGCGGAGTTTCATGAGTTTATTTGATCTGGTCCTGAATGGCGAAGATGGGGATGACCATGCCGATGAAGATGACGCCGATGACGCCCGCGATGGCGAAGAGCATCAGCGGTTCGGCCAGGGAGACGGCGGTTTTTAGCTGCCGGTCGAGCGTGACCTCCGTGACACCGGCAAGGCGGACGAGTTCGGTGTCGAGCCGTCCAGTTTCCTCGGCGACGGAGATCATCTCCAGCGTCGAGCCGCCGAAGAGCGCGCGGTTTTCGGCGAGACTGCCGGCGAGGGTCTCGCCTTTCTTGACGCGTTCGGTCGAGTCGGTGACGAGGTCGATGAGCGTCTGGTAGCCGAGCGAGCGGCGGGCGACGTTGAGACCGTTGACCAACGTCACGCCCGCGTTGAGCAGGGTTCCTAACATCCGGCAGAAACGCGCCATGGCGATCTGCGACATCAGCGGTCCGACGACGGGCGTGCGCAGGAGCGCGCCTTCCAGCGAACGGCGCGTCGCGTCGTTGCGCAGCCACGTGCGGCCGAAGTAGACGAGCGCCGCGACGGCGGCCAGGAGGTAGAGGCCGTCGTGGCGCAAGAGGTCGCTCGCGCCGACGATGATCCGCGTGATGAGCGGCAGCGTGGCGTTGAAGCCCGCGAAGAGCGTCTGGAAGCGCGGGATGAAGAACACGAGCAGGAAGATCACCACGCCCGTCGCGAGGGTTAGCAGGACGGCCGGGTACATCATCGCGGCGGACACCTTGGCGCGCAGTTCCTTCTCGCGCGCCTGGAACTCGGCGATCTGCCCGAGCACCACGTCGAGGAAGCCGCCTGCCTCGCCCGCTTCCACCATCGCGGTGTAAACGCGCGGGAACACGTCGGGCGAGCGCGCCATCGCGGCGGCGAGCGGCGCGCCGTCGATGACGGCGTCGTGGAGTTCTCGCCACTTGGCGGCGGCGGCGGGCTGGCTGGTTTCCTTGTAGAGGATAGTCAGCGCACGCGAGAGCGGCACGCCGGCGGTGAGCAGGCTGGAGAGCGAACGCGTAAAGTCTTCCAGCGCGGCATGCGGCACCTTCTTAGACTCGAAGGAAAACCCCGCCGACTTCTTCGCGGCGCTGCCGTTGCCGTTGGCGGTGGGAACGAGCTTCGACGCACGCGTGGCGACCGCACCGCCGTTGCCACCGACCTCGCTGAGTCGCAGCGGGGTCAAGCCGCGGTCTTCGATGATGCCCATCGCTTCGGCACGGCCGCTCGCCTCGACCCGTCCCTGGGTCGTTGCGCCGCCGGCGGCGAGGGCCTTGTATTCGAAGACAGGCATAGACAGAATCAACGGGAAACCGGCGTGACGGACGTGTCGTGCAGCGACAGTGCCACCGGCGTGTCGAGATCGATGGAGACCATGTGCGCGACGAGCGGTAATTCGCTGCGGTCGATGCGGACGTATGGAGCCAGTTCGTAGACGTGCTGGTAGCCGAGCCGAGACAGCGCCTGGTAGACGGCGATGTTCTCGCCGGACCATTCCCGGTCGTCGAACGACTCCGCCACCGCCATCCGCTGGTTGATCTCGAACCGCCGACGGACTGTGCGGTAGTTGTTGTTCTCGTAGATGAGGACCCGCGCCTCCTTGTCGGGCAACACCTTGGTGACCGCCTCGGCATCTTCCAACTCCTGCCAGGTCAGGTGTCGTGCGCCGGCGACGTGCACCAGCCGGTACGTCTCGGAGTCAGACGTGTCCAGGATGACCGTCTCCGGCTCCTGGCTCATTTGGACGAACGCTTCCTCCGAAAGCCGGTGTGCCTTCAGCCACTGCATCGCCGGCCTGGCGTCAGATACCGGCGCGGAACCGACCAGGTTCAGCTTGGTCTTGTGCACGTCGACGTGGGGGGCGAGTTCGTAGACGTTGCGATATCCGTAGTTGTAGAGGGCGACGTAGGTTGAGAGGTTCAGCGACGCGGAGGGAGCCTTGCTGGCGAACGCGGCCTGGTTGCCGGCGAAGTTGTTGTTGCAGTAGATCAGAACGCGCGCCGTTTTGTCAGGCAGCGTCTTCTGGAGACTCTCGATGTCGATGTCGGGGAAGCTCAGGTTGATCGCGCCGCTGACGTGCAGCAGGTCGTACTTCGCGCGGCTGCGGGTGTCGAGGACCATCGTGCCCGGCTCCTGGCTCAGGCGGATAAACTCGTCCTCCGAGACACGGTGTGTGAGGCGTTGCTCGGCGGCCTCGTGGGCGACCTGGAGGAAGCCGGGCATGTCGATGTTCGAATTATCCGGATCGGCGAACGCACCGACGGTGGGCAGCGTCAGCGCGGCGAGGAGGCGCAGGAGCAACTTTGCGGATGGCTTCATGTTCGTCCGATCTTAGTTACTTTTGGCTCTCGATCATCGCGGCGTCCTCGTCTTTGGACACGCGCATCACCTCCGACGGTGTCGTGATGCCGTCGCGCACCAGCCGCCAGCCGTCCTCGATGAGCGTGCGCATCCCCTCCTTGCGCGCGACCTCCTTGACCTCCAGGCTGCTGCCGCCACGCAACAGCACCTGGCGGATGCCCGGACTCATGCCCATCAACTCGAACACTGCCTGCCGACCTGAGTAGCCCGTCAGGCGGCAACTCTTGCAACCGACGGCGGCGAAAATTTCTGCGTCGCGCAACGCCGGCAGATTTTCGCGCAACTCACGCGTGCGCACCGTCGTGTCGGCCGCCTTGCACTCGGGGCAGAGCTTCCTGACGAGGCGCTGCGCCATCACGGCTTCCAGCGACGACGCGACGAGGTAAGGCTCGACGCCCATGTCGACCAGACGCGTCAAGGCGCCGGGGGCGTCGTTGGTGTGCAGCGTGGAGAAAACCATGTGGCCCGTCAGCGACGCCTGCACGGCAATTTGAGCGGTTTCCTGGTCGCGGATTTCGCCGATGAGGACCACATCCGGGTCATGACGCAAGATGGCGCGCAGTCCGCGCGCGAACGTCAGCCCCGCCTTTTCGCTGACCTGAATCTGGTTGACGCCCTTGATCTGGTACTCGACCGGGTCCTCGATGGTGATGATCTTCCTGACCGAATCGTTGATCTGGCCGAGCGCGCTGTAGAGCGTCGTGGACTTGCCCGAGCCGGTCGGCCCGGTGACGAGCGCGATGCCGTGGGGCAGGTCGAGCACGCGCTCGAAAATCTGCTGCTCGCGCGCGGGCATGTTCAACCCGGCCAATCCCGGCACGGTGCCGCCGCTCTGGCGCAGGAGCCGCATTACCACCGCCTCGCCGTGGAGCATCGGGATGACCGACACGCGAATGTCCACGTCCGCACCCTTCACGCGAATCTTGATGCGGCCGTCCTGCGGGACGCGCTTCTCGGCGATGTTGAGGTTGCTCAGGATCTTGATGCGCGAGACAATCGCGGGTTGGAACCGCTTGATCTGCCCGGGCACGGGTACTTCTTGGAGGAGGCCGTCGATGCGGTAACGGATGCGGAGTTCGTGCTCGAAAGGCTCAACGTGAATGTCCGACGTGCGCAGGGAGAGCGCGTCGCCGAGGATTTGGTTGACGAAGCGGATGATGCTCGCGTCCTCGGCGGCCTTGTCGAGGTCGCCGTCGTCCTGGCGGTCGTCGGCGACGACCTGGAAGCCTTCCTCCTGTTCGAGCAGGTTGAGCGTGTCCGCGCCGACGCCGAGGTGCTTCTTGATCTCGCGTTGGAGCGCGGTGCTCGGGGCGAGGACCGGGCGCAGCTTGAGGTCGGTGAAGCCCTGGAGGCTGTCCAGACCGGGTGCCGCGAAGAGTCGGCTGAGCGCGACCTCGACGTGGCCGTCGGTCTGGCGCAGCGGCAGCATCTCCTCGCGCAGGAGGATGCGCGCGGGGAAGCGCGCGAGGATGTCGCGATCGGGCTCGGAACCGTCGAGCGCGGTGTATTCCAGGCCGTACTCGCCGGCGAGCCAACGCAGGACTTCCTCCTCGTTCTGCGGGGCGTCGCCGTTCATGCGCGCGAGCGCGTCGGCGTCCAGGGCCGAGAGCTGGCGGCTCTCGACCATACGCGCGGCGAGTTCGGCGGGGGCGGTCATCGAGGGTAAAGGAGGTGAGACCTAGTCGAGCAGGCCGTACATCACGAGGACGGCTTCCTGACGCATGTTGAGCACCTTGCGGAGGTCGTCGCGCGACTGCGCCAACTCGGTGGCAGCCTGCTTGCGCTGGTCGCGCACGGCCTGGAGCTTGGTCTTGATGTCGCTGACCGTCGAGTTGTCGTTCTCCAAAGTGGCGCGCAGGGCCTGGGCCTCGGGCGTGCCGCCGCGCTGACCGCCACCGCCACCTTCGCGGCGTTGGTAACGGTTGCCGCCTTGGCCGTTGTTGTTATCGGCGGCCTGCTGCGGAGCGGGGTTGTTGCCACCTTCGGCACCGCCCTCGCGGCGTTGGTAACGGTTGCCGCCGCCGGGGCCGCCCGGGCCGCCGGGACCGCCGAACGCACCGGCGGCACGCTGCTTTTCGTACACCTTTTCGACCAGGGGCTGGATGACCGTCCACTCGTCGTCGCTGGCCTTGAGTTGACCCTTGAGGCGTTCCTCCATGCGCTGGCGGAACTCCTCGCGCCGGTCACCGCCGTCCGGGCGGGGTTCGGCAGGGGAAGCGGTGGAGACGGACGGCGTCGCCGCCGCGTTCTGGGCGCCAGCGCGGGGCGCGGCCCACAACGACAGGCCGGAGGCGAGCGCGGCGGCAGCAACGGCGGTGAACGTGGCGGATTTGGTTGGAAGCATTGGAAGGAACCGTGTTGAGTTGTAGGGTGTGCGGACGGTTTCCTTGCAAACTGCCACCGCCTTGTTAAGCGTGTGTTTGGTCCGGCACGGAAAATTGTTAAGACACCGTTAAGACGCTGTCTCTCTTATTCGATGAAGCTGCTCGTGATCGACGATGACCGCGAACTCGGCGAGTTGATCCGCGACTACCTCGCTCCTCTCGGCTATGAGACGACGCTCGAACGCGACGGCCCGGCGGGCATCAAGCGCGCGTTGGGCGGCGAGCGGTTCTGCGCGGTGATCCTGGACGTGATGCTGCCCGGTGGCCTGGACGGCTTCGAGGTCTTGCGCCGGCTGCGGGCGCAGAGCGACGTGCCCGTGCTCATGTTGACGGCGCGCGGCGAGGAGACCGACCGCATCGTGGGCCTGGAGATGGGTGCGGACGACTACCTGCCCAAAACCTTCAGTTCGCGCGAGCTGCTCGCCCGGCTGCGCGCCGTCACCCGGCGCAGGGTCGCCCCGGCGGCAAGCGGCGTCGGCGCGGGTGGCGATGAGGCTGAACTGGTCGTCGGCCCTTTGCGCATCCAGCCCGCCTCGCGCACGGCCGTGCTCGGTGACGCGCCGCTGCGGTTGACGGCCCTGGAGTTCAACCTCCTGGAAAGTCTCGCCCGCGCCCGGGGCCGCGTCCGCACGCGCGAGCACCTCATCGAGACGTTGGGCGAACGGCTTTACGACGGCTTGGACCGTTCGATTGACGTGCACATCTGGTCGTTGCGCCGCAAGCTGGGCGACGACCCGAAGAACCCGCGCTTCATCCGCACGGTGCGTGCGGTCGGCTACATGCTCATCAACCCGGACGCACCGTAGAGAATGGCGCCAAAGGCGACCGACGTTCGCCTTTTTCTGCGACTTTCGTTCGTCTACTACCAGTTGGGCGGCTCGGACGCCTTCCCCTTGCCGGGACTGTCTTCCTTCGGTAGGCTTCTTCTATGAGCGTCCAAGAGCTTGAGTCCGCCGTCAGTCACCTTGCCCCAGAGGAGTTCGCTCACTTCCAAGCCTGGTTCGAGGAGTTCGCTGCTGACGTTTGGGACCGGCAGATCGAGGCAGATGCCCGCACGGGCAAACTCGACCATCTCATTTCCCAAGCCGATGCCGAGTTCGAGGCGGGTCGCTGCACGCCGCTGTGAGGCACTTCGCCGCGCCAGCTTTCTGGTTTCACTATCGCCAGTTGCCCGCTGAGGTGCGGGCGCTCGCAGACAAGAACTTTGTGCTGTTGCGTTCAGACGCGCATCATGCCTCTCTGCGCTTCAAGCCGGTGG
>CAXUIU010000165.1:0-1627 GCA_964250955.1 uncultured Chthoniobacterales bacterium | reverse complement strand
GGTATGGGTCGGTCATCACTCCATCTATGACCAGATCCTACGTTCGCCACCCAAGTAGCCGCCGCGCGGCCACGCGCTCCAGCGAACAGCGGCTGGCCGTCGGGTCTTTTCTCGTTGGCGGTTCTTGCGTGGCCAGCCTCTGTCGCTGAGCTTGGGGGCGTCAGGTCCTACCACAATGCGACACTTTGCCGCTCTGCTGCTAGTTTGCCTTTGTAGTGGGTGCGCCATCCCACACTACCGCTCTCTTGCTGAGCAACCCGGTTTCAGCCAGTTTCGGCATGCGGTCTTGACCACCACGAAGGTCACCCATCTTTCGAAGAACGGGCTAGAGGCTCAGCCGGACCACGAGCGGTGGTATCTCCTCACGCCTCCTTTGGGGCAGCCGTGGGATCACGCCATGGCTCAGGAGCCGAGGTTTACTCTGCCCGCGCATACCCGCTTGCAGATCCAGCTACTCAACCATGTGTACTATCCACCCTATCTGCTCGCCTACGCTCCCGTCCAAGCACACAACGAGTATGGTGCCACCATCGTCTCAGGACCTTATACAGGCGTGAAGGTGTGGGGTATCTGGGAGGACCATCCAGGCCGGTTGCCTGATTACCTTGCCCGCAACCTGTAGCCACCCGCCAGATCTAACCACGCGCTCCAGCGAACAGCGGCTGGCGGTAGAGTCGGTTTCATGTTCATGTCTGTCCTTGCCAGCCTCTGTCGCTGAGCTTTCTTCGTCAGACCTCGGTGTTTATGCCGAACGAGACATACCTCCAACTTGCAACCCGTGAGTTCCGCGGGATGAAATCACTGGCCGACAAAGCCATCGCGCAGATCACGCCAGAACAGTTTTTCGCGGCGGCGTCGGAAGCGGATAACAGCATCGCCGTCATCGTCAAGCATGTGGGCGGCAACTTGCTCTCACGTTGGACGGACTTCTTGACCAGCGATGGCGAGAAACCGGGCCGCAACCGTGACACCGAATTTGAAGTCACGGCAGCCGACACGTACCAGTCACTCCTCCGGCAGTGGGAAGCTGGTTGGACAGCCCTCTTTTCTGCGCTGGAACCACTCACAGATCAAGACTTGGTAAACACGGTGACGATCCGCGGCGAGCCGCTCAGCATCCTGCAAGCAGTCAACCGGCAACTGACGCACTACTCCTATCATGTCGGCCAGATTGTTTACGTCGCCAAACATTACGCCGGAAACGCGTGGCGAAGTCTGAGCATCCCGAAGGGCAAATCCGCTGCATCCAATGCGCGGCCCGCAAAATACATCCCGCCGGTCTAACCACGCACCCCAGCGAACGGCTTTCGGCCATCGCTGAGCTTGGCGGTCAGGCACCTCCGCTTTCACCGCGCGCTACCAACTCGCTGGACAGGACCACGGCATTGCTCCAACGTCGCTGCCCATGAAGTTTGCTTGGATCAGCGTGATTTTGTTTTTGGAACTGCTCACACCGCTCCTCTCAGCGGAGCCACCCGCGGCGTCGGCATTTCCAAAGATCACAGACCCCGTGTTGTCGCCTTCCCTCGACCCTCTCGGCACAGGCAGCTTGGCCCCGGCTTATACTTTGGAGCACACGGAGGTTTTGCCCATCCATGCCGCCGAAATGGACCGTGACTACCAGGTC
>CAXUIU010000164.1:0-8538 GCA_964250955.1 uncultured Chthoniobacterales bacterium | reverse complement strand
AAAACTCACCAGCGGAACAATTGCTGCGAATGAAGCACTTACAACACATGACGAAATCTTACTAGAGCCTGTCATGAACTTGGGATGAGGAAAGCTGGGTAGCGTGAGCCGCAAAGCCTACCCGACCGACGTGAGCGACCGAGGCGTGGGGGCGCGCCGTGTCCTGCTTGACCCTTTTGCGAGAAGACGTGCCGCATCGCGTCCATGCATTGCGCGACGTGTTTGACGCCGGGCGCAAAGATGGTCGAGGCAGGCTGTCCGTGGCGGAGGTTGCCCGGCGACTTTCCGCCGTGGCAGGCGGTCGAACAGCAGGCTAAGCGGTGGATGGCAGCGGGCTGCTTTGAGGCGACGGTCCATGACTTGCGCGAGATGCTGCGCTTCTTGCAAGAACGCAACCCACGTCCCACCGCCGCCATGCAAGAGCAGCGCGCCCTGGCACCGCCGCGTCACGTTGCCTACCGCCCTGGCCGGCACGCAGGCCCCCCGGACCAGGGGTCCGCCACAGTTCGTCAGCCAAAGCTCCTGGGATGAGCAGGCGGTGGGAAGGCGTGCTCGCACTTTGATGGCAGCGACGTTGGCCGATGCCGCGGGCGGTGCGTGCTCGGACGACACGACCTGCCCCAAAGCCGGCAAAGCCTCGGTGGGCGTGCCGCGCCAGGATGGCGGCGCCTTGGGCAAGAAGGCCAACTTGCCAGGCGGCCGCAAGCCTGCGCTGCGTCGGCAAGGAAGGCCACGTGCCGTTGGGGCTTGCGTCTGTTCGGGGCTGACGTTTGGTTGGAGGATTCCGGCACGCTTAGACAAGGCAGGCGTGCCCGCAGGAGAACCGTGCGCGTTGACCAAAGCCGAGCTCGCCCCCGAGGGTTGCTCGACGCCGCGCGGGCGCAGAACATCCTGGTTCGGCCCAGGTGGTCGTGGGCGACTCGGGCCGCGGGGTCAGCGGCCCCTTGCGTGCGGGACTCGCCGCGCGCGGCTTGCACCACGTGCTTTGGGGGGAGACCGGCCATCCACGACATCGCGCCGGAGTTCGTCAACTTCTGCTGTCCGGAGAGTTCTACGGAATTCACGAGGTCGCGGAACTGGACGCGTGTTTCGGCCGGGCGTTCGAGGAAGGAACCTCGCTCGCGAAGCAGGCGCGCCGTGGGCAGTCCGGCCGCGCTCCGTCGAACACGACGAGTTCAACGAAGCCTGGCTGTTCGATGTTCTGCATGCAAACCAACATCAACCCCTTCTTGCTATCCTTGCTTCTTCTGATGAAGCCAAAAGTACTGGAAATCCGCATGGAGAACAACAACGCCTCTCTCGGCGTCGGGGATTGCAGCCAACAGCAGTTTCATGCGCTGTTCATGGGTTGCTACCGGGTGGCAGACTACCTCTCGGAGTGAAAGCAGCCGCCTTGCCTCGCCCGCGCGGACAGCATTTCTGGCTACCGGGATGCCGAGTATCGAGGACAATCTAACCACCGCCGCGTCTGTGTTGACGACGGACACTGGCGCGACCTGCCCGGAAGGTTTACCCATTGGCAAAACGCTCCAGCTTCCGTGCCCACGTCAGATGATGCTCAACCCGCGTCGGTTCACCGTCGCCGGCCGCGCTACCGCGGCAAGAACCCGCGCGCCTTCGCCGAGAAGTACAAGGAACACGCGCCCGAGCGTTACCCGGAAACTGTCCAGAAGGTTCTTGCCGCCGGCAAGACTCCCGCTGGCACCCATCGGCCGATTCTGGTAGCCGAAATCCTGCAAGTCCTCGCGCCGCGGCCGGGTGACTTCGCGGTGGATTGCACGTTTGGCTACGGCGGCCACGCGCAGGCGATCCTGGAACGCCTTGCGGGTTCCGGCGGGCGCCTCCTGGCCCTGGATGCCGATGGCCTGGAAGGTGCGCGCACGCTCGCGCGGCTGCGGGCGCTCGGCTACGGGCCGGAGGTCCTGACGTGGGAACGGCGCAACTTCGCCGGTTTGTCCCGGACCCTCGCCGTCGCGTGTCCGCAAGGTGCCGATCTGGTTCTGGCGGACCTGGGCGTCTCGTCAATGCAACTCGACGTACCTACGCGTGGTTTCTCGATGAAGCACGACGGCCCGCTCGATATGCGCATGAACCCCGAGCGCGGCCTGACCGCCGCCGGGTGGCTCGCTGCCGCTTCCGCCGACGCTGTTGCCCGCGCGTTGCGGGAGAACGCCGACGAACCCCGCGCCGACCTCCTCGCCGCCGCGCTCGCGGGGCGCACGTTCCCGACCACGCACGCGCTGGCCGCGGCAGCGTCGGCGACGGTGCCCGCGGCGGTGCGCGAAGACACGGTCCGTCGTGTCTTCCAAGCAGTGCGAATCGCGGTCAACGAAGAGTTCGGCGCGCTGGACACGCTGTTGCGCACATTGCCGACGTGCCTGGCACCGGGAGGCCGGGCGGCGTTCTTGACGTTCCACTCGGGCGAGGACCGGCGGGTCAAGGCGGCGCTGCGGGAAGGACAACGCGCGGGCGTTTATGCCGAGGTGTCCGACGAGGTGATCCGGCCCGGCGCACAGGAGTGCCGGGAAAACTCTAGGGCCTCCTCCGCCAAGCTGCGTTGGGCGCGGCGCGCCTGAGCGACGGAAACTGTCAACCTTCCGCTTCCTCCGAGTACTTGCGCGCGTGACCTTTTGCCCGTGCCACCGGATACTTCTCGCCGTTGAGGCGCAGCTTGTCCCAGAGGGCTTGTACGAGGTTGATGCCGAGCACGTCGGCTAGGCGGACGACATGGCCGAGTACGTCGGCGAGTTCGTGCGAGACGGCTTCCTTACCCCGCGCGGTGTCGGTGATCCGCGCCGCCTGTTCGGGCGTGAGCCACTGAAAGAGTTCCAGGAGTTCGCCCGCCTCACCGGCCAACGCCATCGCCAGGTTCTTGGGCGTGTGGAACTGCTCCCATTCCCGCGCCGCTGCGAACTCCCGCTGAAACCGCCGCACGGCGGCGAGGTCCAAGGTCTGGTCGGAAAAAAGATCGCTATCGACGGCGGGTTCCATCCCGGGATTGAAGCACACCCGCCGTCAAAAAAGAAGCAGGGGCGGACTTCCCCCCGGAGCCGCCCCTGCTCGTGTCTAGCCTCGGCGCGGGTGCGCCGGCTAGGAACGTTGTTTGTTTAAGAAGACTTGGAGTTCAGGCAGGGTGGAGGTCCTGCGCGGCGAGGGACTGCTTGGCGGGTTCGTGCGCGGGCGGCACCGGGGCTTCCCAGAGCCGGCGCAACGCCGGATAGGCCACTGCCATGAACGCCACGGCTACGTTGGTGACGATCACCGGCAGCGCGCCGGAGAACACCCCATAACCTACCCAGAGCAAAGCCCCCACAGCCTGCGCACGGCGCAACGTCGTCTGGGTGCGGCAAAGGTAGGAAGAAGCGAACGCCACCGCAGCCACCCAACCGAAGCATTCTTGAATCAAGTGATGGTTCATCGTGGTAAAAAGAGTTGAGAAATGGGTTGGTGCCATCAGGCTGCGAGGATCGCTAGGCGCGGCGTGCGGCCTTCCGCGGTTTCCTGCGGGTCGGGTTCGTGGAAGGTCAGCCAGTCGGTGCGGATCTTGTCCCACGCCTGGAGCGACAGGCCGTAGGAGGAGAACACCTCCCTGATTTGCGACGGGTCCCAGCCGACCACATCTTCAAGGATGGGCACGAGCACGCTGAGTGCGTTGTCGCTGAGGACCGAACGCTTGGCGATGCGGCCGACGCTCTTGGTCTCGGAAACGGCAATCGTCAGGCCGTCGAGGCTGTTGACGTGCTGCATGACATGCATGTCCGACGAGCCGTCGCCGACGTACACCGTGTAGTCCGGGCGGATGTGCAGGCGCGCCTCGATCTCCTGGAGGAGCGCGACCTTCCCATAGCCGGCGGGCACGCGACGCACGTCGCAGATTTCGCCGGTGTGCGCGTCGAAGTCGAGTTCCGTGCCGAAGACGTTCTCGGGCGGCACGATGCCTTCGAGCGCGCTCTGGACGACCACGCGCGGCGAGGCCGAGATGACGCAGAAGGTGAAGCGGTAGTTCTCCACCCCCTCGTGCAGGAAGTCGGCCAACTGCGCGACGTTCTGCTTGAGCCGCACGCGCTTGCCAGTTTCAACAAGATGCTCGCGCCGCACACCGCGGAACTGCGGATCGTGGCGCAGCAGGTATGTCAACTCGGCTCCCTGTTGGACGAGGTTGACGCGGGCAAGCCCAGCCACCTTCTCGTGGAAGCCGGACAGACCGAGCATCTCGCTCAGGACCACGCCGGAATCGTTGAAACTCAACGTCTGGTCAAAGTCGCTGGCAAACAGATAATGCTTGGTAGCGTCGGTAGGTGCGTTCATGTTATGGTTTCTCCCGCGGTGGTCACATTTTAGATATGACAGCCCTCGTTTGCTATAAGACAGCTTCCGTCGGTTTGCAGATGAAAGCAAGTGAAAGTTGATATACTTTAATAAGACAGCTTTGCCAAGTTGTCTTTCTTGTCATGCCCCTGTTTCCTCCCGCGTCCCGCAAATACCGCCTGATCCTCGAAGAACTTCGGGCGGAAATTTTGCGTGGCGACTACCGCACGGGCGACAAACTGCCCAGCGAGGCTGACCTGATCAAACGCTTCGGTGCGTCGCGCATCACCGTGGGCCGCGCCGTCAACGAACTGCGTAATCTCGGCCTGGTCGAGCGCCGGGCGGGCTCGGGGACGTACGTACGGCCAGCTGCCCCCGCCGGCCAGAACGGCGCGGCGGCACCGGCGGCACCAGCCGGCCTGCTGTCCTTCGGGCTGCTGATCCCGGACCTCGGCACGACGGATATCTTCGAGCCGATTTGCCAGGGGATGGCCGAAGCCCCGCAGGGCGACATGTTCGCTCTCCTGTGGGGGCACGCGCCGTCCGGGTCGCCGTCCGAGCGCGCGGAGCGTGCTTGGCTGGTGTGCCAGCGGTTCATCGAGCGGAAGGCGGATGGAGTGTTCTTCGCGCCGTTCGAACAGGCGCAATTGAACGCGGAGGCCAACGCCCGGCTGCTGGCGGCGCTGGACCAGGCGCGGACCCCCGTGGTGTTGCTGGACCGCGACACGCTGCGTTTCCCGCGGCGCACGACGCACGACCTCGTCGGCCTCGACAACCGCCGCGCCGGCTACCTGGCGACCGAACACCTCCTGCGGTTGGGCCGGCGGCGGATCGCGTTCGTCGGTCAGGCGGACACGGCGGCGACGATCGAGGCGCGGATCGCCGGTTACCGGGAGGCGCTCTTGGCGGAGGAAGACCCGGTCGCGCCGTCCGTGCAGCGGCTCGACGCGACGGACTTGGTCGCGTTGCGTCAAATGCTCGAAGGTGCGAACCCGGACGCGCTCGTTTGCGCGAACGACCGCACGGCCGGCCAGCTCATGCACGGCTTGCAGGCGCTGGGCCGGCGGGTGCCGCAGGATGTGGCACTGGTGGGCATCGACGACGTGGATTACGCGAGCCTCCTGCCCGTGCCGTTGACGACCGTGCGCCAGCCCACCCACGAGATCGGTGCGGCGGCGGTCGCGGCGATGTTGGAACGGGTGCGCCGGCCGAGTTTGCCGCCGCGCGACATTCTGCTCGACGGCACGCTGGTGGTACGCGCGTCCTGCGGGGCGAAGGCCGGAGGGTTGACGGCCCCGGGCCTGCCGGAGACGGGGTCGTTCGACGGGCGGTGAGATTGCCGCCGGGGTCCCGACGTATCCAGGCGGAACGGTCCCCTGGGCGCGAACCCACCCGACGGTTACTCCACCGGCTCTTTCGAGAAACTGGATGGATTGGCAAACTGGGCGAAGATCTGCCCGTTCTGCTCTACGTGTAAGACGACGCCTACCAGCGAGTCTTGGGCGTTGGGTCTGGCGCCGGAGGAATAGATGTAGTTGCCGACGAGGCTCGCCTTGCCCAGTTCGAGGGCGTCCGTTTTGAGGGTGAGTTTTTCGCGGGACTTCAAAGCGGTGATGGGGAGAATACCGGTTTTACGCTCCGGCTTGCCGCTGGCTTTTTCGCCTAGCTTTTCGTGGGTGTAGAGAATGACGTACTTCACCTGGAGGCCGGTCAGGTCGTGGAAGCTTTTGTTCTCGATCGTCAACTGGTAGACCCAATGTTCCTTGGTATGATTGGCGCCGCCGTCGTTGGCCTTGGTGGAGGTGGAGTCGAGCTTGAGCGGAACGCTATGAATCTCGATGTCACTATCCGCCGCGCGCAAGCTGCTCGCGGCAGCGGCGCAGAAAAGGAAGCCGAGGAACAGGCAGAGGCTGGTTCTCATAGGGTTGGGACGAAAAAAGGGCAGCGTGCCTAGAAAATGGCAGGCTGGCAAGCCCGTATCCTGCCTGCGGTTCTCCGGAGTGGAAGTGGGTGGGCGACTCTCGTCCGTCGGCCGGGTGGATCCTTCGGCTGGAACGAACCGACCGCCGTCGCACCGCTCTAAAAACGCAAGCAGGCCTGCGCTCCCACGGATGGTTCGTGTCGAGTGGCTTCACCACCGGACGAAACCAAGCTCAGCGACCGGAGCGCGTGGTCAGGCCGTCGGGCGGTTTGCTGGCGAGAGCGGCGAACTCCTCCAAGGTGTAGGTGGTGTCCACCAGTTCGCGCGCATGGTCGGAAGCGGGAACCTCGCCGGTAGTGGGATCGTAGTGCAGGGGATTGGCCTTGATGGATAGGAGCCGGATACCGCGGCCGTTGACCAAGTAGGTAAGCATGGTTTCTGGCGTGAAGGCCTGGACGACCCCGCCTCGTTTTCCGCGGTGAGGCCGGAGGCGGAGATGCTCCCAGAACATGATGTTGCCTCCTCAATGTAGCGGTCGGCAGTTCGGCGCAGGAAGATTTGGTACACACAGTTCCCATGATGGCCGCAGTTGGTACGATCCGCGTACGCCACATCCTCGATCCCATCTCCATCGAAGTCGTAGTGAATGGCCAACACGGGTCCATAAGGTTGGGAAGACAGAAACTCGGCGGCTGGATTCCGTACCATCCTGGGCAGCTTGGGCGAATCGTCAGCGAAGCTGGCTTGAGTGGCCAAGAGCAGGCTGAGCAAGAAGAGCTTGCGCATAACAGCGTGGAACATGCGCGCGTGGTTAGACCCCGGTGTGTTGGGTCACTTGGCGGAATGGTATCTCTACCCGGACGAAGCGATTTGGGGGTTCACCTCCGGCAAGTCTGGGAAACGGGCTTTCGCGGCAGCATAACTCTCGATGAAGCACTCAAAAAGAAAGGTTTTGGAGCGGCCATTCTCGCCTTTGAACTGGAAGGTCGCTCCGTGGTTGCCGACAGCCACCTCGCCCAAACGCATGTCGGCGAGTTCTCCGGCGGCCCGGAGTGCTTTGTAAGTAACGCTGGTCGGCTGGTCGTCCTTGGAAGGATGGAAAGGAAACCGCGCTGGATCGCAAATCAAGATCGTCTCCCGAGCGCCCTTACCGCCGGTGTAGCTGACGGACTCGGTGACGCTGTAAACGCGTTCGCCATTAGATTCCGTCCAGCGAAATACCATGACGCTGCCGGTGGGGGAGACGCCTCGAAAGCATACTTGTAAATGCCATATCCTGCGCGTCCAACGGAGCCTCCGAAATCTGAACCTTGGCTGGTTCCTGAGAGCGCAAAGTAAACGGGGAACTCAGGAGGATGAGAACAATGAAACAAGATATAGAGGCGAGTGGTAAGTAGGCCTGACGCCGCCAAGCTCAGCGACGCGAGCTTTGCGAGCGTTCGCCGGGGCGCGTGGTTAGACTTCTGGCCGAGCCGCCCGCTTAGAAATCCAGCCATGGATCAACAAGCTCTGGAAGAACGCCGTAACGTCCTGAAAACCACCTGCCTCAATGATCGAAGCCACCTCCGAAGGTGGCAGCACCGCCACGCCTCCACGCAGGGCGGCAAGGTAACTTTCAACAACCTCCGCCGGCTGGCCGGAATGGACGAGCATCTTCCTCCAAACCGGCAGCAGCGTTGTAAAAGCGGGAGAATTTAGCTCGGCGGCCAAGTCCGCGCTGGCGAGCAGGCCGCCAGGCCGCAACCGGGTGGCAATTTGCCCGAAAAATGCCGTTCTCTCTTTCCGGTCTGTCAGGAAGTGAGAAACCAGCAGGCAGGTCGCCGCGTCGAACGGACCGGTTTCCTCAAGGGAATCCAAGTACCCCAGATGGAACTTGCAGCGGTCGGCTACGCCTAGCTCGGCGGCTTTGCGCGAACACGTCTCCAACATCGGCGCGGCCGGCTCGACTGCCGTAAAGCGCCAGCGTGGGCAGGCGGTCGCGAGGGCGAACAATTCGGCTCCGGTGCCCACGCCAACACAGAAGATGCGAGCCTCGGGCGGCAAGTCCGAGAGCGAAAGATAAACCAGCAAACGCAAGGCATCCATGATGGGCGCGACCTTGGCCTGCACTTCGTCGTAGGAAGCCGCACGTTCTTGGCCGAACAAGGTGGATGGTTCCTGTTTTTGCATGTGATAATGTCGCGCTACAGTGGGCGAAGCTTGTCATTCTGACGAAGCCAAGCTCATCGACTGCTACCGGCGAGGCAAGGCGAAACAAGCATGCAAGACTGGAACGCCAGCCTCTGTTCGCTGGAGCGCGTGGTTAGGCG
>CAXUIU010000163.1:0-8549 GCA_964250955.1 uncultured Chthoniobacterales bacterium | reverse complement strand
TCCTTTACCTGACGGCTGGCAAGTTCGAACGCGCCGCTCCAGCAGGCAAAAAAAACGCGCAGGTGGCACTCGGCCGACCTGCGCGTCTTCTACAATCCAGCTTCGGAGATGAATTAGACCTTGTTCTTGTTGTAAACGTCGAACACGACGGCGGCCAGCAACACCAGTCCCTTGATGATCTTCTGCCAATCGACGCCGACGCCCATGATGGACATGCCGTTGTTCATCACGCCCATGATGAACGCACCCACCACCGCACCGAGCACTTTGCCCACACCACCCGAGGCTGACGCCCCGCCGATGAACACGGCTGCGATCACATCCAACTCGACACCGTCGCCGCCTTTGGCCGTCGCGCTGTTGAGCCGCGCGGCGATGATCATGCCGCCCAGCGCGTAGATCCGCCGGCCGATGGTCATCCGGGTCGTCAGGAAGTTGAACGCCGCGACCAGCACCCCCATGACAATCAGCAGATTGGGCAGGCCGCGGTAAGAAGCGAGCAAGTACGACAGATACAAAATCAAGGCTGCGATGAGCCCTTGTTCAGCAATGAACATCCAGATAGGACCACCCTGGTAGCCGTGTTTCTGCCGGGTCAAACGCCGGCGGAGTGCGAAGAAGAAAAGCGTGACGGCCATGAGGACGCCGATCCCCATCGAAACGGTGTGGAAGCCGCCGGAACTCTCCCCGGAGATGAACCCTGAGCTCAACAACTGGAACTGACGCGGGAACGGCCCGATGGACGAACCGCCGACCATCACGTACGTCAGACCGCGGAACACTAACATGCCAGCCAAGGTGACGATGAAGGATGGGATCTTCAGGTAAGCGATCCAGTAACCCTGCGCGGCACCGATGGCGGCGCCAGTCACCAGACAGAGCACGAACGCTAACGCGAAGTTCATCTGGTGGTTGACCATCAGCACAGCCGACATGCCACCGATGAATCCCGCCACCGAACCGATGGACAAGTCGATGTGCCCAGCAACGATCACCATCAACATGCCCAGCGCCATCACCACGATGAAGCCGTTTTGCAGCACGAGGTTCGTGATGTTCAGCGGCTGTAACAAAGTGCCATTCGTCAGAACTTGGAACAGCACCATGATGATCAGCAGTGCAATCATCAGCCCGTACTCACGGAGGTTGCTGCGTTGTCTAAAATTTCCCGTCTTCGCGGCGACAGGGGCAGACTGTTCCGGCGCGAGGGGGGTGGCGGCGGGACTAGCGGTGGAGTTCATGGGGAGGTTTTGGTCTTGTTGCGGATGATGGCGGTCATGATCTTTTCCTGCGAGGCGTCCTTGGCGGACATCTCGTCCACGATGCTGCCCTCGTTCATCACGTAGATCCGGTCGCAGGTGCCGAGGATTTCCGGCATCTCGGAGGAAATGATGACGACGGCTTTGCCCGCGTCCGCGAGCGAGTTGATGATCGTGTAGATCTCGTACTTCGCACCCACGTCGATGCCGCGGGTCGGCTCGTCGAGGATCAGGATCTCGGGGCTCGTGAAAAGCCACTTGCTCAAGACGACCTTCTGCTGGTTGCCTCCGCTCAGGTTGCCGGTCTGCTGGTAGACCGTCGAGCAGCGGATGTTCGTCTTCTGGCGGTAGTCGTTGGCGATGCTGAGTTCTTGCAGGTCGTCGATCACGCCGGCCTGCGAGACCCCCTGCAGATTGGTCAGGGTAATGTTGTGCTTGATGTGGTCGATCAGGTTGAGACCGTACGTCTTGCGGTCCTCGGTGACGTACGCCAAGCCGTGTTGCACCGCCTGGTTGATGTTGTTCAGCACGACCTTCTGGCCCTTGATGAACACGTCCCCGGTGATCCTGCGCCCATAGGCGTGGCCGAAGACGCTCATCGCAAACTCCGTCCGACCTGAGCCCATCAGACCTGCGATGCCGACGACCTCGCCGGCGCGTACCTTGATGTCGATGCCGCGGATCACCTGCCGGTCCGGGGTGATGGGATGATAGACCGACCAGTTCTTCACCTCGAAGACCATCTCGCCGATCTTCGACTGGCGTTTGGGATAACGGTCCGTCAACTCGCGCCCGACCATGCTCTTGACAATGCGATCTTCGCTGATCTCGGGCGTGTCGAGCGTCTCGATGGTCGCGCCGTCGCGGATGATCGTGATCTGGTCGGCGACTTTCTTAATTTCGTTCAGCTTGTGCGAGATGATGATGGAGGTGATCCCCTGCGCCTTGAACTCCAGCAGGAGGTTGAGCAGCTTCTCGCTGTCGTTCTCGTTGAGGCTGGCGGTCGGTTCGTCGAGGATGAGCAGCTTGACCTCCTTGGAGAGCGCCTTGGCAATCTCGATGAGCTGCTGCTTGCCGGTGCCGAGATTCATTACCAAGGTCTCGGGGGGCTCGTTTAAGCCAACCTTTTGGAGGACAGTGGCCGCCTTCTGTTCGGCGAGGTCCCAATTGATGACGCCGCCTGTCGCCACCTCGTTACCCAGGAAAATGTTCTCGGTGATCGAGAGCAGCGGGATGAGCGCGAGTTCCTGGTGGATGATGATGATGCCGATCTTTTCGCTGTCCGAGAGATCGCGGAAGGAGCGTTCCTGTCCCTCGTAAATGATCTTGCCGTCGTAGGAGCCGGCCGGATACACGCCGCTGAGCACCTTCATCAGCGTGGACTTGCCCGCGCCGTTCTCTCCGCAGATCGCGTGGATGTCCCCGCGTCGCACGGTCAGGTTGACGTTGTCGAGTGCCTTGACGCCGGGGAACGTCTTGGTGATCGCCCGCATTTCCAAGATAATATCGCTCATGGCCGCAAGAAGGAGAGAAAGGCATGGGCACGCCGGACCAGCCGCTCTAGCTGGCGGCAGCCGCAGGAACGCGCACGAAGGGGGAGAGGAGAACGTTGGAGAAACCCCCGCGGCCGGTCAGGCGCGCGGGGTTTTCGTGGACCGCTTGTTTACTGGACCTGATCGGCCTTGTAGTAGCCGGAGTCAATCAACACCTGCTGGTAGTTATCCTTGGTGACGAGCACCGGCTTGAGCAGGTAGGAAGGCACGACCTTGATGCCGTTGTTGTACGTCTTGGTGTCGTTCACTTCCACGGTTTGACCCTTGAGCATCGAGTCGGCCATGGCCGCCGCCACCTTGGCGAGTTCGCGGGTGTCCTTGAAGATGGTCGAATACTGCTCGCCGGCGATGATGGACTTGATCGAAGGGATCTCGCAATCCTGACCCGAAACGATGGGCATCGGCTGGTCCGGCTTGCCGTAACCCACGCCCTTGAGCGAGGAGAGGATGCCGATGGACAGACCGTCGTAGGGCGACAGCACCGCGTCGAGCTTCTTGTTGGTGTAGGTCGAGGACAGGATGTTGTCCATGCGCGACTGGGCCGTGGCCGGGTCCCAACGCAGGGTACCCACCGTCTTCATGCCGGTCTGGCCGCTGCCGACCACGAGCTTCTTCGCGTCGATGAGGGGCTGGAGCACGCTCATCGCACCGTCGTAGAAGAAGAACGCATTATTGTCGTCGGGCGAACCGCCGAACAACTCGATGTTAAACGGTCCCTTGCCGCTGTTAACGCCGAGCTTGTCCACGATGGACTGGGCCTGGAGCACGCCGACCTGGAAATTGTCGAAGGTCGCGTAGTAATCGACGTTCGGCGACCCCTTGATGAGTCGGTCGTAGGCGATGACCTTGATCTTCGCGTCCGCCGCGGATTGCAGCACCTTCGAGAGCGTGGTGCCGTCGATGGAGGCGATGATGAGTGCCTTGGAACCCTTAGTCACCATGTTCTCGACCTGCGAGAGCTGGTTGGGGATGTCGTCGTCGGCGTACTGAAGGTCCGTGCCGTAGCCCTTGTCGCCAAGGGATTTGACCACGTTGTTACCGTCCGCGATCCAACGCAGGGAGGTCTTGGTGGGCATGGAGATGCCGACGGTGTCTTTTTTGCCGCCGGAGCCGCAGCTAATGAGGAAGAGCGGGGTGGCGAGGAGGGCGGCGGCGAGGCCGAATTTCTGTAGCTTCATGATGAGGGGTGGCTGCTGCAAACGGCACGGCAAACCGCCGAACGGCGGCGGGGGGTCGCGCGCGTGGTGTTGGAAGAATAGAAGGCTTTATTTTCGCGTCAACCCGGCGCAACGCCTCGGCGCAAAAATTTTAGCGGAAAGAGGTTGGTACAAAAGAAAGCGCCACCATCCGTGGCAGATGGTGGCGCTTTCGTGAAACAGACCGGACGGCGGTCGGGCGGGTTAGAAGTTGAACACCGCCTGCGTGCCGAACAGATTGCCGTGGTTTGAGTTGCGGTTCGCATCGCCACCCACCAGCGCGCCCTTCAGGTTGTCGTTCCAATAGGCGAACGTGTAGAAGAAGCGCAGTTCCAGCGGGTAGTTGCCCACCTTGCCGTAGTGGAAGGTCGGGCACAGCGTGAACTTGACCAGGCTGCCCGCGCCGGACTTGAACCCGGCGGCGTCGCGGATCGCGTTGAACGCCTCGTTGTTGATGTAGTTATACGTCGCTTCCGCCTGGAGGGCGAAGAACGGCGTGAAGTTGTACGTCGGCCGGATGCCCACGTCGGCCCAATCTTGGATGCCGCGAGCGTTGACGCCGGCGATGAGCGCGTTGGGGTTGGCGGCCGTCGCGGTGCCACCGGCAAGGTACGTCGTGCGACCGATGGTCTGGCCGGCGACCACGCCCGCCGGGATCGGCAGCGCGGCGTCGGTGAGCGGCACGCTCGGGCGACCGCTGTCCTGATGCTCGTACACCGCGAAGGCTTCGAACTCGAACTTCTCCTTGTAGAAGAAGTTGGCCTGGTCGGCGAACGAGTAGCGATGCGCATCGGCGAGGGTGAACACGTTGCCGTTGTTGTTCAGCAGCACGTCCGTGGACACACCGTAATACGGCGAGTTGCGCAGCTTGTCGGTGTTAGTCGTGTCGAACGACATGCCCGTGGACGCACCCAGGTAGAGGTGGTTCGTGTACGTCAGGTCGCCGTTGAGGAGCTTGGCCTTGAAGTCATGCACGATGCCGCCGCTGAACCCGTCACCCGACGGCAGGCGGACGCCCCCGGCGTAGTTCAGGTTGTTGTACTCGTAGCCCCCGGGCACGCCCTGAAAGTCGCCGCTGACCAGCGCCGTGCCGCCCGCGACATGCTCCCATTGGCCGAAGAACGAGAACTTGCCGAGCGGGCCCGCGTCGATGTCGTGGACGCGGAAGTAGACCGACTGCTTGTTCAGGTTGCCGTTGTCCGTGCGGATTTCGCCGAAGGTCGAGCCCGTCGGATTGAGCGGGTTGACCGTGGTGTTCGTGCCGCCGCTCGGGCTGCCTTCGAGGTAGGCCACGTCGAGCTTGGCGATGCCGAGGTCGATGTCGTTCAAACCGCCACCGTCACCGCCGATGACGTACGAACGACGGTCGATGATGTTGACGTAGAACTGGTACTCATACCCACGTCGGCCCGCCCATACTTCCGCGCCGGGCAGGAAGGGGATCGCGCCCTTGGCGAACGCGTACAGGTCGAGGACGGCGAAGTTGGTCGGCAAGTCGGCCTGGGTCCGCTCGGCGGTGTAGGAGCTGAGGGTGAACACGCCGCCGAAGGTCACCTTCGGGTCCTTGAAGGGATTGGTGATGACTTTGAAGCTCGGTTCCAGGTAGGTGTCGAACTCGTTGCCGAGTCGGCCAGCGGTGTTGTCGCTGACCAGCGGAACGCCGAACGCGTTGTTGCGCCCGTCGTTGGTCTCGCGGCCGCCGCCCGTGGTGTACGTACCGAAGCCGGTACGCATGTAGAAGTAGTTAATGTCGAGCGTGGCGAAGGGCGTGTCGTTTTGCGGCGCCAGCGTCAGGCTCTTGAAGTCTTTTGGGTTGGCCTTCTCGTATTCCTCCGTGGTAGGGACCGTGGTGCCGCTGGCCGCGGCATCCTTCTTGGCCTGCTCCTTGCCGTGCAGGGATTGAGAGTTCACTTGCTTCTGCAAGTCGGCCACTTTGGATTCGGCGGAAGCGGCGCGCTTCTCGGTTGCTTCCAAGCGCGCCTCCATCGCTTTCATCTGCGCTTCCATCTGGTTCATGTTCGCCTCGCCGGTCTGAGCGAAAGCCAACGGAGCCGCCGCGAGGGTAAGGCCCAGGATGGTGAAGGTGGTTCTGAGTGAGTGGGATCTCCGTGGTTTAGACATGAGGGGAATGGTTCGTACAGGCCGATTAAGAGCGAATTTGCCAAAAGAGTGCAATGTCTTTTTTGAACAAATTTCGAACGGCATGCACAACTGTGCAGTCCAACCGGTTTCTCCGGCCTGATTTTAACCCCTGGAACGGGGGTTCAGCGGTGTTGCGGCTGCGCGCCGGTCAGTGGGGCGCTCGGCTGGTTGGCCCCGCCGGGATCGGCGAAGGGGTTTACCGGGGTGCCGCTGCTCTCGACGGCGTGTTCTGAATGGACCGTGCCGCAGGCGGCGAGAGCGAACGCGGCGGCGGCGAGGAGGAGGCGGAAGCTGTTCATCCTCCTATATTACGAATGCTAACCCAGTTCCCGCGTGGAAATCCGTGCAGCCGGGACGCCGTTTTGTCCGGCGTGGCGCGAAGACTTTGGTGATGCCTCCCGTTTGCCACGATCCTTTCGCGCGGCTGGAAACCCTGCGCTCCCGCGGAACGCGCTGCCTCCTGGGGCTGACGGGCGTACCCGGCGCTGGTAAATCCACGCTTGCCGCGCACCTGGCTGCGCACGCCGGGGCGGCGGCTGTGGTGGTGCCCATGGATGGGTTTCACCTCGCCAACGCGGAACTGGCCCGGCTCGGGCGCCGCGAGCGCAAGGGGGCGCCGGACACCTTCGACGCCGCGGGCTACGTCGCGCTGTTGCGGCGGCTGCGTGACCCGGCGGCGGGTGAGGTCGTCTACGCGCCGGCTTTTCACCGCGAGATCGAGGAGGCCATTGCGGGCGAGATCGCGGTGCCGGCCGACGTGGGGCTGGTCATCACCGAGGGCAACTACCTGCTCCTGGACGGCCCGTGGGCGGCGGTGCGGCCATTGTTGGACGAGGTGTGGTTCGTGGAAGGCGACGAACCGTTGCGGCAGGAGCGGCTCCTGGCCCGCCACGTCGCGCACGGCCGCACGCCGGAGGCCGCGCGGGCGTGGATCGCATCCACCGACGAGCCCAACGCCGAGTTGATCCGTCGATCCCGCGCGCGGGCCGACTGGATCGTGGAGGCCGCGTGAGGCGCGCGCCTACCAGGCGGTATAGCCGCCGTCGATGACGACGGTGGCGCCGGTCATGTAGGAGCTCGCGTCGGAGGCGAGGAAAACGGCCAGCGGGGCGATCTCGGCGGGCTCGGCCAGGCGGCCCAGCGGGATGGATTCGAGCCAGACGCGGCGCCACTCGGGCGTGTCCAGGCCGAGCTTGGTCATGGGCGTGCCCACGTAGCCGGGTGCAATGGAGTTCACCCGCACCCCGCGCCCGGCCCACTCGCCAGCGAGGGACTTGGTGAGCAGGATGACACCGGCCTTGGAAGCGTTGTAGGCGGCCTGCGGCTGGGGATGGTTGGACACGAGCCCGGACATGGAGGCCATGTTGACGATGACGCCCTTGCCCTGGGCGAGCATCAGTTTGCCGACCTCGCGGCAGCAGAAGAACACGCCGTCGAGGTTGACGCTCATGACCCGCCGCCAGTCCTCGTCGGTGGCGTCCTCTGAAGGAACGTTGTGGACGATGCCGGCGATGTTGGCGAGGATGTCCACGCGGCCGTGGCGGGCGGCGACACCCTCGGCGAGCGCGCGCACGGACTCGGAGCGGGTCACGTCGGTTTCGACGAACTCCGCTCCCAACGTCGCGGCCGCCGCCTCACCTTCCTCGCGCAGGCGGTCGGCGAGGACCACGTGCGCGCCGCTCTCGCGCATGGCGCGGGCGACCTCAAAGCCGATGCCGCGGCTGCCGCCGGTGACCACGGCCACGCGGCCGTCCAACGAGAAGATAGGAAGGGTGCTCAAAGGGGGATGGATTTGCCTCTCACATCGCACATCACACCTTCCACATCTAAAAAAGAGTTTACCTCGCCGCCGGCCGCCGCATCTTTGCGGGAATGCAAGCGCACGCGGATCAGTTCACGGTCGCCACCCGCGGCAAGGGCACCTACGACATCACCGCGCAGGTGGCGCAGGTCGTGCGGGTCAGCGGCGTGACCACCGGGACGGCGACGGTGTTCGTGCAACACACGAGCGCGAGCCTCGTCATTTACGAGAACGCCGACCCGAGCGCCCGCGCCGACCTGCACGCCTACTTCGAGCGCCTCGTACCGGAAGACTCGGAAGAGTATATCCATACCGCCGAGGGTCCCGATGATACGACCTCGCACCTGCGCATGGCGCTGACCCGCACCAGCGAGAACGTCCCGGTGGTCAACGGCCGGCTCGCGCTGGGCACCTGGCAAGGGGTCTTCGTCTTCGAGCACCGCCGCGCGGCGCACCGGCGCACCGTGGTCGTGTCCGTCGTGGGCGTGTGAACGTGGAACTTCCCGGTATGAACTTCCGCAAGCTTTGGACCGCCGCGCCCGCGTGGGTCGCGTGCCTGCCGTGCGTGGACGGTGCGCCGCTGAAGGTCAAGGCGGTC
>CAXUIU010000162.1:575-8590 GCA_964250955.1 uncultured Chthoniobacterales bacterium | reverse complement strand
GATTTCCTCAGGCTTGACCTCCGCGCGTTGGAAGACGCGGTTGGCCCCGGCGTCGAGCGCCTCCATCTCCTGGTTGACGCGGCCGGCCTTGTCGTGCACGAACACGCCGATGAAGAGGTTTTTCAACTCGTCCTGGCCGCGGATCTGGTGCAGGATGTCCAGGGCGTTGACCTCCGGCTCGGCGTGGTCGATCAGGACGGCGTCGAAGGAAAATCCGTAGAGGATATCCAGCCCCTTCGCGCCGGTTTCGACGGTTTCGACCCCGTAGCCGGCCCCTTCCAGGTCGCGCTTCCAGCGTTTGACGGCGGCGTCCACGGGCGCAATGACGAGCACGCTTTTGGCCTTGGGCAGACGCTTGCCGGTCGTCGAGGCGTCGGGGGTCTGCGTCATCACGATCTCGCCCGAGCCGTTGCGTGCGGGCTGGGCCGCGGCCGGTTCGCTGCGTTGGAAAAACCGGCGGAGAAAACCGCCTTTTTGTCCGGAGTCTTGGTTGCTCATAGAGGAAAGCGCCGTGGTTCGGGTGTTGATAAAGCACGAAGGCGGCCAACTCGGCGGGCAGGTGGGCGCTTAACTTGCTAGAAGTGGTTTAAAGCAAGTTTTCGGCCCAGTCTTTTCAAATGAGCGATTTTACTGGCAAGACTCTGACCGACAAGGGGTTGAAGCATTATACCCGTCGACTGACGGCCAGTTACTTCCTGGCGATGGCTCTCGTCGGCATCCTGGCGCTTTCGCTCTTTGGCGTGCTCTTCGCGCAAATCAACTCTCAGGGTCGATACGCGACAATGATTGGCGCGAGCGGCCGGCAGCGCGCGCTGGCGCAGCGGGTGGCGTTGTTTTGCCTGCGGTTGGCCCAGGAACCCGACGCGGAGCGGCGGCAGGGATTCCGAGGGATCACGACGCGCGCCGTTGGCGATCTGGAACGCATCCAGCGCGGGTTGATCCAGGGGGATGCGAGCCTGGAACTCCCCGGCCACCCCGGGGCCGAGATTGAGGCGATCTACCGGGAACAACCCAACGATCTGGACCGGCGCGTCGAGGCGTTTTGCCGGGCGGCGCGTTCGGTGGCGGCGCAGGCGGCCGACTCTCCCCTGCCCCCGGGCTCACCGGAATTAGCGCGGGTGCTGGAGGCCGTGCCGGGGGGATTATTGACCGCCCTGGACGAAGCCGTCGCCGCCTACGAGCACGCCAACCACCGCACGACCCATCGACTCCAAGCGGTCGAAACCGTGCTCGTCGCGCTGCTGCTCCTGACACTCTTCGCCGAACTGCGCCTGGTCTTCCGGCCGATGGTGCGTGCCATCCTGCGCGAGACCTTCGTGCAGGCGGCCACGCGGCGGCGCTACACCGCCGTCCTCAACGCCGTCGGCGAGGCGATCATCACCGTGGACGCCGACAACGTCATCCTCGGTTGCAACCCGGAGGCCGAGCGCCTTTGGCGGCGTCCGGCGCGCGAACTCATCGGCGGTCCGGCCAGCGCACTCGTGCTGCCCGGGCGCGACCTGGAGCCGGCCGCGTGGCGGGCGATGTTCCCACCCGGCGAACGCGCGGAGTCGGTCGGTGCACGGCTTGGTGGCGAGGTGTTCCCGCTGGAAGTCCGCCTGGCGGAGGTCACCCCCGGGCCGGCGGAAGAACACCATGCCGTACGGGTCGGCCGCCGGTTCTACACGCTTTGCGCGCGCGACATCAGCGAGCGCGTGGAGGCAAGCCGCCAGATTGCCGCCGCGCGCGACGCCGCCCTGGACACCGTGAAGGCCCGCAGTGAATTCGTCGCCAGCGTCTCCCACGAACTGCGCACCCCCATGAACGGCGTGCTCGGTGCGGCCGACCTCCTCGAAGGGACCCCGCTCACCCACGAACAGCGCGACCTCCTCGACACGATCCGCACCTCGGGCGATTCGCTGCTGACGGTCATCAACGACATCCTGGACTTCTCGAAGATGGAGGCCGGCAAGATGTCGCTGGAGGCCATCGAACTCGACCTGCGGCAACTCGTCGAGAGCACCGCCGACGTGCTCGCCGGCCGCGCCTTGCAGAAACAACTGGAGCTGGTCGCCTACATCGAGCCCGGCACCCCGACGCAACTCATCGGCGACCCGGCGCGGCTGCGGCAGGTGCTGCTGAACCTGCTGGGTAACGCGATCAAGTTCACCAAGACGGGCGAGGTCGTCTTGCGGGTACGCTGCGAGGCGTCGGACAAGGACGGCGCGACGCTGCACTTTTCGGTGCAGGACACCGGCGTCGGCATCGACCCGGCGGCGCGCGCACGGCTTTTCCACGCGTTCAGCCAGGCGGAGGAGTCCACCGCGCGCTGCTTCGGCGGCACGGGCCTAGGGCTGACGATCTCGCGGCAGTTGGTCGAACTCATGGGCGGCCGGATCGGCGTGGACAGCACGCCGGGCAAGGGGTCCACGTTCTGGTTTACGGCGCGGTTCGCGTTCAACCCGGAAGCGCACCACGCGCTGGAACACCACAACCCGTCCTTGGAAAGCTTGCGCGGCATGCGCGTGCTCATCGTGGACGACAACGCGACGTTGAGGCGGTGCTTGCAGGAGCGGCTGACCGCCTGGGAAATGGCCGCCGACGCCGCGGACGACGCCGGGCACACGTTGTCCATGATGCGCGCGCAGGCGGACGCGGGCACGCCCTACGACGTGGTGTTGCTCGACCTGAACCTGGGTTCCATCGATGGATTCACGCTAGCGTGGGCAATCACCAACCAGCCGCAGCTCGCGCGCACCCGGATCATCCTGGTGACCTCGCTCGGCGTCGGGAGCGACCGCCACGCCTACACGCAGATCGGCATCTGGGCCTCGGTGACCAAACCCATCAAGTATCACGCGCTGCTCAACACCCTCGCGCAGGTCGCCGGCAGCCCCGCCGTCCGGCCGGCCACGTCGTCGGCGAACTCCGACGCGACACGCCGCCAAAAAACGAACGGCCACGAACCGGCCCCCCTTCGCGTCCTCCTGGCCGAGGATAACGCGATCAACCGCAAACTCGCCCTGCGCCAGCTCCAGAACCTCGGACATCGCGCCAACTCGGTCGAGAACGGTCTGGAAGCCTTGGCGGCGCTCGACGCGGGGACGTACGACGTGGTGCTGCTGGACATGCACATGCCGGTGATGGACGGCTGCCAGGCGGCGACGACGATCCGTCAGCACGAGGCGCAACTCGGCAAACGCCGGCAGACGCTCATCGCGCTGACCGCCAGCGCCGCCGGCGCGGACCGTGAAAAATGCCTGTCGTCGGGAATGGACGACTTCGTGGGCAAGCCCGTCCGGCAGGACGAACTGGCGAAAGCTCTGGCGCGTTGGACGCCTGTCAACGGCGCGCCGGCCACGGCCGGAAGTGCTCTCTGAGCAGGCCACGCCGTGGCCGCTCGTCACGCGGTGGGTTGGTGCAGTCGCAGCACGCTCTAATCGGTCGGCGCGTTGTTCTGGTCGGAGTTCCCACCCGTGAAGAACCGCTGAATCTTCGTCCCGGTGTGCCGCACCGTGCGGTCCACGGCGTGGCCGGTCCGGTTCAGGGTGTCGCCCACAGCCTCCGTGGTGTGGTCGAGCGTGCGCCCTGCCCGTGAGAAGAACCCACCCTCGCCCGAAGACGGTGTCGCACCGTCGCTGTTGCGCTCATCGTCGTCGTCATCGCCGCCGTTGCGCGGCGGGGCGTTTTGGACGGTGTTGTACGTGGTCGTGGTGGTCGTCGTCGTGTTGCTGCGACCGGGAGTCACCTGCGTTGGCCGCACCGTGTCGTGGTCGGCATCTCCGCTGGAGACCAGCGTGCGCGGAGGGGTGGCTTGGGTCGTGACGACCGTCTGGCCAGGTTTCAAGCCGTTGACGGCGATGAGGGTGCCGTCGTGCGCGGCGAGACGCAACCCGCCGACGTGCGCCCCGGTCTGGTTGAACAACTCCAGGTTCCACACGGGCTTGCCGGTGGCCGCGTTGACGCGCAGCGAATAGTCGAGCGCCGTGAAGGGCACCTTCGTCTTGCGCGCCTCGTTGTCCGCCGAGTCGAACGCCCCGCTGGAATCCAGGTTAAGGTCCTGCAAGCGGATCGGCCGCGCATCCACGGGGCCGGCGGACTTCTGCGACACGACCTGGCCGCCGGCCACCTTGACCTCGCGGGTGCCGCGCGTCCCGTCGAGGATCACGATGCGCCAGGTGTCCGGCTGCGGCATGCCCCCGCGCCCGGTGACCTCGACCACGCGAGAAATCGTGTCCTGGCCGAGCGACTTGCCCATCGTCCGCAGCGCCGTGTAGGCCGTCGCGTTGGTGTCGGCGGCGCGGCCGGCACCCGACACGAACAGGCCGGCGGCAACGGCGAGCAGCAAAGGCTTGGTCATCAGACGACAGCTTGCGGGTGGCCGGCGCGGCGCGCCACAAAAAACTTCACCCTCCCCCGCCTTGCACCCGGCCGTCGTTCTGGTGTAACCAGAGAGGCTCCCGTCGTCATGTCCTCGTCCCCAGCCGTTCCCGCCGCCCGGAGTGCGGAGGAACTCCTCGCCCTCTACAAAGGACTCGTCGAGGTTTGCACGCTCATCAACGGCATCACCGACTACCACGAACTCCTCACCGAGATCATGGAGGTCGCCCGCCGCGTGATGCGGGCGGAAGGCAGCGGACTTGTCCTTCTCGACGAACCCAGCGGCGAACTCCGCCTGGTCGTGGCGCGTTCGGCGGACGGCGAGGTGGCCTCCGCCCACCAGGCCGTGCCGCGGCAGGGTTCGGTGGCGGGCTGGGTGTTCGAGCACGGCGAGAGCGCCCTCATCCCGGACGCCTACGCCGACCCGCGTTTTTACTCGGGGGTAGACCGCAAGACCGGCTACCGCACGCGTTCGCTGCTGTGCGTGCCGCTCTGTCGTCAAGGCCGGCCCATCGGCGTGCTCCAGGTCATCAACGCGCAGGGACCCGGCCGCGCCGCCTTCGACGCCGCCGACCAGGACGCGCTCGAATCCTTCGCCAACCTCGCCGCCACCGCCATCGAAAAGCTGCGCTTCCTCGACGAGCAGCGCCGCCGGGCGCGCTTCGAGCAGGAAATGTCCATCGCCACCGAGATCCAGAAGAACTTCCTGCCCGCGGCACTACCCTCGCGCCCGGACCTGGAGTTCGCCGCGCTCTACCGGCCGGCGCTGGACGTGGGCGGGGATTTCTACGACGTGTTCGAGGTCGGCCCGGACGAACTGTACTTCGTCGTCGGCGACGTGGCGGGCAAAGGCGTGCCGGCGGCCCTCCTCATGGCGCAGTCCCTGAGCATGCTGCGGCCGATCCTCACCCCCGGCATCTCTCCCGCCGACGCCCTCACGCAGTGGAACGAAAACCTCTGCCGCCGCTCCCTGCGCGGGCTCTTCGTGACGGCCTTGGTCGGCCGGATCGTGCCTTCTGAGCGCCGGGTGGAGACTGCCAGCGCCGGCCACTGCCCGCCGTGGTCGGTCCACGGCGGCACGGCCGAGGAACTCTCCGTGGCCAGCGGCCTGCCCCTGGCGATCCTGCCTTCGGCGAAATACCGTTCCACCCGGCACTCGCCCGCGCCCGGGGAGTGGCTCACCTTTTACACGGATGGGCTGATCGACAGCCGCGATGCGGAGGGAACTGGTACGCAACTGGGCGCGGTTGGGGCACGCCGCCTGCTAGAGAAAGAATTTGCCAATCCCCGCCATGTCGTGGCAACACTATCTCACGGAGAAGCCTCTCACCGGGGCGAATCTCCTCCGCAGGACGATCTCACCCTGCTGGCGTTCGGATTCTGCGCATGAACTTTCCCCCGCTCCCGTCCGCATGAGCAGCGCACGCGAGATTGAATTTTGCAGTCACACCGGCAACCTGTCGCTGGTGCGTCGCTTCGTGCGCGAATTTCTGACTGAACAGAACTGCTGCCACGACCTGATGGACTTGATGGTGCTCGGCATCGACGAGGCTTGTACGAACGTCATTCGCTACGCCTACTGCTGCGCACCGGATGGGTTAGTCCGGCTCAAGCTCGAATACGCTGCGGGCGCCATCCGCTGCCGGTTGCGGGACTACGGCCAAGCCGCCGACCCCAAGCAGATGAACGGTCGCGCGCTGGAGGTGGTCCGCCCTGGCGGCCTTGGCCTGCACCTGATCCGGCAAGCGTTCGACAACGCATATTACCTGCGCCGGCCGAAGGGGACCGAGCTGGTCCTCGTCAAGTCGCTCGCCGCCAACGCGGATCGTTCCACGCGCGCGGCGTGACCTTCCATCATCGGTAGGGTTGCCTCCCCGAGGCAATCCTAGATTTTCTGGTTTCAGCCGGAAGAAAACAGGAACCTCCGCCGTCACGGCGCCAGCGGCACCGGCACCGTCTCGCCCAGCGCCGTCGAATACAACAACAGCCGGTCCACCGGCCGCCCCAACCCCCGCGCGAACACTTCCGCGTACGCCTGCAACTGCGGCGCGTACTTCTCCGCCAACCGCCGTAAAAACGCCGCGTCGTCCGCGTCCGTCGGCCGGCGGCGGTCGGTCTTCCAATCCACGATCCACAACTCCTTCCCGCCACGCGTCAGCACGACCAGGTCCATGATGCCCTCCATCCATTCGCCCTCGTGGCGAGGGTGGGAGAACGGCATTTCCGGCAGGAACACCTCTCCTTCCGCCACGAACTCCGCGTGCGCCCGGCTCGCGGCAAAACGTTCCAGTTCCTCCGCCGCGCGCGCGGTCCACGCCACCGACGGGGCGACCCGCGCGCGCTCGTCGCGCAGGTAGGCGGCGCGTTCGTCGGACCCAGCGGTGCGCCACGGGTAGCGTTCGAGGACGGCGTGCCACCAGTTGCCGTATTCGATGCCGCCGATGCCGGCGAGCGGCCCGTCGTCGGCGGTGCCTTCCAGCAGGCTGGCATCCTCGGCGGCCAGGAGGCGGTCGTCGTCGGCGTCGAGGCTGTGGCCGTGGGCGTCGAGCAGGCGCACGTCCGTGTGGGCCTCGGGCGGTGCGGCGTGCTTGGCGTGGACCAACCCGGAGGGCAGCACGCGGCGCGGGACCTGTTGGGAGATCGCCGCGGCCCGGGTGAGACGGCGTTTGTTCTCCTTGAAGTACGGCGGCCCAGGATCGGTGTCGTGCACGGCGAGCGACGCCTCCACGGGAGCGGGCGGCGGCGCGTCGAAGAGCGCGGGCAGATCGAGTTCGCGCCACCGGGCGAGGCCCTGGAAGTTGGGCGGCTGCCCGGCGTACAGGTCCGTGCCGTCGGGCACGACCAGGAGGCGCTTGGCCCGCGTCAACGTGACGTAGAGCATCCGCTGGAACTCTTCCTCGTAGCGAACCCGGCGCTCCTCGCGCAAGGCCGGGTCCACCGTGACCTTGCTGAAGTGAATCGCCGCGCCGTCCCGGGTGCGTTCCACGCGCGGGAACGGCTGCGGACGCTCGCGGATTTCGCATCCCAGCCCGAGCGGGATGACGACCGGCCATTCGAGTCCCTTCGCCTTCAGGCACGTCAGGAACTGCACGGCGTCGCGGCCATCGTCTTCGAGCGGGACGGGCAGTTCGAGCGCGTCTACGAGCCCACGCACCCAGGAGCGCAACGTCGTGCCCGCGCACTCGGCACGGAGGGCACGCGTGCGCAGCCCGTCCAGGCAGGCGGGTGGCGCGCCGACGGTCTCCAGGCGGGCGGCGAGCGCCGTTTCACGCAGCACGCTGTCCACGTAGCGGCTCAGCGTGCCGCAGTCGTCGTCCGTCGTCAGGCGTGGCGACGACGGTACGCGACCCGGCGCGTCCAGGGGGAACTTCCCCCGCAGCCGGTGCAGCAGTTCCAGCGCGTGCCGCAGCCGCGTCGAGGGGATCGACTCCCCGCCCACGCGCGCCGTCGGTGGCAGTTCCGGCCAGAAGCTCAGCCCCGGCCCGCCGCCCGCCATCGCGTGCCGGTGCAGCCGTGCGAGGTCCACGTCGGACACGGCGAAGATTTCCCGCAGGACCCCGATCAACTCGAAGCGGTCCCACGGATGCACAAGCACATGAAACAGCGCCGCCGGCCAACTGTGCCGCGGCAGCTCGCGGGCGATGCGTTTTTGCGAC
>CAXUIU010000162.1:0-565 GCA_964250955.1 uncultured Chthoniobacterales bacterium | reverse complement strand
TTTTGTGACAGCAGAAAGCCCGGCACCCCACGTTCCGCGAACGCCGCCGCGGCCATTTCCAGCCAGCGCACGCGCGGGGCGATGACGGCCAACTCCGACCAGTGCGAGATGCCGAAGCCTTCCTTGCCGCGGGAGGCCGCGAAGTCTGCCAACTGCCGGCATTCGTGCGCGACCCGGGCGTCAAGGCCGGCGCGGCCGTCCGATTCGACGGGCGCGAGTTCTAGCCGCCAGGTCGTCCCCTCCGGCGCGGCGGGGCGTGGCGCGAGCCGCCGGAACTCCACGTACGGCTGCGGCAGGCGGCCGTCGGCGAACACGGCGTTGACCGCGCCGATCACCCGCCGCGGGCAGCGCATCGTCACGGAAAATTCCAGGTGCCGCCCGCCCCTGCCCTCTCGGAACGCCTCGATGTAGCGCCGGTAGACGGCGAGGTCGGCGCGTTCGCTGTAGATCGCCTGCTGGTCGTCGCCGACGAAGCAGAACCGCCCGGCCACCGGTCCCGGTGCGTCGGGTTCCTGCGGCCAAGCTCCTACGGCTCGACCTGGAGTGCAAGCTGCGCGCTCTACGG
>CAXUIU010000161.1:0-8598 GCA_964250955.1 uncultured Chthoniobacterales bacterium | reverse complement strand
TCTTCCTGATCGTGAAGGTCGTGCCGGTCTTCGCGGAAATCTTCAAGGACTTCGGTAAGCCCCTGCCCGCGCCGACGCAGTTCCTCGTCGACCTGAGTGATCTGATGCGCAACCAGTGGTACTACCTGCTGGGCGGCGTGGCCGTGGTGTTCTTCGCCATCAAGTACTTCCTGCGCACCAAGCAAGGCCACGAACTCTGGAACCGCTGGCAGCTCAAGCTCCCGGTCTTCGGTCCGCTCATCCACAAGATCGCCATGAGCCGGTTCGCGCGCACCTTCGCCCAGCTCATCCGCTCGGGCGTGCCGATCCTCGAAACCCTCGAAATCGTCGGCGGTTCGGCCGGCAACACGGTCATCGAGCAGAGCATCAAGAGCGTCTCCACCGACGTGGAAAAAGGCGACAACCTTTCGGTGGCGCTTTCCAAGAAGACGATCTTCCCACCGATGATGCTGCGCATGGTCGCCGCCGGAGAGAGCACGGGCAAGATCGACGAAATGCTCGAGAAAATGGCCGACTTCTGGGACGAGGAGATCGAGTCGACCCTCGCCGCGCTCACAAGCCTGCTAGAACCTATCCTCATCGTGATCCTGGGCGTCATCGTCGGCGGCATCGTCATCGCGCTCTTCCTGCCGATCTTCCAACTCAGCGAGGTTGTCTCGGGCTAAACCGGTCCGACCCCTCTTGACGAATTCACGGCGCGTCGAAGGGACGGGGAACACCGACGCCGCACACGTACTCGGATCAAGGGCTATTCCCCGTCGTATGCTGGAACACCCGACCTCCGAGCCCCCCGCCGCCGGGGAGCATCACCCGCTCGCCGAGTTGTACCAAGGGATCTTCGAGCACTCCCCGGAAGCCCTTTTCCTTTTCAACGACGAGCGCCGGTTCACCGACGCTAACCCGGCCGCGTGTTTGCTGGCTGGCCGCCCGCGGGAAGAGATCATCGGCGCGGTCATCACCCAGTACCTGCGCTATCCGAGGTCGGTCGACGCCGCCGAGCTGGACGCGCGCTGGCGTCAGTTCCTGCGCGACGGCTACCGCGTGGCCGAGGGATTGGTCACCCGGCCCGATGGCACGGAGCGCAACATCGAGATGAGCGCGCGACTGAACGTCCTGCCAGGCGTGCACCTTTGCGCAGTGCACGACATCACCGCGCGGAAGTTCGCCGAGGAAGGCGTGCGCTGCGCGGAAGAATTTTACCGCACGCTGATCGAGACGACGGACACCGGCTACGCGGTGCTGGACGCCGCCGGCGGTGTGCTCGACGCCAACGAAGAATACATCGGACTCACCGGTCACACGTGCCTCGACGATCTGCGCGGGCGGCACCCGCGCGAATGGACCGTCCCCGCGGACTGCGGACGACTCCTCGCCGGGCTCGACGCCTGCTGGCGGCAGGGGTCCGTGCGCGACTTGGAGGTGGACTTCGTGGACCCCGCCGGGCAGCGACGGCCAGTGGAGATCAACGCCTCGGTGCTCGGCGAGGGCGACGACCTGCGGATGATCTCGCTGTGCCGCGACATCACCGGGCGGCTCCAGACCCAGCAGGAACTCCACAGCGCCCGCGTCGAACTGGAAAATCGCGTCCGGAGCCGCACCGCTGAACTGGCCGCCGCCACCGCGCAGCTCGAAGCACGCGCCCGCCAGCAGGAGAGCGTCGCTGAACTCGGCCGTCATGCCCTGGCCGGCGCGACCATTGACGAGGTCATGGACCGCGCCGTGCGCACGGTGACCGAGGTGCTCGACCTTCAATACTGCGCCGTCCTGGAACAACCCGACCCCGAGCGCGACGAACTCTTCCTGCGCGCCTCGGTTGATTGGCCCGGGCACAAGGTCGGCGACGCTGTCGCCACGACGGACCCGGCCTTCATCACCGGTTACGCGCTGCACCAATCCGGGCCGGTAACCTTCGGGGACATGGACCGCGAGACGCGCTTCCAGCTCACGCCCTGCCTGCGCGAGGCGGGGGTGCTCAGCGGCGCGACGGCTCCCATCCGCGACGAGCACATGGTCTTCGGGCTCCTGGCCGCTCGCTGCACGCGGCGGCGGCAGTTCACCGCCGACGACGCCCACTTCCTGCAAAGCGTCGCCAACGTGCTCGCCGCCGCCATCGAGCGCCGTCGTGCGGAGGAGACGGTCCGCCAGGCCCAGCTCGGCGCGGTGCAGGCCAACAATGCCAAGATCGACTTCCTCTCGCGCATGTCCCATGAGTTGAGGACGCCGCTCAACGCCATTCTAGGGTTCAGCCAACTCCTCGAAATCGAGCGCCTCAACGACGGCCAACGCGAGAGCGTCGAGCAGATCACCCGGGCGGGCCGGCACCTGCTCGAACTCGTCAACGAGGTTCTCGACATCTCGCGCATCGACTCGGGCAACATCGCGCTCGTACCGGAGCCGCTGTCCCTCCAGGAACTCTGGAGCGAGGCCGTGGATCTCATCCGTCCCCTGGCCGACAAGCGCGCGGTGACCGTCGCCGTCGAACCCGCCGACGATCTCTACGCCCTGGCTGACCGCCAGCGGCTGCGTCAGGTGTTGCTCAACCTCCTGTCCAACGCCGTGAAGTACAACCGCGCGGGTGGCAGCGTCACGATGCGCGCGGGCATTGCGCCCGACGACCGCCATCTGCGGCTCGCGGTGGTGGACACCGGCAGCGGCGTGGCGGCAGAGCATCTGCCGTTGTTATTCACGCCGTTCGAGCGTCTCGGCGCGGAGAACACGGACGTGGAAGGCAGCGGCATCGGCCTCGCATTGGCCCGGCGGCTGGTGGAAGCGATGGGCGGCACGATCGGCGTCGAGAGTGTGGTGGGGGTCGGCTCGACGTTCTGGGTCGACCTGCCGGTGGCCGCCGCGCCGCTGGACGCGGGGACGGGGCCGTCCTTGCTCGACGAGTTGATCCACGCCCGGCTCTTTGACGAGGAGCCGGCATCCTCTCCTGCCTCGGAGGTCCCCGCGCCGGCTCGGGAATCTCACCAACGCCTCGTTTTGCACATCGAGGACAACGAACCTAACCAACGTCTGATCGAGATGCTGCTCTCCCAACGTCCGTCGCTGCGGCTGCTGACCGCCTCGCGCGGCGGCGAAGGGCTGGAACTGGCGCAGAAGTACCATCCTGATCTGATCCTGCTCGACGTGCACCTACCAGACACCTCGGGCGAGGACGTGCTTCAGGACTTGCGCGCCGACGCAGGCACGCGCGACGTACCGGTAGTGATCGTCAGCGCTGACGCGGCGTCGATCAAACATCACCAACTCCACGCCATCGGCGCGGACAATTACCTGCTCAAGCCGTTCAACGTGCGGCAGTTCTTGGAGATCTTGGACAAGCACCTCGTCCACGACGCGGCGTGAAGGCCGCGAAGCGGCCGTTGCGATGCGTCTGGCGACGTTGGCAGAAAAGACCTTCTGGCCACGTGCCCGCAGGGCACATCGCAACCCATAACGGCGCGCCCGTGCCACCGTAACGTGGCTCCCAGCCACCCTGTAACGGCGGCTCCGCCGTCTACTTCATGAACTGCCCGATGGCTCGGCGCAGTTCCACGCTCGTCGCCGGCTTGCCCAACACCATGTCCACGCCGGGCGCGGTGTTCTTCGTCTCGGCCGTGTCGCCGCCGAAGCCCGTCAGGAGGATCACCGCCGTCTTCGGGCAATGCTGCTTGACCCTCATGGCCAGCTGCTCGCCCGTCATGCCGGGCATGGATTGATCGGTGATCATCAGGTCGAAACAACCGTTTTCAAGCGTTTCGAGCGCCTCCTTGCCGTCGCCGGCGGTCTCGACCTCGTGCCCGTCTTCGACGAGTTGCGCCTGGAGCACGTCGCGGATGATCGGGAGATCGTCCACCACGAGGATGCGCAGGATGCCGGCCGTTTCTTTGGGCGCGGCCTCGCCGCCAGCCTGGGCCGGGGCTTCCGGTTCGATCAGCGCGGCAGGCAGGCGGATGCAGAACGTCGTGCCGATATCCTTCTCGCTCTCGATCTCCATCATGCCGCCGTGACGCTGGATGATGCCGTACACCGCTGACAATCCCAGACCCGTGCCCTTCTCGCCCTTGGTGGTGAAGAACGGTTCCAGGCAGCGCCGGCGGGTCTCCTCGTCCATGCCGGTGCCTGTGTCGGACACGCGCAGGCAGAGTTCGCCGTCGTCCAGGGTCGTTTGCAGGCGCAGGCTGCCGCCCTCGGGCATCGCGTCCACGGCGTTGAAGACGAGGTTGGTCAACATCTCGCGCAGTTCGGCGGGATCTCCGGCGAGTGGGGGAAGTTCGCCCAGGTCGGTGTGGACGGATACCTCTCTGCCGCGGGCGCGGGGTTCGTCCATCCACTTGGGCCGGGTCATGGTGATGGCCTGCTCGACGATCTGGTTGAGTTGGAGGGTGACGCGCGTTTCCTCGCCCTCGTCGGGCCGGTGGAACTCCCGCAGCCGGCGTACGATCTGCGCGGCGTCCTGCGCGGCGGCGGTGATGGCGCGCACGTGCCCGATCTCGGGACTGTCCGCCTCTGCGCGGCCCTTGGCGCTGGACATCATCAGGTCGCTGTGGCCGAGGATCATCGTCAGCGCGTTGTTGAAGTCGTGCGCGATGCCGGCGGCCATCGTCCCGAGTGCGCTGAGACGCTCCTGCTTGATGGCGGCGTGCTGGGCGGTGCGGAGCTTGGAGAGGGTGTCTTCCAACTGCGAGGTGCGCTCGCGGACCTGTTCTTCGAGGAGGATGTTCTGGTTCTGGAGCTGGATGTGCAGGAAGCGATTTTCCAGCAGGTTGCGGATGCGTAGCAGCACCTCTGACTGGTCGAGCGGCTTGGTGAGGAAGTCCTTCGCGCCCGCGGCGAGCGCGCGGTGCTTGGTCTTGGTGGTCACGTCGGCGGTCAGGACGAGGACGGGCACGGGGTTCTCGCCCGTGGTCAACGCCTTGATCTGCTCCATGATGTCGAAGCCCGTGACGTTGGGCATGTGCAGGTCGAGCAGGACGAGGTCCGGCCGGAAGTCCAGGAACAGCGCCATCGCCTCACGCGAGTCGCAGGTGTGCTGGACGCGGGTCGCGCCGATGAGTTCGAGGATGCGTTCGAGCAGGCGCACGTTGGCCTGTTCGTCGTCCACGATGAGGATTTTGGCTTTGCCGATGGTCGAACGCAGCATGAGAGCTTCCTCTGTAGCAACCCGCGGACCAAGCCGCCATCGGGAACGCACCCCCTTTAGGAATTTACCTCCGTCCGCGCTTCGTCCGCACCGTAGAACTGCTGGTAGAGCCGCTCGATGGCCTCGTCGGGGTTTTCGAATTGGAGATTCTCCTTCCACTTGCTGACGTACAGTCCGAACCCGAACGGACTAACCACCGGCGTCTCCACCAGCCGCCACCGCCAGTCCGGCGCGGCGGCACGCTCCAGCCACGCACACGCGCCTTCCTGATCGAGAAAGAGCGTCGTCGCCTGCCGGTACGACTCAGCCAGGAGCGGGTGGTCGGGTTCGTATTGTTCCAGTACGCGGAAGAGGATCTCGGCGCTGAAGCGCAGCATCTTGATGGCGCGGTCCTTGCCAGGGAGTTGGCGCGGGACCATCAGGCCGGTCTGCGCCACGGCGCGGAACTGCCAGCGCACGAGTTCGCTTTCTTTAAGGGCGGCGAGGAGGTCATCCTCCGCGCCGGCCCGGGCGAAGCACGCCTGCCAGCGGGAAAGTGGTAATTCCTGGAAACGGGCGAGCGTGAGGAGGAAGCCATAGTCGTTGACCGTCGCCTGTGCGTTGCCGCCGGCGACGCCCGCCAGCCGGCGCGCGACGATGCGGGAGAGAGCGTCGTTGACCGGCCGGCCGGCCATCGTGTGAAAGAAGTAATGCGAGAGCACCTGTTTGTTCTCGGGCACGGTCTCGCGGTAGAGTTCAATGAGTGTCAACCCCGCGCGCGGCACCAGCGAGTGTCGCCGTTGTAGCTCGAACTGCGCGACGATGGCCTGCGCGTTGGCCTGTGAGATTTCCCACGCTTCCACGAGCCAGTCGGCCACCGCGCCGTCGCCATCCCCCAGCCGGTCGTCGAGTTCGCCGCGGAGTCCCGCGATCTCGGCGGCGAGGCCGGTGGAAAGCCCCAATCGACTCCCACCCCAGGTCGGCACGTTGGGCCGTTCGCCCGCGGCGTCCTCGACCTTGGCGACCTGCCAGCCGACCTCGACGAGACGCACCACCCGGCCGCCGAGCACGAACACGTCTCCCACCTTCAAGCCTTGCACGAACCCCTCGTCCACCGACCCGAGCCGGCGGCGACCGAGCAGGACGTTGACCAATCCTTCCGAGGCAATGGTTCCGATGTTAACGAGGTAGTCGCGCTCGACCTTGCGGGAGACCGTCCACATCCCGCCGGCTTCGTCCACGCGCAGCTTGCCGAAGGTGTCAGCGTACGTTTTTTCCAACGAACGCCCCCCGCCCCGCAGGTACTCGACGGCCCGGTCGAAGTCCGCACGGGTCAGGTGACGGAACGGCCACGCGCGCCGGACCGTTTCCCAGGCCATGTCCACGTCGAGACCGGGCTCCTCCATCGCCAACCCGAGAAGGTGTTGGACCAGCACGTCGGCAGGGTTTTCGGGCACGCGCACGGGGTCGAGGCGGCGTTCACGCGCGAGGCGGGCGGTGACGGTGCATTCCACCAAGTCGTCGATGTTCGTGGCGACGAGGACGCCGTGGCTTTCCGCGCCGACCGAATGGCCCGACCGCCCGATGCGCTGGAGCGTGCGGGAGATGCCCTTGGGCGCGGAGATCATCACGACGAGGTCGATGGCCCCGATGTCCACCCCCATCTCCAGGCTGCTCGAACACACCACCGCGCGCAGTTCGCCGTTTTTGAGTCGATCCTCGACTTCCAGGCGCACGTCGCGGTCGAGCGAACCGTGGTGGACCTCGATGCGGTCGGCGAGTTTCGGCAGCGCGGCCTTCAGGCGGAGGCCGAGCAGTTCCGCGCCGGTGCGGGTGTTGGCGAAGATGAGCACGGACTGCTTGCGGCGGATGAGCGCGGCGAGTTCACTCAACACGCGCCCGGTGCTCTGGCCCGCGGGTGGGTAAGGATTGCGCCGCACGGGTGAGAACACTTCGATGACCGCCCGGCGCTGCCCCCGCGCCTCGGCCAACACGCACGGCCGCCCCGCGCCGACGAGGAAGCCGGCCATCGTCTCCAGCGGGCTGATCGTCGCGGAGAGGCCCACGCGGCAAAGCCCCGGCGCGCCGGGTTCGCGCGCGACGAGGCGTTCCAAGCGTTCGAGGGAGACGCTCAGGTGCGCGCCGCGTTTGTTCTCGGCGAGGGCGTGGAGTTCGTCCACCACGACGAACCGGCACGCCGCCAGCGCGCCGTGGTAGCCCGGCTGCGCGAGCAGGATGGCGAGCGACTCTGGCGTGGTGAGCAGGATGTGCGGTGGGCGCTGCTTGATCTGGGCGCGTTCCTTGGCGGGCGTGTCGCCGGTGCGTAGGGCGATGCGAATGTCCTTTTCCAGCCCCATCTCGACCAGGGGCCGGGTGAGGTTCTTCTGGATGTCGTACGTCAGCGAACGCAGCGGCGAGATGTAGACGGCATGGATGCGTCCCGGTGGCGGCCTCTCGCGCACCAACCGGTCGATGACCGCCAGAAATCCCGCGAGCGTCTTGCCGCTGCCCGTCGGCGAACTCAAGAGCACCGAGCGCCCAGCCAAGATCGCCGGGATGCAGAGCGTCTGCGCGGGCGTGAACTGCCCGTACGTCTGCTGGAACCACCCCGCCACGCGCCCGTGCAGACGCGCCAAGAGGTCGGCGTCCGGTTCGGCCAGGGGGTAGAGGTCAGCAGCGGGCGTGGTCAGAGGTTCAAGGAACCCCGGGGAGGCTGGAACGTCAATTCTCTGCCGCCGAACGGATCCAAGGTCAGCGACAGGCAAGGCGCAAACAAAGGGGCGAAACCCGGAGCCAGCCCCGACCCGCTCTGCCTGTTCGCAGGAGCGCGTTGGCAGGCCGTGGCGGGTGGATGCTCACTGGCCTGTGAGGTCCAGAAACCGACTATGGAGCCAGCCTGCCTTCTGCGGCTTGGGCGGGGGGAGCTTCTCCGGCAGGGTGAGAGCGGCGGTGATAATTCTGGAAAGCCACGGCACGTCGTTGCGCGTGAACCACTGACTGAGTTTCAGCCCACCGGCACCAAGCGCGATGCAGCCAAGCCCGAAGAACGATCCCCGCCAGACCGTTGCCCGCCCTGACACGGTGTCCAAAGCAACGAGTACGGTCCAGAACACGGCGAAGCCAAGCCAGAGGGACGTAAACGCCTTGACCCACTTGGATAGGCGACGGGTGAGGATGAGGAACGGGACCGCTGCTGACGGCAGCGGCGAGAGAAGAATCCGCCAGACAGGTATGGCAGCAGAAGCAGGCAGAGGAAACTGACCTGCGAGAGGTGGGAAGGAGGCAAAGCCAAGATAGATAGCTCGGCTGGAACGAGGATGAGTAACCAGCTCCGACAGGAGCAACGCTACCCGAGATAGGCGGAACTCGCTGGCATGACGCACCGGCGAGCGGTAGGCAGCAAGCAAAGCCGTGCTGCCGACCAGCGCCAGCGCGACCACCAGCCAAAGAGGCAAAAACGACGGGATCATGGGAAAAGACGTAGTCGCCTGACG
>CAXUIU010000160.1:0-8648 GCA_964250955.1 uncultured Chthoniobacterales bacterium | reverse complement strand
GGGCGGGGGAGTCAACCGTATCAGTCCCGCACCGTTTCGCCCCGGCCTGCCGGGATCGACGCTCTCGAACAACCAGGATGTCAGCGCACTCAGCCGACAGTCGCGCCTGGAACGTCTGACCAACGCTTCCAACAAACTCTTCGACATCATCCCGCCCGAGCCGCCGGACCTTGCAGTCAAGAGCCCGCTGCCCGGCTATCGACTCATCCGGCTCGGACGCAAGCACAACAACCGGTTGTGTTTCGCTGCGACCGTCGCTGGCACCAAGGGGCTCATCATGCTTGACACCGGCGCGGCTAACACCGCCCTCAACGGCGGGACCTACCGCTCGCTGCGCCTGGGCGGCACCGCCAGGCTGCCCGCCGGCATCCCGCGCGCGTTGAGCCTCAACAACGCGACGGCTCCGATGGCCGAAGCCCCAGATTTCCAGGTCGGCCCGTCGAACCTCGGCGCGGTGCCCGTTTGCCTAATCCCGAGCCAGTACCTGCTCGACGGCGGACCGGGCGACGGGGGCGGCCAACTCTACGACGGCCTCCTGGGCCAGAACATCCTGCGGCACTACGGCGCCATGATCGATTGTGCGCGGCTGGTGCTTTACCTCGACCTCGATCCGGCCAAAAAACTCGATCTCGCCGCTTCCTTCGCCCGCCACGGCTGGACCCGCGTGCCGATGATCGACACGGGGACGCACTACCTCGTGCCCTGCACGCTCAACGGCCGGCGCTACCGCCTTGTCGTGGACACCGGCGCGCCGTTCACCAACCTAGACCGTGGGCTCTTGAAGGACGCGCAAGTCACCACCCGCGATGTACCCTTCCGCAGCAACCTCATCGGCAAGGACCCCGAACCGGTCAGCCTCGTCGATGTGGATCGGCTCCAGATCGGCGGCTACGCCGTGCGCGACGCGCACATGACGGCCACCGCGCAATCACTCGCCGAGTTCGCCGGGCACGGGGACCGTTCCCTCGACGAGCCGATCCTCGGCCTGCTCGGCGGCGACCTCCTGGCCCGCAACGGGGCCATCATCGACATCGGCAACCAAGCGATCTACTTCAAGCCAGCCGAGGACACGAAGCCTGCGAAGCACCGCGACGCCCGCTGAAAACAACCCTCGACGCCGCGGCGTTCCGCGCGCACGTTGCGCCCCGTATGCGAAAATCGAGGTTCCGCTACGGCGTCCTGTTCGGTGCCTGGTCTGCGGTCACCATCCTGTCATCGGTCCGTGCCGCCGACGAAGTCCCTGCAAAGCCGCCCGCCGAGTCGCTCGCGGCCATCACGGCTGAGGAGATGCTCGCGCACGTCAAAACGCTCGCCAGCGACCAGTTCGAGGGGCGCGCGCCGGGCAGCCGTGGCGAGGAACTCACCGTCGCCTATCTCCGCTCGGAGTTCCAAACCCTCGGCTTGCGGCCGGGCAACCCGGACGGCACCTATGTCCAGGAAGTGCCGCTCGCCGGGATCACCAGCACGCCGACGGCGACGTTCACGGTCGGCGGACATGCCACGACGCTGCGTTACCCGGACGACTTCGTGGCGAGTTCCGAGCAACTGCGCAGCGAGATCAACGTGGCGGGCTCGGACGTGGTGTTCGTGGGCTACGGCGTCGTCGCGCCCGAGTACGGCTGGGACGACTACAAGGACGTGGACGTGCGCGGCAAGACCATCCTCATGCTTGTCGGCGACCCGCCCGTGCCCGATCCGCACGACCCTTCCAAGCTCGACGAGAACACCTTCAAGGGCAAAGCCATGACGTACTACGGCCGCTGGTCGTACAAGTACGAGATCGCCGCCAAAAAAGGGGCCGCAGCCGCCGTGGTCATCCACGAAACCGGGCCGGCGGGATACCAATACTCCGTGGTGCGACTGAGTTGGGCGAAAGAGAATTTCGCCATCGACGCCCCCGACAAGAACGCGGGGGCGGTGCCGGTGCGTTCGTGGATTACCCTGGACGTGGCGAGGAAACTCTTCGCCGACAGCGGGCATGATTTTGACGCGCTGCACCAGGCGGCCGTCGGCCGGGATTTCCGCCCGGTGGTGCTGGGTTGCACGGCGGATTTTTCGATCAAGCAGGCCGTACGCCCCTTCCGCTCGCACAACGTCGTCGGCGTCCTCCCGGGCCACGACCCGGCGTATGCCGGCGAATGGCTGATCTACACGGCGCATTGGGACCACCTGGGCAAGCACCCGGAACTCGCCGGTGACCAGATCTTCAACGGCGCGCTCGACAACGCCTCCGGGACGGCGGCGGTTCTAGAAATCGCCCGGGCTTTCTGCGCGGCAAAACCCGGGCCGGCGCGGTCCGTCCTGTTCATGGCCACAACGGCGGAAGAGGCCGGCCTCCTGGGGGCGCGGTACTACGCCGAACACCCGCTCTACCCACTTAACAAAACCCTCGCCGACATCAACCTCGACGGCATGGGCATCCACGGGCGGACCTCCGACCTGGAAGACATGAGCAATGGTTTCAGCACCCTCGACGACCTCCTCGCCGACGCGGCCCGTGGCCAAGGCCGCACCCTCCAGCCCAACAGCCGGCCGGAAAACGGCGGATTTTATCGCGCCGACCATTTCGAGTTCGCCAAGGCCGGTGTGCCGGCGCTCTACACGAAGTACGGCAAGCTCCTGAGGGGCAAGCCGCCCGAGCTGGGCGACCAACTCGAAACAGAGTTCATCCTCAAGCACTACCACAAGCCGTCCGACGAGGTGACTCCCGACTGGGACCTCTCCGGGGCGGTCGAGGACGCCCGGCTGCTCCTGGAAGTCGGCTGGCGGGTCGCCAACGGCCAGGAGTGGCCGGCCTGGAAGCCCGACGCGGAGTTCAAAGCCCGGCGGGACGAGGCGTTGGCGCGGCCGTGACCGTGGCGGGGGCTGGGGCAGCCGGCTTCAGCGTCTGGTCGAGCATCAACGCGAGCCGGTAACCGCCCTTCTCGATCTCGACGCGCACGGTGTTCGCCGCCCAGTCCGCGTAAGACGGATGTTGGCCGCCCTTCTCCATGGCGAGGCCGCCGGCGACCTGTTTGCCGTGGTCGGTGCGGATCTGCATTTGCGTGAAGGTCAGCCGGTCGTGCGCCTCCCGGGCAATAGGAAGGATTTCGTTGGCCCACGCCTCGGCCCAGTCCTTGAGCGCGAGCGTCGGGGCAGGTTTCCAATTGGGCGGTTCCTGCTTGGCGAGGACGTGGACGAACTCGGGGAACGGCACGTCCGCCGGGTGCGCGGGGTTGGCGCGCTTGATCCCGGCGTCGACCTGCGTGATGAGCAGCTTGACGGCGTTGTTGTCCCAGAAGCTGTGGAACCGCGGGCGCTTACGGGCGAAGTCCGGATCGTCCGTCGCCGGACCGACGAGGGAAAGCATCAGCGTGTTGCCGCCCTCGTCGGGGAGCGCGTGCGGGTCGGTGTCTGGGTTGGCCGGGCGGGCGTTGTCGAAGTACTCCGCGCCGACGTGCAGCGGCTGATGCAGGTCGCCGACGTAGTGCGCCAGCAGGATCAGGGCGACGGGCTTGGTGATCGCGCGTGCGTTCTGCTCGGGCTCGTCGCCCGAGAGCACGCGGCAGCAATAGTTGATCATATGGACGATGTCCCAGCGCGAACGCCCTTCCTTACCGTCGGCGTACTTCTCGCTGCCCTCCACCGGCACGTCCGTGTAGTGGAACCAATGGTGCGACGGGTGGGCGTCGTCGTTTTGCTCCGTCGGGCGGTTCGCCTCCCAGAACGCGCGCAGTTGCGCCTCGATCTTGGGGTGGTCAGCCATTTTAAAGCCGCCCGGGTCATCCTCGCTGCCGCCACTGCGGTCCCAACTCTTGATGCGGTCGGGGACTGTGGCTGCGAAACCAAGCGGAATGCCGTCGAGCAGCTCGTTGACCTTGGCGGCGGTCGGGGTGCCGGCGAGACGCTCGGCGGCGATGCTGCCGACGGCGTCGTGACCCTCCGCGCCGTAACCGAAGCCGTGAGCCACGGACAGCAGGAGCCATCCGGCAGAGAAAAAGAGGGTGCGGTACGTCAAGATGGCTGGCATCTTAACGCGCCGCTGCCCGGAAGCAACGGCGCGCACAAAACGGCGGGAGGTTTACGGTACGAACGCGCGGACGGCCTGCTCCAGATGGTCGCCGCTGAGCAGGTGCGAGAGTTGCACGAGCGCGTAGCCGACCGTTGGCAGGGTGACCGCGACCAATCCGAGCGAGAGTCCACCGTTGAGGCCTTCCTCTCTGGCGCTCAGGGGCGCCAGCAGTGAATGCGGGTGAAGTGAAACAGTTTTCATGCAGCAATGTCTCACCGGGCCGTGAAAACGGAATGACTTTGTTCTTGTCGCCGTGATAAGTGTAGATTATCAATTCGGATGGAGCTTCGGCATGTCCGGTACTTCGTGGCGGCGGCGGAGGAACTCTCCTTCCGGCGTGCCGCCGAACGTCTCCACGTCTCGCAGCCGGCGCTCAGCGTGCAGATCCAGCAGCTCGAAGACGAACTTGGCACGGCGCTGCTCGACCGTGACCGCCACCACGTCGCCCTGACGGCAGCGGGCAAGGTGTTCCTGGACCAGGGCCGCCGCCTGCTCCGCGGCGCGGACGAGGCGGTGCGGGCGGCAGTGCGGGCGGCGCGCGGGGAAACGGGGCGGCTCGCCATCGGCTTCATCGCGCAGCTTTCCTACGAGTGGCTGCCGACCGTGCTGCGTTCTTTCCGTCGGCACCACGCCGACGTGGAGATCACCCTGACCGAACTGACGCCCACGCGCCAGATCGAGGAACTAACGGAACGACGCATCGACCTTGGGATCATCGGGCTCGGGCCTCCCCAGCCACCGGAGGAACTTGAAGTAGCCGTGATGAGCGAAGAGCGTCTCGTCGTGGCGCTGCCGCTCCAACAACGCCTGGCCACCCGGCGCAGCCTTGCGCTGGGCGAACTTTCCAAGGAAAAGTTCATCTTCACGGCCCGGTACGACGCGCCGGCGTTCAGCCCGTGGCTGCTGGCGCTCTGCCGACAGGCGAACTTCGAGCCCGAGATCGCGGTGGAAACGGACCGTTCCCCGTCGGCGCTCAACTACGTGGCCGCGGGCTTCGGGGTGGCGGTGTTCCCCGCGCAGATCGGCCGGGTAGCGATGCCGGGCGTGCGCTTTGTCCCACTCGACAAATCGACGCCGCTCTACCAGCTTTGCGCCGCGTGGCGGCGGGATAACCGTTCGCCGGCGCTGGAGAGCTTCGTGGCCACGGCACGCAGCGCGGCGCGGACCGTGATCCGATGAACCGCACATGGAACCCGCGAGAACATCCACCGGCCGCTTCGTGATTGGACTGCGGCAGGGCACGGGAGGGTGGCAACGCGACCCGGCGGCGCTGGCGCGCTGGGCGGCCGGACAGCGATTCGGCTTTGTGGACTTCGACAAGGCGAACGCGGTGGCTGGATTGGCAACGGGTCTGGCGGCCGGCACGGTCGATCTGTTCGGACGAGAGGACTACGACGCCGTGATCGCCCCGGACTCGACCGTGAGGCAGCGCGTCCTCGCGGCAGCCGAGGCGCACGTCGAACGGTGCGCGGCAGCCGGCGCGAACCTTTTCTTCGCCGTCACGCTCCCGGCGGACCCGCAGGCGGACCGGCGGCGGAATCTTGATGCATTCGTGGAGAGTTTCACGGCGCTTGTTCCCGTGCTGGAACGTACCAATACGCGCGTTGCCCTGGAAGGTTGGCCGGGACCCGGGGCGGTTTGTTGCACACCGGAAACGTTCCGGGCGTTTTTCGCCGCGGTGGGTTCAGATCGGTTCGGGGTAAACTACGACCCATCCCACCTCGTGCGAATGGGCATTGATCCGTTGCGCTTCGCGCAGGAGTTTGCCGCGCGTGTGTTCCACGTCCACGCCAAGGACACCGCCTTGTCGACCGAAGACCTCTATGAATACGGGTACGAACTACCGCCGACCTTCCGGCCGCCGCGGCGCTGGGCCGGGAACGCGTGGCGCTACGCACTCCCCGGCCGGGGCGAGGTAAGGTGGTCGGAGATCCTCCGCATTCTGCGGGATGCAGAGTACACCGGGAAGGTCGGCATCGAACTGGAGGACGATGATTTCTGCGGTACCGAGGCTGGCGAGCAGCGCGGCCTGGTTCTCGCACGCGACTTCCTGGAAGGTTGCTAGATGGCGGGCAGTTCCATCTCGACGAGCAGACCACCGTCCGGGGCGTTGCTCGCGCGGACGGTGCCCTTGTGGGCCTCGACGGCCTGCTGGGTGATCGCCAAACCGAGACCCGTACCGCCCGAGAGGCGGTCGCGCGCCTCGGAGACGCGGTAGAAAGGACGGAAGAGGTTTGCCAATTCGGGCGCGGGCACACCGGGGCCATGGTCGCGCACCCGGACCCTCGCGCCGCCGGAATCGGTGCGCGCGAGTTCGATGGACACCTCGGACTCTGCGGCCGTGTAGCGCACGGCGTTGCGGACGACGTTTTCCAAGGCGCTGTGCAAAAGGTGGCGCACGCCGCGCACCGGCACCGCCTCCGGCGCGCACACCACCACCCGGCACCGCCGCCCGCTCGCCTCGAATTCAGCGTCCGCGGCGATCTGGGTCGCCAACGCGCGTAGATCAAGAGGCTCGGGTGCGTCGAGTTTGGCTTCGATCTGCAATTCGGAGATGAGCAGGAGTTGGCGGATGAGTTCGTTAAGGCGTCCGGCCTCGGTCTGGATGCGTTCGAGTTCGTTGCGGGCGGCGTCGGGGCTTTTGCGGAAGGCGAGGCCGAGCGCCACGTTGAGCCGGGTCAGCGGGGTGCCGAGTTCGTGGGAAATGTCGGCGATGAGGCGTTTTTGCGCGGTGAGAAGATCTTCGATGCGCGCAGCCATCTCGTTGAAGTCGCCTGCCAGGACGCCAAATTCATCCTGTCGCCGCACGAGGCTGCCGGTGCCAGCGACACGCGCGCCGAGGTCGCCCTCCGCGAGCCGGCGCGTGGCGGCCTGGAGTTGTCCGAGGGGCGCGAGCAGGTAGCGCGTCAACCAGTAGCAAACCAGCGCGGAAGTCAGCACCGCCGCGCCGAGTTCGATGGCGGCCTGGGGGGTGGTCGGCTGGAGCAGGCTCGAACGCGGCATCCCCAAGAGGAACACGTAGCGCGCGCCGTCCACCGCGTAGGCCATGTACAACCGACCGACGTGGCGTTCGAGCTGGAGGTCGGGGCTGCGGCGGGCGCGGGCCACGAGGTCGCGGGCGTCTACCCGCGGGGGCTGGCCGGAGAGTTCACGACCGGTGGCGGCGTCGAAGAGGTAGGCATCCTCGAAGTGCGAGGCCGACGGCAAGCCGTTGGCTTCGGGACGACGCGGCAAGCCGTCCAGGTACGTGCGCAACCCTTCCTTCCCCGCCCGCTCGAACACCGCCGCACTCTCGTGCGCGAGGCGGTCGATCATCTGAAGCGGCACGAAGCGGGAACGCGGGAAGAACTGGTCAGGATCGGTCAGGTAGACCGTCGCCGCCACCGCGCCCGCCAGCAGCAGCGCCGCCAACCAGAACCACAGGAAAATGCGCCAGAACAGGCTGCGCAACGGCGCCACCCCGCGGCGGACAGAGGCAACCGCCGGGAGCACGGAAGCTTCGCCGGCGGCCGGGATGCCCGGTCGATCATTGAGGGGTGTGGCTGCGGCTGTGAGCATAGAGGTAACCGACCCCGCGGATGGCCTTGATACGTTCCTCGCCGTCCGTGGCGGGGCCGAGCTTGCGGCGGAGGGCGCTGATGAGGTTGTCGATGCCGCGGTCCGTGTTGGAGAACTCCCGTTCAAGCACGGCGCGGAACAAATCTTCGCGCGAGACGACCCGGCCGGCGGACGCCAGGAGGGAGCGCAGCAATTCGAACTCGGCCGTGGTCAGGTCCACCGCCTCGCCGGCGCGGCGGACCTGCCGCTTGCCGGCATCAAGGAGGAGGTCATCCACCGTCAGGAACTCCGGGCCACGCCCCGGGGCCGCCGGCCGGATGCGGCGCAGCACGGAACGGACGCGCGCGACCAGTTCCCGCGGGTCGAAGGGCTTGGGGAGGTAATCGTCCGCGCCGATTTCCAGGCCGATGACGCGGTCGGCCGTCGAGCGGCGCGCGGTCAGCATGATGACCGGCACCTGCGAGTGGCGGCGCACCCGGCGCAAGACTTCCAACCCGCCCAGGCCGGGGAGCATGATGTCGAGGATCACGAGTGCGTAGCCGCCGGAAAGTGCGCGCTCGACGCCCGCCTCTCCGTCGTGGACCGCCTCCAGTTCCAACCCCTCGGGTTGCAGGTACTCGGCGAGGAGTTCGGTCAGTCCCGCGTCGTCGTCCACAGCCAGGATGCGCTCCATAAACAGGTCCAAGGTAGCAGAGCAGAGAAGAGCCTGGTGTCATCTTTTGTCCTGCGGACGACACAAAAGACGACCCGATGACACACGATTTTGTGAGTAGGATGTTGTCTGTTGTCGTCTGAGAAATGCACGCAAGCGCGCCGCTTCGCAAGCATCGACAAGCCTACAACAACCGTCTGGCACGAATCCGGCGGCGTTATCCCCAAAGCGGAAGCTTGCATCCGCCCCATCTTCATGAGCAAACGTTTCTGGATCGTCCTGTTCCTCGTCCTCCTCGGCGTGGGAGGTTTATTGTCCGTGCGGCACACGCGCGAGGCCACGGTGGCGGCGAGCGGCGGACGGCCGGGCGGCAGCGGGGGAAGCGGG
>CAXUIU010000159.1:322-8717 GCA_964250955.1 uncultured Chthoniobacterales bacterium | reverse complement strand
TCGAAAATCCCGACGTGGTGCTCATCGGCAGCGGCGTCATGTCGGCCAACCTCGGAGTGATGCTCAAGCGTCTGGACCCGGCGCTGACCGTGCAGGGGTTCGAGGTCACCGAGGAACTCGCGCAGGAAAGCTCCCACGGCTGGAACAACGCCGGCACCGGCCACGCGGGTATCTGCGAACTGAGCTACACGCCCACGCGCGAACCCGACGGCACGGTGAACGTCACCAAGGCCATCCAAATTTTCGAGCAGTTCGAGCATTCCAAGCAGTTCTGGGCGAGCGCCGTGGCCGACGGTCTCATTGATCGTCCGAAAGAGTTCATCAACCCGGTGCCGCACATCTCCTTCGTGCACGGGCGGGAGATGGTGGACTTCCTGGAGGCGCGCTACCGGGGGATGTCGGCGCACCATTTCTTCCGGTCGATGGAATACTCCACCGACCGCGACACGGTCGCACGCTGGGCTCCGCTGCTCGTGGAGAACCGCCGCGACGAACCCGTGGCCGCCACCAAGATGGACGGCGGCACGGACGTGAACTTCGGCGCGGTGTCGCGTAAGTTGATGGGTTGGCTGACCGCACAGGAGGGCTGTGCCGTGGCGTTGCGTCACCGGGTCGTCGGCTTGCGCAAGATCGACGGCGGCTGGCTGGTGCGTGCGCGCGCCCTCGACACCGGCACCACCCACACCAGCCGCGCGAAGTTCGTCTTCGTCGGCGCGGGCGGCGGGAGCCTGCCGCTCTTGCAGAAGTCGGGCATCCCGGAGGCCCGCGGGTTGGGCGGATTTCCCATCGGCGGGCAGTGGCTCGTGTGCGACGATCCGAAAGTCGTGGCCCGGCACCAGGCGAAGGTCTACGGCCAGCCGCAGCCGGAGGCCCCGACGATGGCCGTGCCGCACCTCGACACCCGCGTGCTCGACGGCAAGAAGACCCTTCTCTTCGGTCCCTTCGCCGCGTGGACGACGAAGTTCCTGCACAAGGCGGGCAGCTACACGGACCTGCCACTTTCCATGCGGCCGGATAATTTCTTCACCCTGACCAACGTCGGCGTGCGCAACCTCGGGTTGATCCGCTACCTCGTGCGCGAGGGCACGCAGAGCATGGACGACCGGCTGGAAGTGCTGCGGCGCTTTTATCCCGGCGCGCAGAAGGCCGACTGGCGGCTCATCGACGCGGGCATCCGCGTGCAGGCGATCAAGAAGACGGACGGCAAGGCGGGCATCGTCCACTTCGGCACGGAGGTGATGACGGGCGCCGACCGCTCGATCTCGGCGCTGCTCGGCGCGTCGCCGGGTGCCTCGGTGTCGGTCAACATCGTCCTGGCGGTGGTCAAGCAGTGTTTCCCGCAGTTGCTCGCCACCTCCGAGGGCCAGGCGCGCATGCACGCGATGATCCCCGGCCACGACGAGGACCTCGGGTTCCCAGAGAACGCCGGCCGCTACGAGGAAGTCAGCCGCCGGGCGGAGGAAGCGTTGCAACTGCGGTGAGCGTGAAGGGATGCGGCCGAAGGGCGCGCACAGGATTTGTGCTTTCCCGCGGCGAACGCGTGGGTAGGTTCTTGGCACTTCCCTCTTATGTCCTACAGCATCGGTATTGATTACGGCACCAACTCGGTGCGCGCCCTCGTAGTAGACACCGCCGATGGCCGCGAGATCGGCACCGCGGTAGTTAATTATCCCAGCGGACAAGCTGGCGTGCTCCTCGACGCGCGCGACCACCACCTCGCCCGGCAGCACCCGGGCGACCATTTCTACGGCCTGGAACGCTCCGTGAAAGAGGCGCTCGCGCAGGCGGCACGGACGCCGGGCTTCAAAGTGGAAGCTGTCGTCGGCATCGGCGTGGATACCACCGGCTCCAGCCCCCTGCCGGTGGACGCACAGAACGTCCCGCTCGGCATGAACCCGCGCTTCAAGGACCACCTCGCCGCGCAGTGCTGGCTGTGGAAGGACCACACCAGCCACCGCGAGGCCGCCGAGATCACGGCGCACTCGGCCAAGGTCCGCCCGCAGTACATCGCCAAGTGCGGCAACACGTACTCCTCCGAGTGGTTCTGGAGCAAGATCTGGCGCTGTCTGCGCGTCGCGCCGGAGGTGTTCGACGCGGCGTTCTCGTGGGTGGAGTTCGCCGACTTCATCCCGTCGGCGCTCTGCGGCGTGGACGACCCTCGGAAGATCGTGCGCGGGGTGTGTTGCGCCGGGCACAAGGCGCTGTACTCCGACGAGTGGGGCGGCCTCCCGGACAAGGAGTTCCTGGCCGGGCTGGACCCGAAGCTCGCCGACCTGCGCGACCGCCTCTACGACCGGGCGCACGACGCCAACACGGCCGCCGGCACTCTCTGCGAGACGTGGGCGCAACGGCTCGGCCTGCCCGCTGGCATCCCCGTCGCCATCGGCGAGATGGATGTGCATTACGGGGCCATCGGCTCGTGCATCGACGAGGGCACGCTGGTGAAGGTCATCGGCACGAGCACCTGCGACTGCGCGGTCGTCAGCTTTGATAAAGATATCGCCGACATCCCGGGCATCTGCGGCATCGTGCCCGGAGCCATCCTGCCGGGGTACTACGGCATCGAGGCGGGGCAATCGGCGGTCGGCGACATCTTCAAGTGGTGGGTGGAGGGGGTGTGCAAGGGCGACGCGTCGCTGCACGCCGAGTTGACGGCCGAGGCTCAAAAACAACGCCCGGGCGAACACGGCCTCCTCGTGCTGGACTGGCACAACGGCAACCGCACGGTCCTCGTCAATCCGCGCCTGACGGGTTTGCTGATGGGTCAGACGCTGCACACGACCCGCGCGGAAATCTACCGCGCGCACATCGAGGCGACGGCGTTCGGCGCGCGGGCGATCATCGAGCGCATCCGCGAGTACGGCGTGCCGGTGGACAAGGTGGTCTGCGCCGGCGGCATCGCGGAGAAGAACGCGCTGCTCATGCAAATTTACGCCGACGTGTTCAACTGCACGATCCAGGCCGCCGGCTCGGCGCAGGCGTGCGCGTTGGGCGGCGCCGTGTCGGCGGCGGTGCTGGCGGGCGAGTATCCCGACTTCGCCTCGGCGCAGCAGGCCATGACCCGGCTCAAGGACTTCCACTACGAACCGCAGCCCGAGAACGTGCGCGCCTACAACGAAATCTACGCTCTCTACCGGCAGGTCCACGACGCTTTCGGCGGCGTCAACAAGGCCGCCGATCTCTCGGGCGTGATGAAGGCGCTCATCGATCTCAAGGAAAGCGCCTCCCGCGACGCCGGCGACGCCCTCCCTACCCCTGTTTAGCCCTGATGAAAAACCTCCCCGCCTCCGAAATCTGGTACGTCACCGGCAGCCAACACCTCTACGGCGAGGGTCCGTTGCGACAGGTCGCCGCCAACGCGCAAAAGATCGTCGAGGAACTCAACGCCACCGGCCGCCTGCCCGTGCCGCTGGTCTTCAAGCCGATCCTCACCCGGCCCGAGGAGATCCGCGCGCTCTGCCTGGAAGCCAACAACGCGCCGAACTGCGCCGGCTTGGTCATCTGGTGCCACACGTTCTCGCCCTCGAAGATGTGGATCGGCGGCCTCTCGCTGCTCGCCAAGCCCGTGTTGCACCTGCACACGCAGCTCAACCGCGACCTGCCCTGGGCCGACATCGACATGGATTTTATGAACCTCAACCAGGCCGCCCACGGCGACCGGGAACACGGGTTCATCCACACCCGCCTGCGGCTGCGGCGCAAGGTGGTCGTCGGCCACTGGTCGGACGAGGAGACCCAGGAACGGGTCGGATCATGGATGCGCGTCGCCCGCGCGTGGGCGGACTGGCAGGGCGGGAGGTTCGTGCGCTTCGGCGACAACATGCGCGAGGTCGCCGTGACGGACGGCGACAAGGTGGCGGCGGAAGCGAAGTTCGGCTTCAGCGTCAACACCTATGGCATCGGCGACCTCGTCGCGGTCATCGACGACGTGGGCGACGATGCCATCACCCGGCTCTGCGCGGAGTACGTGGAGCAGTACACGGTGGTCGAAGCCCTGCGCAAAGGCGGCGAGCGTCACGAGAGCCTGCGCTACGCCGCACGGCAGGAGTTGGGGATGCGCGCCTTCCTGGAAGACGGCAAGTTCCTCGGCTTCACCGACAACTTCCAGGACCTGCACGGGATGAAGCAACTGCCCGGCATCGCCTCCCAGCGGCTGATGGCCGATGGCTACGGGTTCGCGGGCGAGGGCGATTGGAAGACGCCCGCCCTGGTGCGCGCCATGAAGGTCATCGGCCACGGCCTGCCCGGCGGCACGAGCTTCATGGAGGATTACACCTATGACATGAACCCGGAGGGCCATCTCGTGCTCGGCTCGCACATGCTCGAAGTTTGCCCGAGCATCGCGGCGGGCAAGCCGACGGTGGAGATCCACCCGCTCGGGATCGGCGGCAAGGACGACCCGGTGCGGATGGTCTTCGACGCGCCGGCCGGCCCCGCGGTGAACGCGGCCTTGATGGACCTGGGCAACCGCTTTCGTCTGCTGGTCAACGAAGTGGACGCCATCGTGCCGCCGCATCCCTTGCCCAAGCTGCCGGTGGCGCGCGCGGTGTGGAAGTGCCGCCCCGACTTCAAGACCGCCTGCGCGGCGTGGATCTACGGCGGCGGCGCGCACCACACGGGCTACAGCTACGCGGTGACGACCGAGCACCTCGAAGACCTCGCCGAGATCGCGGGCATCGAGGTCGCCGTGATCGACGCCGACACGCGGGTCCGCGAGTTTAAGGCGCAACTGCGCGCCGACGAAACTTACTACCATCTCGCCCCGGGTCTCGGACGCTAGACGATGAGCGCGTACCAAAGCCTCAAGGACGAGTGCTACGAGGCGAATCTCCTGTTGCCGTCCTTCAAGCTGGTGGACCTGACGTTCGGCAACGTGAGCGTCTGCGACCGCGCGCGGGGCGTGTTCGCCATCAAGCCGAGCGGCGTGGACTACACAGAGATGCAGCCCGCCGACATGGTTGTCGTGGACTTAGGAGGTGCGGTCGTGGAAGGCACGTTGCGGCCTTCGTCTGACACGCCGACGCACCGGCGGCTCTTCGGCGCGTTCGCGGAAATCCGCGCGGTGGTCCACACCCACGCGCGCCACGCCGTCGCGTGGGCGCAGGCGGGCCGGCCGATCCCGTGCTTCGGCACGACGCACGGCGATTACTTCTACGGCGAGGTTCCTGTCACCCGCCCGATGACCGCGCAGGAAGTCGAGACGGCTTACGAGTGGGAAACGGGCAACGTCATCGTCGAGCGTTTCCAGAACCTTGATCCCGCCGAAATGAGCGCCGTGCTGGTCCACGGGCACGGGCCGTTCGTGTGGGGGCTGAACGGCAAGAAGGCGGTGGAAAACGCCTTCGCGTTGGAGATCGTCGCCGAGATGGCGCTGAAAACCTTGCAACTCAACCCGGACGCCCAACCCGTCAGCGCGCACCTTTTGGACAAGCACTACCAGCGCAAACACGGCGCAAACGCCTATTACGGTCAGAGCAAATCAGCGCAGTAGTTTGGTCAGGCGAACGTAATCCACCTTTGCCTGGTGGCGGCGGTCCACGGGAACCCGCCGCACCGGCCGGACCTCGTCCAAATGCGACCACGCCAGCGACGTGCGCAGGCGCGCGGCTTCCGCTCCGGTCAACCGCCCGTCCGTTTCCACCAACAAAACGCGCCGTCCCTTCCAGCCCACGAACGCGCACTGCCGGATCGACGGCAGGAACAATCGCGCCGCTCCCTCGACCGCCAACGGATACTGCACGCCGCGCGCGTCGGACACGGTTGCCGCGCATCGTCCCAGCAGCCACCGCCGCCCCCGCGCGTCCAGTCGGCCGGCGTCCCCCGTGCGGTGCCACGTCTCGTCTCCGACGCGGAACTTCGTCTCCGCGTCGCCCGTGCCGTGCAGGTAGCCTTTGAGGACGTGCAGGCCGGTCACCACGATCTCGCCCGCTTCTTCAGGACCACAAGTCATCCGCGCGAACTCCTCCGCGCGCAGCGTGCCCAGCGGCGTCCCCCAACGGTCCGCCACCACCCGCAGCCGCACCGCGGTCACCGGCGTGCCCGCCAAGAGACCCGTCCCCGCCCGCATCGCGTCCAGGTCGGCGGCGGCGATGTCGCGGTCAGCGAGGTGCGCCATCGGTTCCGCTTCCGTGGAACCGTAGACGGCCGCGATCTCCGCCGCCGGCGCGGCGACCCTCAAGCGGATCAACAACGCCGGGAACACCGGCGCACCGCCCGTGTCGATCCGCCGGAGACCATCGAGCGCCACGCCGGCGTCGAGAAGGCGTTCCAATAACGCCGGCGAAGCCGCGGTTCGCGTCGGTCTTGCCCGCGCAATCTGGCGCGCCACCGGCGGGACGGCGATCTGCCCGGGCCGGCGCAGGTCCGCGTTGGGCAACACGCTGGCGACCCCGCTGGCGAGGTTGGCCAGCACGAAGATGGGCAGCGTCGTCAGGTCCGTTTCGCCCGGACGCAGGGCGAGCGTCTCCACGAGCGCGCGGTGTTGCGCGCGCAGGAACCCGTGGGTGCGCACCGCCGCCTTGGGCTGCCCGGTGGAACCGCTGGTAAAAGTCAGCAGCGCCGGCGTGTCCATCGACACCGGCGCGATCTCCGTGTCCGGCGGATGGCTCCGACCCTCCCGCCAGCGCGCCGCGCCCGGACAGGGGAGCCACCCGTCACCCGTGACGACGGAGCGCCCGATCCGCCGCAACGCGCCGCTGCACCAGCGAAGGACCTGCGCGCGCTGCGGCCCGACGAAGATCGCGGGCTTCCCCAACTCGCAGCAACGCGCCAGGTGCGACAAACCCGCGGACGGGTCCACGAACATCGCCGCCGCTCCTGCCCGGAAGACCGCCAGCAAGAGCACGTACAGCTCGACTGACACCGGCTGGAAGACCAGCACGGTGTCCCCCGCGTGCAGCCCGAGCGCGTGCAGCCAGCCCGCCCCGCGCGCGGATCGGTCGGCCAGTTCCGCGTACGTGACGACGCGTTCGCGCCCGCGTTCCACCGCGCGCAGGGCCGTCGCGCCGGGGTGTTCGGCGGCGCGTTCGGCGAGGAGGGCGGCGAGGTTCACGGCAGGCGGCGGGAAAAGAGCGCGTAGCGCCGCAACGGCCGCGAGCCGAAGCGCGCGCTGAGGTGCCGCGAGGCGTTGTCGTCGTGCATGAGGGCGTGGATGGCCCCGGCGGTAGCCGAGCCCGCGCGCCGCGGCGTGCAGGGCATCCACCAGCACGCGGCCCAGCCCAATCCCCGCCACCGCGGGCAGCACCGCCACCGTCTTGACGATGAACGTCGCACGCACCGGGTCGAGCATGTCCGGCAACCCCAAGACAAACCCCACCGGCTTCCCGTCCGCGTCCTCGGCGATCCACACCAGTTCAGGTCGCACGACGTTCTTCAGCGGCGCGTACAACGCGAGGAAATCTGCCTCCGCCAGCGGGCTGTAGAGGAAGTTCGCCCGGAAGCTGACCGCCGCCACCGCGTAGATTTTGCGCAACTCGTCGTCCCAACTCCTCGGTGCGAGCGCCCGCGTCCGCACGCCCGCCGCTTCCACGCGCCGGAGAGCGTCCCGCTGGCGCGGGTCGTCGTCGGCGCGGGCCAGATTGTCGTTGAGGGTCGAGAAGTATTCCGCGAGCGTCCCGAACCCCGCGGCGGTCCAGTGTTCCGTCCACCCGGGCGGCTGCCACGGTTCCAGGAAAAACGGCTCCGCGTCCCCCCGCTCCGTGACGAACCGGTAGTGGTGCCAGGTGTCGCCGTCCATCGGACCCACCGCGAGCGTGCAGCCGGCGGCGGCGAGTTCCGCGCAGGCCCGCCGGAGAATGACCTGGCCCGCTTCCGGGTCAGAGGCAGTGTAGTGCCCGATGATGCCGAGGCGCTCGCCCGGCCAGGCCGGCACTCGGCGGTGCCACAACGACACCCGCGCCAGGATCTCGCCCCCCGCGTGCGCGGCCCAGTGGTCATCGCCGCTCGACGCGTCGGGACCGGGTGGAAGAAGCTCGGTTTGCACGGGTTTTCTCAGGCGAAGAGCACGCCCAGTCCGAACAGCGACGACAGGGCGCCCAACGCTCCCTGGCGCAGCCACCGCGCCCCGTCCGTCGGACAATCCTCCATGCGGTCCTGCCACCGCGCGAAGACCGCCGTGGCGGCCGTCAACACCGCGGCCCCGACGCCGAGTTGCCACCACCCGATACTGCCGCCGTGGGTTCCGATAACCACGCACGGCACGAGCACCAGCGCGCCCGCGATGGCCGCGGCCTCGGCGACGACGCGCCCACCCGCCGGCCGGCGGTTGCCGTCGCGCAGGTGGGCGAGCGCGATCATCCCCGCGTGCGCGGCAAAAGCGAGGGTGAAGGGGAACCGCAGCGTGTCGCCCCAGTGCGTCGTGCGCGCGACGAACAGCCAGACCAAGCCTGCCGACGCC